>JABBNW010000212.1 GCA_019352115.1 Pseudomonadota bacterium
GTCGCCAGTTCCCCGCTGACTTGCGCGATCAGGGCGTCCGCGGCGCGCGTGTGATGTCGCGCGATGGCCGCGATGGCCTGGTGCAGCGAGTCCGCCGGCGGCGGATCTCCCACCGCGGCCATTTCGGGCGTGGCAAGAACGACGCCGACCGGCGGCGACGGGCACGGCCCTACAACGTCAGCCCGCCGTCCACCACGATCGTCTGCCCGGTCACCATCGCCGCGCCGAAGCCGAGGAAGACGATCACCTCGGCCAGGTCCTCCGGCGTGCAGCGGCGCTTGAGCGCGGCGTTCTCGATCGAGCGACGGCGTTCCTCGGCCGACCAGTCGACCATCCACGAACTGTCCACCGCGCCCGGGGCGATGGCGTTCACCCGCACGTCCGGCCCCAGCGCGCGCGCCAGGTTCTGCGTCAGGCTGACGACGCCGGCCTTGGTGGCGCCATAGGCCAGGCTCGATCCGGCGCGGCCGAGGCCGGCGATCGAGGCGGTGTTGACGATCGCGCCCCCCGCCGCTTTCAGGGCCGGCGCCGCGGCGTGCGCGCAGCGGAACACGCCGAGCAGGTTCACCGACAGGAGCGTGGCCCACAATTCCTCCGTGATCGCATCCAGCTCGGCGGGCGGAATGCGCCGCGTCGTCCCGGGCGTGCCGGCATTGTTCACCAGCAGATCGAGCCGGCCGAGATCCGCGACTGCCGTCGTGACCATCCGCTCCGCCTCCCCGGCGGTGCCGACGTTGCCTGGCGCGGCGATCGCCTTGAAGCCTTCGGCGGTGAGCCGCGCCACCGCCTCGGTCCCGCGCGGATCGTCGGGCAGGAAATTCACCGCCACGGTAGCGCCGTTCTGCGCCAGCATGCGCGCGGTGGCGAAGCCGATGCCGGACGCGGCGCCGGTCACCAGCGTGGTGCGGCCGGCAAGATCGTAACGAATCATGTGCCCTCCATGGGTCCGATGTCGCGCAGCGCGCGCTTGAGTGCGAGCAGCTTGCGGTCGCGCTCGCGGAACAAATCCGCCGGCGCGCGCCCGCCCCAGTCGAAATAGCCGCGCCCGGCCATGACGCCGGTGCGGCCGGCGGCGATCAGCGTGTCCAACGTCTCGCTGTGCGCGCGCGGTTCGGGCGGCGTGTAGGAGCGATTGGCCATGAGATCGCGCAGCAATTCCAGCCCGGTGAAATCCGCCTTCGCCAGCACCGCCAGGATCGGCATGCGCAGCGCGATCCCGTGCAGCACGGACAGGTCGATGTCGCGCGGCGTGACCAGGCCCTCGTCCAGCAGATGCTGCACTTCGAGCCCGATCGCCGCCTGCAACCGGTTCGCCACGTAGCCCTGCACGAAACGGCGGAACACGACCGGCACCTTGCCCATCGCCGCCACCGTGGCGCGCAAGGTTTCGATCACGGCGGGATCGGTCTCTGGTCCCGGGACCACGTCGACCAGGTCGCACAGATAGGGCGGCGTGTACCAATGCGCGATCGCGGTGCGGCGCTGCCGTGTCGCCGGTACCAGCGGGAAGATGTCGAGGTTGGAGGTGTTGCTGGCCAGGATCGCATCCGGCGCCATCAAGGTATCGAGCTCGGCATAGAGCGTGCGCTTGATGTCGGGGCGTTCAACGATCGCCTCGATAACGATCGCCGCGCCGCGCACGGTCTCGGCCAGGGTGGCGCACAGGCGCACCGATTGCGCGAGGCGGCCGGCGGCTTCGGCGTCCACCTCCCCGGCTTCGGCCAGGGTGTCCACCGCGCCGCGCATCAACGCCGGCGCGCGCGCCAGGGTGGCGGGGTCAGCGTCGGTCAGCCGCACCTGGTGGCCGCCGAGGGCGAACACCAGCGCCAGCGCGTGGCCCATCGTGCCGGCGCCGATCACGGCAATGTCGGTCATGGCGTATCTCCGGGCAGCCAGGGTTCGGGGGCGCGGGGGTCGATGTCGGTGGCGACATCGACGACCACGGTTTCGTCCGATGCGATCGCTGCGCGCAGCGCCGGGGCGATGGCGTCGGGGTGTTCGACCCGGATGCCGCGCAGGCCGAAATCGCGCGCGATATCGGCGAAATTGGTCGGGCCGAAACGCACCAGCTCGGCCACGTCGCCGGGCTTGTTGCCCTGCATGCGCTGGATGTTGGGCCAGCCCTGGCCGAAGCCGGAGTTGTTGTTCACCACCAACGTCACCGCGATGCCGCGGCGGCGCGCCGTCTCCAATTCCGTCAGATGGTAGTACAACGCCCCGTCGCCGGAGAAGCACACCACCTTGCGCGCCCCCGCCGCGCATTTCGCGCCGAGGGAGGCCGGGAACGCCCAGCCGAGCGACCCAGCCGCGCGCAGATAGGTCTGGCCGGCCCCGTTCAGTTCGATGCAGGTGGAGGTCCAGATGCCGGAATAGCCGGTGTCGGCGACCAGGATGCCATCCTCCGGCAGCGCCGCGGTGACCTCGGCGCACAGCCGATCCACCCGGATCGGCGCGGCGGCGGAGGCCAGCTTCGGCGCCATCTCCGCCCGCCACTCCGCGACGATCGCCGCCGCCTGCGCCGCATATGCCCCGTCGCGCGCCGGCGTGCCGAGGGCGGCGCGAAGCGCGGCCAGGGTGGCGCGCGGATCGCCCATCAACCCGAGCGTGTGCGGATAGGACCGCCCCAGCTCCAGCGGATCGACGTCGATCTGCACCACCTGCGTCGCCAGCGGCGGGATGCGCCAGGAATGCGTGACCTGATCGCCGGTGTGGCAGCCGACGAACAACACGAGGTCGGCGCCGTGCACGATCCGGTTCGCCGGCGGCGCGCCGTAGTTGCCCACAGCGCCGATCGACAGACGATGCCGGGTCGGGACGATCCCGCGCGCGCCGAGCGAGGTGCCGATCGGGGCCGCCAGCGCCTCGGCCAGGGCCAGCAGCTCCGCCCCCGCGCCGGATGCGGTCGCGCCGGCGCCGGCGACGATCGCCACCCGTTTCGCGCCGCGCAGGGCGGCGGCGGCGCGCGCGATGTCGTCCGGGGCCGGCACCGGGCGGTGCGGCGGCATCGTCAGCGCGAAGGCCGGATCGGGGCCGGCGGGCTCGGCCACCGGTCCGGTCTCGATCCCCTCCGCCTGCAAGCCGTTCAGATCGAGATGGGCGGGGCGGGGCGAGCCGCTCATCGCCGCCCGCCAGGCCTGACGCAGCAGGCGCGGCAGGTCGGCGGCCTGCTCCACCGCGGCGTCGAATTTGGTCACCGCGGCAAACAGCGGTGCGTGCGCGATCTCCTGGTAGGCGTTGCGGTGCTGGTCGGCGGCCGGCTTGCGCCCCGTGAATGCGATCACCGGGGAGCGGCCGAGATACGCATCCTGCAACCCCGCCGCCAGATTGGCCGCGCCGACCGATTGCGCGAAGCAGATGCCCGGACGGCCGGCAATGCGCGCGTAGCCGTCGGCCATGTAGGCGGCGGCTTTCTCGGCATGCGCGAGCACCCGGGTCACGCCCAACGTGCCTAGCTCGATCAGGGTGCGGCGCAGGACCGCGTCGATGAAGAAGACATGGGTGGTGCCGTTGGCGGCGAGGCTGCGCGCGAACCATTCGGCGCCGGTGAGCGGCCCTGCGTCATCCATCCTCGGCGTCCCCCCGCGCTACTTCGGGGCGACTCTACCGCCTGGTAGCGCGGGCGGCAAAGCCTGGGCGAAGGCCGCGGCCAGGAATGCGCGCACCTGCCCCCAGGCGGCGCGGGCCGCGGCCGCATCGTAGCGAATGTGATGGCCGAGGATCGTGTGCGCGCGCGCCGGCACATCGAAGGCGTGCGTAGCGCCCGGATAGACAACGAGCCGCACCTTCGCGCCGCGCCCGGCCCGACGGTCCAGAATGGCCCGGCAGGCCGCAACGGGGGTCCAGTCGTCGGCGCTGCCCATCAGGATCAGCAGCGGGGTCGTCATCACCCCGGTCGAGAACCGGCAGTTCGGATAGAACGCCACCGCGGCGCGGAACCGCGGGCCGGCGGCCGGCGCTCCGCCGCCTTGTGTCACCAGATCGAGCACCGCGAAGCCGCCCATCGAGAACCCCAGCACCGCGATCCGCCCCGCCGCCACGTCCGGCCGGGCCGCGAGCATGCGCAGCGCGGCGCCGGCGTCCCGCGCCTCGGCCGGCGCGCCGCCTGGCATCCGGCATGCGTCCGTCCCGCCCAGGCTGTCGAGCGCCAGCGCGAGGTAGCCGGCCGCGCGCAGCCGCTCGGCCGCGGCAATATCGGGCTGGCCGAAGCCGGCGCAGCCGTGCAGCACGACCACGGCGGGGAAGGGGCCGCGACCGGGCGGATGGGTCAGGAACCCATACAGCGGCGGCGCGGTGTCGGGATGGCGCGGGTCGGCCCGATGCGCGGCGACCTGCACCAGCTCCCCCGCCCGGACCGGGGGCACCGCCAGCAGGGCGGCCAGGACCAGGGCGGCCAGACCCGCGCGGCAGGCGATGCGGGACGCGCGCGCGCCGGCACCGCGGAGCACGCGCTGCGCGGGGCTCACGGCGGAGGCCTCGGTGCGGCCAGCAACTGCACGACCTCGTGCAAGGTGCGGATGAAATCCGTGGGCGGCAGGCGCAGCGCGCCCTGGAACGGCAGGTCGAGCAGCCGGATGATCACCAGCACCAACGCCAGGGCCGCCGCGAAGACCGCGGCAAACACGACCTGCGACCACAGATTCTCGACCGCGAACGCGAACAGGAAACCGGTCAGCACGACCGTGAAGGCGATCAGCATCACCCAGATCAGACCGGGCAAGGCCCGGGTCATCTGGAATAGCCGGGTTTCGCGGCTCTGATGTGCCGTTGCCATCTCGGCGAGCATTTCGCTGCGCACGGACCCGAGCCCGGGGCTCGCCGGCGCGACCCGCGCCACCGCGGTCCAGGCGGCGCGAAACCGGTCGGTAGCGGTAGCGCTGATACGCCCGTCCGCCATACCTCGCCATTCCCGATCGATCACTGCGGTCAGATAGGCGCGCACCCCCTCCAGCACCGCGGTTCGCCCGGGCGGCGGCAAGGTGTCGGCCAGGATCGCCACGCCGTGCAGGCTGCCGCACTCCTGGTTCACCGCCTGCGCCGCCACGCTGTAGCCGGTGCGCACGCCGTTGAACACGAACGCAAGCAGGACCGCGAAGATCACGCCAAGCTGGAGGAACACCGCGCCGGCGACGTCGTGGTGGCTGCGCAGCGCCGCGAGCGGAATGAGCCGGCGCGCCGCGACGGCGAACAGCGCGGCCAGCAGGCCGGCCCCGAGGACGATAACGACAACGGTCCAATAGCCCATGGCCGGAACCCTCCACCAACCCGCGACAGGTTGTCCCCGTCGGGGGTCTCGCGCCGGCTACGCCGGCTTGCGGCCGCGCATCGCTTCCAGGAACGCGGCCATCATCCGTGCCGGCTCGTCGCTGTCCCAGGCGCGGACGAAGCTTTCGATGCCGCGATCGATCGCGGCTTCCGGCGACAGCTCTTCCCAGGCGGCGATCAACTCCTTCTGCAGGCGGATCGCGCGCGGGCCGCCGGCGAGGATGTTGCCGACCGTGACCGCGACCGCCCGGTCCAGCCGGTCCGCCGCCACCAACTGCTCGATCAGGCCCCAGGCCATCGCCTGGGCCGCGTCGATCGTTTCCCCCGTCAGCAGCAGCCGGCGGGTGCGGCCCCAGCCGATCAGGCTGGGGAGCAGCGCGGCCTCCACCACCGAGGGGATGCCGATGCGCACCTCCGGCATTCCGAACCGCGCGGTGCTGGCGGCGATGCGCAGGTCGCAGGCCGCGGCGATCTCCAGGCCGGCGCCGAGGGTCCAGCCGGACAGGCGCGCGATCACCGGCACCGGGCAGCGGCGCAGCGCGGCGCAGCACTGGTGGATCTGGGTGATGAATTCACGCGCGCCGGCGGCATCGAGCGCGGCCATCACTTCGATGTCGGCGCCGCCGATGAAGGCGCGCTCGCCGGCGCCGCGCAGCACGACCGCGCGCAGGGCGGGCGTGGCGGAGACGGCCTCGATCGCGGCGACGAACGCCTGCATCAGCGCCGGCGTCAAGGTATTGAGCTTGCCGACGTTGGCGACGGTGACGGTCGCGACGCCGCTGGCGTCGATGGTGTGCGCAACGCCTGGTTCGCTCATGCTGGCCCCCGGATCAGGGGTGCCACTGTCCGGCAGCACCGGGGCGGGCGCAACCGGGCTCGCGTCGCGGCGCGCGGTCTGGCAGGCTCGGGCGCCATGCGGGCGATGTTCCTGGCCGAGGCGATCCTGGCGGTGCATCTGCTGGTGATTGCGTTCAACGTCGCGGGGCTGATCGTCATCCCCGTGGGCGCCTGGCGTGGCTGGCGGATCGTGCGCATCGGCTGGCTGCGCCTGCTGCACCTGGCCTTGCTGGCGGCGGTCGCGGGTCAGGCGCTGGCCGGGCGGGCGTGCGTGCTGACCTTGTGGCAGGACGAACTGACCGGGCGGTCGCCGACGCCGCTGATCCTGCGGGTCGTCGATGGCTTGATCTACTGGGATCTGCCGATGTGGGTGTTCACCGCGCTCTATGTCGCGGTGTTCCTGTATGTCGTTGCGTTGTCCTTGCTGGTGCCGTTCGGGCGGCGCCGAGCGGCCTGACGGGCGGCCGGCTATTCGCCCGCCGGCACCGCGAACCGGCGCAGGTCGGCAAGCGTGCAGAATTCCAGCGCGCCTTCCGCCGTCGCCGCCAGCACGACCCCGGGCGCCATGCCCGCCGCCAGCGCCTCCTGCCAGCGCGGCGCGCACAGGCACCAGCGATCGCCCGGCTGCAGCCCGGGGAAGCCGAATTCCGGGTGCGGGGTGGAGAGGTCGTTGCCGGCGGCCTTGCTGAACGCCAGGAAGTCCGCCGTCATCACCACGCAGACCGTGTGGCTGCCGACATCCTCCGGCCCGGTGTCGCAGCAGCCGTTGCGGAAGAAGCCGGTCAGCGGGCGGGCCGAGCACAGTTCGAGCAGTCCGCCCAGCACGTTGCGCGACGACCGCCGGCCGGGACGCCCATTGGTTTCATCGAACGGCATCGTCGTGTCTCCTTGCCCTGTCGCGCGCCATCCGCGGCCCCGCCGGGCCGCCCGATCAAAGCCGATTGGCGCGCCGGCGGCAAACCGCGCTAGCCTGCCCCAGGCAGTACGGCCAGGGAGGCCCATCATGGAATTCGGCGCTTCGATCTTCTTCACCGACTCCTCGATCACGCCCACGGAGCTGGGCCCGGCGATGGAGGCGCGCGGGTTCGAATCGCTCTGGGCGCCGGAGCATTCGCATATCCCGACCTCCCGCCGGTCCCCCTATCCCGGCGGCGGGGACCTGCCGAAGCCCTATTACGACGTGCTCGATCCGTTCGTGACCCTGACCGCCGCGGCGGTGGTGACGAAGCGGCTGCTGATCGGCACCGGCATCTGCCTCGTGATCCAGCGCGATACCATCCAGACCGCCAAGCTCGTTGCATCCCTGGACCAGGTCAGCGGCGGGCGCTTCCTGTTCGGCATCGGCGGCGGCTGGAACGCCGAGGAGATGGAAGACCACGGCACCGAATTCGCCACCCGCTTCAAGAAGATGCGCGAACAGATCGAGGCGATGGTGCAGATCTGGACCAAGCCGAAGCCCGAATACCACGGCGAGTTCGTGAATTTCGACCCGATGATGACCTGGCCCAAGCCGGTGCAGAAGCCGCACCCCCCGGTGATCGTGGGCGGTGCCTTCCCGCACGCCGCGCGTCGCGCCATCCGCTACGGCCAGGGCTGGATCCCGATCGCCGGCCGCGGCGACGTCACCGACCAGATCCCGCTGTTCCGCAAGATGGCGGAGGAAGCGGGGCGCGATCCGGCCACCCTGCCGATCAGCATGTTCTCGGCGAAGGAAGATCTCGACACCTTGAAACGGTTCCGCGATCTGGACGTTGCGCGGGTGACCGTGGCGCTGCCGTCATCGCCGGCGGCGGACGTGCTGCCGATCCTGGATCGCTGGGCGGAGTTGAAGCGCCAGGTGGGCGGCTGACCGTTCGCCCCCCCTTCTCCCTCTCCACCCGCGCTTGCGGGGGGAGAGGGTCGGGGTGAGGGGGGC
>JABBNW010000213.1 GCA_019352115.1 Pseudomonadota bacterium
TCCCTTCCGCGAGCGTCTCGATGCCGAGGCTTTTGCCGAGGCCGACCACGGCGCGGATGATCGCGTCGCATCCTTCCTCGCCGGCCAGGCCGCGGACGAAGCTTTGGTCGATCTTGATCTTGTCGAACGGGAAGCGCTGCAGGTAGCTCAGCGAGGAATATCCGGTCCCGAAATCGTCCATGGCGATGCGCACGCCGAGCGCCCGCAGGTCGTGCAAGGTCTGCAGCACGCCGCCCGAGTGCGCCATCATGGCGGTTTCGGTGATTTCCAGTTCGAGCCGGTGCGGAGCGATCCCGGAGCTGTCGAGCGCGGACCGTACGCACTGGAGCAGTCCGCTGGCCTGGAACTGCACCGCCGAAAGATTGACGGCGACGCTCAGATGATCCGGCCATGTCGCCGCTTCGGCACAGGCCTGATGCAGCACCCACGCGCCGATCGGCACGATCAGTCCATTCGCCTCGGCGACCGGAATGAACTCGGCGGGGCAAACGAGCCCGCGTCCCGGCGCGTGCCACCGCAGAAGCGCCTCGAAACCGACAATCTCGCGGGCGACGAGATCTGTTTGCGCCTGATAATGCAGCTCGAATTCGCCGTTGGGCAGCGCGGCCCGCAGGAGGGCCTCCACACCGGATTGCGCGTGCAGGCGCGCGCACATGCTCGGCTCGAAGAAGCGATAGGTGCCGCGGCCGTCGGCCTTCGCCTGATAGAGTGCGAGGTCGGCTTTCCGCATCAGCTCGTCGGGGTCGGTGCCGTCCGCCGGCGTATGCGCGATCCCGACGCAGCCGCCGATCACGACCTGATGCCCGTTCATGTCGAACGGCTCCGCGAGTGCGGCGACCAGCCTGCCGGCAAGCCCGGCGGCCGCATCCGGTTGGCCGCCGGAGGACTGGATGATCGCGAACTCGTCGCCGCCGAGGCGAGCGACAAGATCGGTCTCCCTGACCGAATCACGGAGGCGTTCCGCGGCCGCACAAAGCAGCACATCGCCCACCGGGTGGCCGAGCGTGTCGTTCGCCTTCTTGAAGTGGTCGAGGTCGACATAGAGAACCGCCGCGCTGTCGCCGCGGCCGGCCTTGGTCACCGCCTTCTGGAGCTCGGCCCGGAACAGGACGCGATTGGCGAGCCCGGTGAGTGCATCATGGTGGGCCATATGGGCGAGCTGCGCTTCCGCAGCGCGACGTTCGGTGATGTCCTCGAACGTGATGACCCACCCCCCGTCCGACATCGGCGTGATCCAATGCGACAGGGTGCGCCCGTCCGCCAGTTCCTGGACAAAGGTGACCGGCAGGTGACCTGCCATGTTGGTGCGCAGCCGCTCCTTCATCCCCTGCGCGCTCTCCCCGCCGTAGCTGCCCTGCCCGACCGCGAGATCGACGAACTCGAAGCAGGTCAGTCCTTCCAGGGCCATCTCGGCCGGCAGACCGACGATCTGCCTGGCGCGCGCATTGCAGATCACCAACCGATGTTCGGCATCATACATGCAGACGCCCTGCGACATGTTGTTGAGCGTCGCAGCGAGCCGCTCGTTGCTCAGGCGCAGCTCCGCCTTGCGCTTGGCAAGACCTCGCGACGTATGCACGAACACGTCCAGCGCCCGCGCCATCTGGCCGATCTCGCCCTGCATGTCACGAAACGGGACCTCGTGGCCGGTCACGCCTTGTGCCAGATGCAGCATCACGGTCGTCAGCCGGCGCTGCCGGCCCAGCATCCGACACACCGCGATCAGTCCCAGCAACCCGACCAGAAGGCAACCGATCGCGCCGGCCATGACGTAGACCGCCGCGCTCCTGGTGCTGGCGTTGAGGGCCGCGAGCTGAGCAAGAAGGCCCGTGAATTTTTGTTCCTGCCATTCCCCCACGATTCGCTGCACACGGTCCGCCATTTCGTCGAAGCGGGTAATCGCGATTCCGGACGTGGGGTGGTTCTCCCCGACCGACCGGCTCGCGTCCGCTCCTGCAGTGAGCATGGCCGCGAAGGCAGCACCAATAGTACCGGTAACCCTGGCTGGTGGCGCAACACAGCCATCTTTCCCGACGAGACAGTTGCGCATTTCCGCCGCGACCGTCGCGGCGGCGCGGCGCGCCGGCGCGTTGCTCTTTTCGTTATGATGTACTATCAGACCGTCGATAATGACGCGTTCGCGGTCCACCATGGTGTGCAGTTTGACCGCCGTTGCGTTGACCGCCGCCGCCTCGGGTACAAGCGCCCCGACCTCCTGGTTGGTTTGGCACGCCAATTGGATTGCGTTGGTGGACACCAGCACCACCGCCACAAAGCCCAGCGCCGAAAAGAACGCGACACGACCGGCAACGCTCGACCAGGCGGCAGACAGCTCGCGCAGACGCTCCTTCCACCAGCCACGGCCAACGCGGGCGGGCTGGGGTTCGGACCCGGACATCCCGAGCTGGCTCGCCATTGGCGTCGTCTCTTTCGGTTGCGGGTGCGGTCGCCGTACACCGCGGACACCTCCAAAAAAGTTGCGGCCGATATGGCTGCCGGTCCGCTCCAGGATATGCCATGGGCGCTCGGGCCGACCTGCGTCGCGCGTATGAGCGCTTTTGCCATTGCCCGACGCAAAATGGGAGCCAGGGCGCAGACAGCGTGTCCGCGCCCTGGTTCCGGCCGAGCGGCCCGGTCAGACTGCCCCGGGTCAGCCAAGCGGGTGGTGATCGCGCCAGCCCGCCTGGCGGCGAAGGCGTTCGTGTCTCAGCTGGGCGCCGCGGCCGTGGACAGGCCGGCGAGCCCTTCCTCCCCCAGGTCCCACCACAATCCGGCCATCCCGGCGATCGCCTCGCGCGCGGTCGCGATCAGCAGGTGCTCGTCCGGCCCGTGCTGGCCGCAGCCAGCATAGCTGTGCGGAATCCACACCAGTTTCAGCCCGAGGTGATCGACGAACACATCCCCAGGCAGACCGCCCGAGGAATTGGGGATCACCTGCACCCGCTTGCCCAGGCTGCGTTCCAGGCTGGCGGCGGTGAAGCGCACCCACGGGTCGGCGGGATCGGTGCGGCTCGCCTTCATGCGCACGCCGGCGTTCTCGATCCGCACTTCGGGGAAGCCCGCGGCGTCCAGATGCCGGCGTAACGCGGGCGCGAAGGTTTCCGGATCCGTATCGACCGTGTAGCGGATCTGGCAATGCGCGCGCGCGTCCGGGGCGAGCGCGTTGACCGGGTTCTCCGGCCGCCCCGACGTCATCGCCAGCACGATGAACCCGTTCCAGCCATAAAGTTTTTCCGCAGCCGTCAGGCCGGGCTCGCCCCAGTCGGGATCGATCGTGGCCGCCTGGCCGCCGCCGTCCACCGTGCAGCCGTCCAGCACGGCGCGCACCGCCGCCGGCACGCCGTTGGCGGGCAGCCAGTCGCGCACCAGGATACGCCCATGCCGGTCCATGATCGCCGCCAGCGCGTGCGCCAGGATCACCGCCGGGTCAGGCGCGAGGCCGCCCCAGTGACCCGAGTGTACCCCGCCCGGCCGTAACGAAACCACCAGGTCGAAATGGAACGTCCCGCGCGTGCCGGTGGCAATGGTCGGCACGTCGGGCGCAACGCGCGGGCCGTCGCTGCCGATCAGCACGTCGGCGGCCAGCCGCTCACGCGCCGCCGCTACGAAGTCCCCAAGGCCGAGCGAGCCACGTTCCTCCGCCGTCTCCAGCAGCAGTTTCAGGTTGAACCCCAGCCTGCCGCCGCGTTCGGCCAGCACCGCCTCCAGCGCGGCGAGGTTCAGCACGTGCTGGCCTTTGTTGTCGGCGGTGCCGCGGCCGTACCAGCGGCCTGTGTGCGGATCGCCCTCCTCGTTCAACCGCCCATCGCTCAGACGCCACGGATCGCGCCCCTCGTGCCATTGCTCGGCAAGCCCGCGCACCGTGTCGCCATGGCCGTAGGTGAGCACGGTGGGACGCGCCGGGTCTTCCAGCCTGGTCGCGGTCAGGATCGGGCCGAAGCCGGGCTTCGGATTGGCCTCGATCGCCAGGGCGAAACCAAGCCGTTGCAACCACGGACCGATGCCGTCTTCCAGATAGCGGCGCAGATCGGCGGCGTGCTCGGGTTCCTGAGAGGTCGAAGGGATGGCGACCAGTTCCGCCAGCCGGGTGCGGAACCCGCCGCTATCGAAATGTTCGAGCGCGCGTGCGATCGCACCGTCGCGGGAAGAAGAGGAAGCGGGGGAGCCTGCCATGCCGTGCGTCCTTGGGCTGGTGTCGATCCGGGCAGGCTCGGCCGGACGGCGCGCGCACGCAAGGGCCGCCCGGCTCCGCCCCTCCCCGCGCAGCCGTTCAGCCGCCCGACAGCGCCTGCGCCAGGTCGTCGCGCAGGTCGTCCGGATCCTCGAGCCCGACCGACAGGCGGATCACCCCGTCGGTGATGCCGAGCCGCGCCCGTTCCTCGGCGCCGATCCGCATATGCGTCGTGGTGGCCGGATGCGTCGCGAGCGATTTCGAATCGCCCAGGTTGTTGGACACCGCGATCAGCCGGAACCGGTTCATCGCCGCGAATGCCGCGTCCTTGTCGGCCAGCTCGAACGTCACCACCGTGCCGCCGCCCTGCATTTGCGCCGCGGCCAGCGCGTGCTGCGGGTGGTCGGCGCGGGTCGGGTACCACACGCGGCGCACCTCCGCCCGGTCGGCGAGGAACGCCGCGATCGCCGCCGCCCCGCGGCAGGCGGCATCGACCCGCAAGGCCAAGGTTTCCAGCCCCTTCAGCAGCACCCAGGCATTGAACGGCGACAGCGCCGGTCCGGTGTTGCGCAGGAAGGGCTGCAAGGTTTCCTCGACCCATTTCTTGCGCCCCAGCACCGCGCCGCCGAGCACGCGGCCCTGGCCGTCGATGTGCTTGGTGCAGGAATAGACCACCACGTCGGCGCCGAGTTCCAGCGGCTGCTGGCCCAAGGGCGTCGCAAACACGTTGTCCACCACGACGATCGCGCCCGCTGCGTGGGCCAGTTCGGACACCGCGCGCAGATCGACCAGTTCCAGCTTCGGGTTGGACGGCGTTTCCACCAGCACGAGTTGCGCCGGGCGGGCCAGCGCCGCGCGCCATTGCGCCAGGTCGGCGCCGTCCACGAATTCGGCGGCAATCCCGTAGCGCGGCAACAGGGTGGAGACGATCCAGTGGCAGGAACCGAACAGCGCGCGCGAGGCCACCACCCGATCGCCGGTTTTCAGGTGCGACAACAGGCAAGCGTGCACCGCGGCCATGCCGGTGGCGGTGGTGCGGCAGGCTTCGGCGCCCTCGACCAGGGCCAGACGGGTCTCCAGCATCACCACGGTCGGGTTGGCGAAGCGGGAATACTGGTAGTGTTCGACCGAGCCGTTGAACGTGCCCTCGGCCTGCTCGGCACTGTCGTAGACGTAGCCGGAGGTGAGGAACAGCGCTTCGGAGGTTTCCCCGAAATTCGAACGGACGGTGCCGCCGTGGATCAGGCGGGTGGCGGGGCGGAGGCTGGGGGGAAGCTGTGACATGCGGCGGCCCTGGGTATGATGGTGGGGCCGGCCCTCGGAGGGTGTGCGGGCGCGCCGGCGAACCGGAGCGACCACGGGCCTCTTTAGCGCGCTTGTTTCACCTCGCCGCAATCCGGCCGGACAAATCACGAGGGGCGGGGTTGCCGCCAGGGCCGCTTCTAGGCGCCGGCGGATTGCGCCGTCAAGCCGGCACGCCTATAGTCGGGTCGGCCTCCGGGCGCGGGTGTAGTTCAATGGTAGAACGGCAGCTTCCCAAGCTGCATACGAGGGTTCGATTCCCTTCACCCGCTCCAGCCTTGCCGGAGACGACATTGCGGACCGCCCTCACCGAGACCACAAGCCGGCCGGCCGGTATCGTATCGCTGAAGTCAACCGACACCGGCGTGGTCAGCAGCCGGGGCACGGGCTGTCAGGTTATTCCGTGGCCGACGCTTTGGCAGTGCGGGAGATAGTACCTGAGGTGGAAACCAGCGCTGCGTCGATCACCGGAATCGGATCGAACCGAAAGGCACTTGCCCGAAGGTAGTCCGGCATCTGATCCACTGCGATCCATCGGCGCCCTAGAGTTTCGGCAACAGCTCCGGTCGTATTCGACCCCGCGAACGGATCAACCACGAGATCTCCGGGCTCGGTCAGCAGCTTGATAAAAAACTCCGGCAGCGCCGCGGGAAACCGCGCGGGGTGGATGCGTAGCCCGGCAGCCTTGCAGCGCTCCGTGTAGCGATCGTTGGCCGAGTTGTTCCCGAACCGCAGCATATCCAAGGGCGCATCTTCCTCGATGACATTGGCGGAGATCGACCCGCCTGCCCCGAGACTGGCGAACGACGCTTTGATGGCATGGCCGGAAGGGCGTGTCGTGGCCCTAAGGCCACGTCGCGCCAAGCGTAACATATCTTCGCTGTACGGCCGCAGCACGTTCCGGTTGTTGGCCTTCGGCCACGCGTTCTTGGACAGCCACCAGACGTATTCAACCGAGTCCCGGACCCGAATGCGCCGGACGTTCACCCACTCCGCCGGGCTAGGCATCTTGGCCGGATTATACCAGAAGCATTCCTGGGCAAGATGAAACCCGAGGTCCTCAACCAGTGCGACCAGGAGCTTAAAGTGATAGAGTGAGCGGGTCGGTGTTCCGGGATTATAGCTGCCGCCGATATTTAGGATAAAACTCCCATCGTCAGTGAGAACCCGCCGGATTTCTTTGGCGAAGGGCAGCATCCATGCCACATAGTCTGTCTTACTGGCGTTGCCATACTCTTTCTTGAAGTGTAGCGCATACGGTGGCGAAGTGATGACGGCATTGACGCTTTGGTCGGGCAACTTGCGGAGCACATGCAAGGCGTCCGCGAGGAATGCGGCACCCCCCGACGTGGTGTAGGCAGGCCGCAGCCCGTCAACGGCCGGCGTCATTGCGCCATCGGGAAGGCCAGGCGCCCTACGGGGAAGGGCTGGCGCGATCACTTCGAACAGGTCATTGATCACCGTGGTCATGGGTGACTGGATACTCCTATTGACGGCGCACAGGGTAGAGGAAATTGGTTGTCACTGTCAATCCAATTAATACTGGGGCCACCGACGATTGGATCAGCCAGTCGGAAGCCGCCCGCCTGCGGGGCATAACGCGGCAAGCCATAGCGCATTTGGTCGATCGTGGCAGGCTCGCCGTGTTCGAAATAGCTGGCCGCAAACTGGTGCGACGCAGCGAGGTTATGGCATTCGATCGTCTGCCGGCGGGAAGGAAGCCCAAAAAGTGAGTTTGGATGAAGCGCGGGTCCTGCTCCGTGGGCTCACCAACGACCAGCGCGAATCGGTGCTCAAGATATTGCGGCAAGACTATCACATCCCGATCCACGAGATTGAGACGGCGTGGAATACGACAGCCGAGGCTATCCTCGAGGCGATCTTTGAAGCGCCCGATCTGACCCAGCGTGGCGTACGCGGCGTGCTCGCGGAAGCCACCTTCCGTACCGTCGTAGTGCCCCAGAAACTCGCTGGTTGGCACTCTATTCCGTTCAAGGGAGATCTGCCGTACGATCTGCTGCTAGACGATGACAGCGGGCCACTCAAAGTACAGGTAAAGAACCAGAGGCGCGAAAAAGGTGCACATAAAGTCAGCACAAAGCTAACCCAACTGAGCGGATCACCTGTGCACGTGGTCGAAACACAGCGCACTCGCAATGGGAGAAGCCGGCATGCCGGCGAAGAAGCAACGGCCACTCGCCCGTACCGTTTTGGGGACTTCGACATCCTGGCGGTATGTCTCCAGCCGTCCTCCCGCGATTGGGCGGATTTCATCTATTGCCCCTGTCATCGATTAGTGGCGCGTCCAAACGCCCCCCAGCTACTCAAGGTCCTGCAGCCGATCTTTACGAACGAGACAAGAGGCTGGACGCGAAACTTTGACGCGGCAGCGCAGGACACCCGTATCGACCTTGCGGCCAAATCTGATGCGGGGGCACAGTGATGGCTGGTGAAATGCCGCCACATTGCTCGCCTCGCCCGCCTCACGGCGCCTGGTTGCCGAAAATGATCGTCCCCGACGCGGCGAACATC
>JABBNW010000214.1 GCA_019352115.1 Pseudomonadota bacterium
GCGACGGCCGCGGAGGTGATCCGCCTCTATCGCCTGCGCTGGCAGGTGGAAATCGCCTTCAAACGACTGAAAAGCCTGGGCGCGTTCGCTGCGTTGCGGGCGAGCGACCCAAGGCTCGCCCGAAGTTGGCTGCTCGCACATCTGATCGCCGCGGTTCTGATCGAGACTTCGCTCTGCGAAGACCTCGATTCCCCCCCCTGAGGCGCACGACAGGGCGGCGTCGCGCCAGATCAGTCTCTGGCGGGAATGGCAACGCGCGCATCGGTACCTCCAATGGGGCCTGCTCGCCCCCGCGCCCAGACGCCGCGCACAGAGCGCACGAGCCGACGCACGACGACGACGCTCCGAACCGCCCCGACGCAGGCTCTGCCAGGCAAACGAGGCAAAATATGCACTATCCTAGCGCATATGGGGCAAAGCCCCTTGGCCTTGCTTCCTGCCGGTCAGCTCCGCGCCCACCCGATCGCCGCGCGGGCGAGGGCGTCGATGGTGTCGATGACGGGGGCGCCGAGTTTGTCGCTCGGTCCGGCGGCGAGGCCGAGTGGGATTTCCGTGCATCCGAGCACCACGGCGCGGGCGCCGCGCGCGGCCAGGTTGCGGGCGGCTTCGGCGAGGGGTTCGTAGGCGTCCTGCACGCGGTTGGCTTTCACCAGGGCGATGGCGGGGCTGACCAGGCGCTGCATCTGTTCGGGCGGTGGGATCAGGCAGTCCCAGCCCTGGGTGCCGAGGCGGTCCTGGTAGAGGTTCATGGCCAGGGTGGCGGCCGTTCCCATGACGCCGATCTTGCCTGGGGGGACGTGGGCGCGGCGGAGGTCGGCGGCGGCGGCATCGACGATGTGCAGGATGGGGCAGCCGGCGGCGGCGGCCATGTCGTCGTACCAGCCGTGGGCGGTATTGCAGGGGATGGCGATGGCGGTGCAGCCGGCCTGGCGCAGGCCGGCGATGCCGCGCAGCAGCCACGGAAGGGGGTCGGGGCCGGCGCCTTGGCGGCCTCGGGTGCGGTCGGGCACGCGCGGGTCCGACCAGAGCACGGCGGGGATGTGCTCCTGGTCGCGCTCCGCGGGTGTCAGCAGGGTGAGGCGCAGCATGAACTGGGCGCTGGCGAGCGGGCCCATGCCGCCGAGCACGCCCAGGATCTTCTCGTTTGCCATTTTTTCGTTTGCCGTCGTCATCTTGGGTTCGTCTCCGTCGATCGTTGCGCGCGATTGTGCGCCGCCCTGGCGGTGCTGCAAGCGGGGTGCGCTTGTTCTTGAACTGCGCGGCCGGGGCGATCTCAGCCGGGCGGGTGGTACCATCCGGGCCGGCGCTTGGCGCGGAACGCGGTGGTGCCTTCGCGGGCTTCCTCGGTGGCGCGCTGGGTCCAGCTTTCGTGGGCGAGCAGGGTCATTGCGCGTTCGTCGAGCAGCAGCCCGTTGGCGCCGAGGAACGAGCGCTTGGTCATTGTGATCGCGCCCGGCGCGCCAAGGAGGATCGCGTCCAGGATGGCGGTGAGCTTCGCCTCCATCGCCTCGGCCGCCACCACCTCGTGCACCAGGCCGATGCGGCACGCCTCGGCGGCGTCGAAGCGTTCGCCGGTGAGGGCATAGCGGCGGGTGTGGCGCAGGCCCATGGCGTGGACCATGTGGGTGGAGATGGGGGTGGGGGCGACGCCGACCCGGACCTCCGTCAGCCCGAAGAGCGCGTCCGGCGTGGCGAGCGCGACGTCGACGCAGCAGACCATCCCCGCCCCGCCGCCGAAGCAGGCGCCGTGCACGACGGCGATGGTGGGGTGGGGGAATTCGTTCAGCAACTGCATCGCCCGGGTGGTGGCCATGGAGGCCTGGTAGTTGCGCTCCGGCGGGTATTCCGTGGCCTGGCCGAGCCAGCCGATGTCGGCGCCCGCCTGGAAATGCTTGCCGGCGCCGCGCAGCACGAGCGCGCGGATCGCGGGGTCGGGCGCGAGCCGGGTGAGGCCGGCGATGAGTTCGTCGAGCAGGTCTTCGTTGTAGGCGTTGCCGACCTCGGGACGATTGAGGGTGGCGGTGGCGATGCCGGAGGGGGCGATGTCGAGGCGGACGAGGCTCATGAGGGGATGCCTTTGTGGGCCGATCGGAATGGGGTCAGGCGAGGGCAAGATACGCCGCCGGCCGCAGGATGCGCACGCCCCGCCAGGGGTGGAGGACGAGCAGTTCGTCGTCGCTGCTCACGATCATTTCCGCGCTGGCGTTTCCGTGCCGGCCGGTGCAACGCTCGCCGGCGATCGGGCAACGGTCGGGACCGGTCCGATGGCCGGTTCCGGACGCCTCATTCCGGCAACGCCCCCGTATTCCCCCCGCACACCACCACGCCGACCCGGGCCCCTTCCGGCACCACGAACGCTCCGCAGAGCAACGCGGCCAACGCGGTCGCGCCGCCCGGTTCGGCCAGAACACGCATCCGGTCCCACAGCAGCCGCTGCGCGGCGCGGATGGCGTCATCCGGCACCAACAGCAGCGCCGCGACATGCGCCGCCACCAGCGGAAAGACATGCGCGCCCACCTGGCGCGCGCCCAGGCTGTCGGCGGCGAGGCCGCTGGTCGCCACCGGCACCGGGTGGCCGGCGGCCCGCGCGGCGTGCAGGGTGGGGCAGGTCTCGGGTTCCACCCCGATCACCTGGGCGCTGCCCGCGTACCAGGCGGCGATGCCGGCAAGCAGGCCGCCGCCGCCGGTCGCGACCAGGATGTGGGTCAGCTCCGGCGCCTGCTGCTCGAATTCCCGGCCGACGGTGCCCTGGCCGGCGATGACCTCGGGGTCGTCATAAGCGTGCACGGACAGCGCGCCGGTCTCCGCTCGGCGGGCCTCGCTGGCGGCGAAGGCGGCGGCGTAGTCCGCGCCCACCGGCACCAGCCGCGCGCCGTAGCTTTCGATGCGCGCCCGTTTCGGCGCCGGCGTCGTTGCCGGCACGAAAATCTCCGCGGCCAGGCCGAGCGCCCGGGCCGCGAACGCGACCGCCGCGCCGTGGTTGCCGCCCGAGGCGGCAATGACCCCCGCGCCTCCGGGCACGGCCTCCGCCGCGCCGCGCGCCCGCGCCGCGAGCAGGTGGTTGAACGCCCCGCGCGGTTTGAAACTGCCGGTATGTTGCAGAAGCTCAAGTTTCAGCGTCAGGTGTGCCCAGGGCGGTGCCTGGATGCCCAGTGCGTCCGCGCCGACGCGCAGGACCGGGGTCTCACGGATCACCGGGATCAGCCGGTGGGCGGCGGCGGCAATGGCGGGGCGGCTGGTCATGGCCGGGCGGAGGCTGACATGGGGCACGGACGGCGACAAGTCAGGCGACCCGGCCGGTGCCGCGCCGTGCCGGCCCAGCGGCGGGCCGAGCGGTCGGCGCGGCGATGGGTCCACGGACTGGGTGGTTCTGCGCGCAGCCTGCCGCCCGCGCGGGGTGAAGCGGCGCTATCGTTTCTCGGCGCGGCGGACCAGACTGGGGGCCCATGAAAGTTCGGGCCGCCATGAAACCTCCGGTCGTTCCGCCCGGTTCGCTCCATGCCAGTTGCGTCGCGCGCGACGGCGCGGCGGTGCTGCTGCTCGGGCCGCCGGGGGTGGGCAAGTCCGATCTCGCGTTGCGCCTGCTGGCGCGCGGCTTCGCACTGGTCGCCGACGACCGGGTGGTGATCGAGGCCGGTCGGGCCCGGCCGCCGCCGGCGCTCGCGGGGCTGCTGGAAGTGCGCGGGCTGGGCATCCTCCGGCTCGACCATGTGGCGTCCGCGGCGGTGGCGCTGGCGGTGGAGCTGGCGTCGCCCGATCGGCCGCCGGAGCGGATGCCGACGCCGCGAACGCCGAGCGCGCTCGGGGTGCCGATCGTGGCGGTGGATCCGCGCGCGGCCTCGGCCCCGGACGTGGTGGTCATGGCCTTGGCCTGCGCGCTCGGCCAGGTGACCCAGGTGGCCGGGGCGTTCGCGGCATGAGCGGTTCCCCCCCCGGCCCGGAGAGCGCGCCGCCCGTCCCGGCGGCGCCCGTCCCGCAACCCGGGGTCCCGGAACCCGGTGTCGCGCGGCCGGCGGCCATGCCTTCGCCTGGCCGCCGCCTCGTGCTCGTCACCGGGCTTTCGGGCGGCGGCAAGGCCTCCGTGCTGCATGCGCTGGAAGACCTCGGCTACGCCGCGATCGACAATCCGCCGCTCGCGATGCTGGAGGAGACGGTGCGCCGCACCGACCGCCGGCTCGCAGTCGGGATCGACGTCCGCAGCCAGGATTTCGCCGCCGCGGAGCTGCTGGCGGTGCTCGACCGGCTGCATGCGGAGGCCGGGCTCAGTCCGGAGCTGGTCTATGTCTGGGCGGAGGAAACGGTTCTGTTGCGCCGCTATACGGAAACCCGCCGGCGCCACCCGCTCGCCCCGGAAGGCCGGGTTGCCGACGGGATCGCCGAGGAGCAGGCGCTGACCGGCCCGCTGCGGGGGGCGGCAGATCTCGTGCTCGATACCTCGGACCTGCCGCTGCCGGCCATGCGCCGGCTGGTGGAGCGGCATTTCGGCGCCGACCAGCCGGCCCCGCGCCTGGTGGTGACCCTGGTCTCCTTCGCCTATCCGCAAGGCCTGCCGCGCGATGCCGATCTCGTGCTGGACGCGCGGTTCCTGCGCAATCCGCACTACGATTCGCAGCTGCGGCCCGGCACCGGGCTCGATCCCGCTGTGGGCGCCTATGTCGCGGCCGACGCCGCGTGCGCGCCATTCCTGGCCCAGGTGGGCGGCCTGCTCGACCTGCTCTTGCCTCGCTTCGTGCAAGAGGGCAAGAAATATGTCACCATTGCGGTAGGGTGCACGGGGGGACGACATCGCTCGGTCTATATTATTGAGCGGCTGGCCGCGTTCCTCGCGGACCGTGTCGCAGCCGGCGGGTCGGATACAGACTGGCGTTTGCACGTCGCACATCGCGAACTGGCCCGGGAGGGCCACGCGAGCGCCTATCTGACGGACCGGCCGGTCGCCCCGGGCGGAATGGGACTGGGGAACGGCGCGGGCGATCTTCCCGCGCCGATGCAGGTGCGGGAGGCCTGAAAGGGACTGTACGACATGATCCTTCGATCACTCGCTTCACCACGGACCCGCTGCCGCATTCCATGATCGGCATGGTCCTGGTGACTCACGGCAAGCTCGCGGACGAACTGCGCGCGGCCATGGAACACGTTGTGGGGGCACAACGGAACGTCGATACCGTCTGCATCGGTCCGGACGACGACATGGAGAATCGTCGCGCCGAGATCGAGCGCTGCATCACCCGTTGCGACACCGGCGACGGGGTGGTGCTGCTGACTGATATGTTCGGGGGTACGCCGTCCAACCTCGCGATTTCCATGATGGAGCGCAAAGGCATCGACGTCATCGCCGGGGTGAACCTGCCGATGCTGGTCAAGCTTGCGAAAGTACGCTCGAACCAGCCGCTCGCCGACGCGGTCAACTGTGCCGAGGACGCGGGGCGCAAATACATCGCCGCTGCGTCGCACGTGCTGCACGGAACCAGGCCGGACTGGACCAGGCCCGACGGGGGAAAGCCGAACGGCGGCCCGGGCAACGGGACCTGTCGGTGAGCGGGCCGGACCGGCCGGATGATCCCCCCGCCACCGAACCCCAAGCGGCCGGCCCCGATGGCGCCGATCCCGACGGCGATCCGCCGACCGCGATGGTGCTCACCGCGCGGGTGATCGTGCCGAACCGGCGCGGCCTGCACGCCCGCGCCGCGGCCAAGCTCGTTACCACCGCCGAACGCTTCGGCGCGGCGGTGGACGTCGCCTACAACGGCCAGAGCGTCTCCGCCCGGTCGATCATGGGGCTGATGATGCTGGGCGCCGGGCCGGGCGCGGCGCTCGACCTCAGTGCCGAGGGCTGGGACGCGCGGGAAGCGCTCGATGCGGTGACAGCGCTGATCGAGGCCGGCTTCCATGAACAGGACTGATCCGCCGCCGCCGCAGCACCAGCGCCTCCCCGCCCGACCGCCGCGCGCCCCCGAGCGCGCGGAAGTGGTCTGCGGCGGCATCGCCGTTTCCCCCGGCGTCGCCATCGGCGCCGTGTTCGGCACCGCCGAACCCACCCCGGAGATCGCCCGCGCCCGGATCCAGGCCGCGGACGCGCCGGGGGAGGGGGCGCGGCTGGAGGTGGCGATCACCCAGTCGCGCAAGCAGTTGCTCAAGCTCAAGGCCCGGCTCGCGGTGCTGCCGGAAGACAGCCAGGCGGAAATCGCGCCGCTGATCGAGGCCTATCTGCGCATGCTTGGCCCCTCCCGCCTGATCCGCGGGGCGCGCCGGCGCATCGCCGAGGGGCTGCAATCGGCCGAGGCCGCGGTGTTGCGCGAGGCCGAGGACATCGGCGCAATCATCATGGGCCAGGCCGAACCCGGCGCCTCGGCCGAGGACCAGGCGGGGCTGCGCCGGCGCGCCGACGAGGTGGGCGAGATCGCCCGTCGGCTGATCCGTAACCTGACCCGCGCGCCGTTCCAGAGCTTCGCCGGGCTGCCCGAGGGCGCGGTGCTGGTCTGCGAGGCGCTGCGGCCGGCGGACGCGGCGCTGCTCGATCCTTCGCGGCTGGCCGGCGTCGCCACCGAGGAAGGCGGCGCGGACGGGCATACCGCGGTGATGCTGCGCGCGCTGGGTGTGCCCGCCGTGCTGGGGGTGCCGGGGTTGCTGGCGCACGCGCGGCCGGGCGACGTCGCGGTGGTGGACGGCAGCGCCGGGACCGTGGTGCTGAACCCATCCCCCGCGCGCCTGACCGCCGCGCGGCGTGCGGTGGGCGCGTTCACGCGTGCGCGCCAGCGCTTCGCCAAGCTGCGCCGGCTGGCCGCCGAGACCCTGGACGGTACCCAGGTAGAGCTCGCCGCCAATCTGGAATTGCCGCTGGAACTGCCGCTGATCCAGCAATCCGGCGCCTTCGGGATCGGGCTGCTGCGCACCGAATTCCTGTTCATGAACCGCGAGACGGTGCCCGACGAGGACACCCAGACCGAGTTCTACCGCGGCGTGATCGAAGCGATGGGCGGCGCGCCCGTCACCTTCCGGGTGCTCGACTGGGGCGGGGAGAAGGAGATCGAGGCGCTGTCGGCGGCCGGGATCGTGCCGGAGATCGCCGATACCAACCCCGCGCTCGGCCTGCGCGGCATCCGCCTGCTGCTGCGCCAGCCGGAGCTGTTCGAAACCCAGCTTGCCGCCATCCTGCGCGCCGCGGTTGCCGGGCCGGCACGGGTGATGCTGCCGATGGTGACCAATGTCGCGGAGGTGCAGGCGGCGCGCGAGGTCTATGAGCGGGTGGCGCGGCGGCTGCGCCGGCGCGGCGAGCGCATCCCCGAGCGGCTGCCCCCGCTGGGGATCATGGTCGAGACCCCCGGCGCGGCGCTGTCGGCCGATGCGCTGGCCCTGGAGGCCGATTTCCTGGCGATCGGGACCAACGACCTGACCGCCTATACCCTGGCCGTGGATCGGGGGGAGAGCGAGGTCGCGGCGCTGTATGACCCGCTGCACCCGGCGGTGCTGCGCTTGGTGCAGTTCTCGGTGGAGGCGGCCTTGCGCATGCACCGCCCGGTGTCGGTCTGCGGGGAGATGGCGGCCGATCCGCGGCTGACGTCCTTGCTGTTGGGGCTGGGATTGCGCTCGTTCTCGATGAATGCCGCCGCGGTGCCGCGGGTGAAGCAGGCGGTGCGGGGGCTCAGGATCGAGGAATGCGTGCGGTTCGCGCGCCGGGTGATGGAGCAGGCGGACTCGCGGGCGATCGCGGCGTTGGTGGAGGGGGGGCGGTGAGATGGCGGCCATTTCGGCGTCGGAGACCTTGATGCCTTTGTCGCCGGCGTTGGCGTCGACCTGGCAGGCGACGGTGAGACCGGTCTTGGTGCGGGTGCTGGCGATCAGCTGAACGGGCAGGCTGCCGCTTTCGCCTCTCCCGCAGCGGGAGAGTTGGCCTGGGCGCGCCTTGGCCGCGGGCGCGCGGTGGTCCACTCTGTTTCCAACTGTCCGGAGGCCGCCCCCCCATGCTCGACATCGCCTTTGCCCCTGCCGCCCTGCCGCGGGCCGG
>JABBNW010000215.1:0-4908 GCA_019352115.1 Pseudomonadota bacterium
CGCCCTGCCGGATGCCCTCCGCGATACCGCAACTGCCGAGGCTTTGCAGGCCATCATCGATCTCAACCTGTCAGAACTCGAAGGCATCAAGCCCCCGCGCGGATACGGACGCGACTGAACTGCAACGAAGTGAGGAGCTTTCGTCCGCCTCTTCTGGGGAGATTTCATCCGCCGTTGACACCAATCTGCTACAGCGCCTCGGGGTGGGCCTGAGCTGGTCCAGCGGTCGCACGAATCTCCCCCTGACGCTCTGCGCCGACCACATGTATCCGGGGCGGATCGAGAGGCATCTCGTAGGGCGGATGCGGGCCTCCGTCCTGCTCCTGGGCGCGGTCCTGGCCCGCTGCGGGGAGGCCTGCCTGCCCATGCCAGGTGGCGACGCTATCGGGTTGCGGGGCATCGACTTCCACGTCGCCGGCCTGCGTGCCTTGGGCGCCGAGGTTGATCTCTCCGGCGGCATGATCCAGGCAAAGGCACGGCGTGGCCTGCACGGCGCGGAGATCGACCTGCCGCAACCCTCGGTTGGCGCTACGGAGAACCTGCTGTTGGCCGCCGTGCTGGCGACTGGCCAGTCCGTCATCCGCAACGCGGCACGCGAGCCCGAGATGGTCGACCTGGCCCGCTGCCTTACAGCGATGGGCGCCCGGATCGCGGGCATGGACACCGACGTGCTCACCATTCAGGGTGGTCGTCCCCTGACCGGCGCTGTCCATACAGTGATGCCGGACCGTGTCGAGCTCGGCACCATCGCTTGCGCCGTGGCCGTCACGGATGGCGAGGTGTTCCTCGATCATGCCCGCGCCGACGTGCTAGGCGCGGCCGGGCCCCTGCTCGCCTCGGCGGGCGTTGTGCTGGAGGAGGCCGGGACCGGTCTGATCGCCCGCCGCGCGACAGCGGGACTCGTCGGCATCGACCTGCAAACCCGCCCTTACCCGGGGTTCGCAACCGACCTGCAATCTCCGGTGATGGCGATGCTCGCGACGGCAAGGGGCGCGAGCGCCATCACCGAAACCATCTTCGAGCAGCGGTTCGGGCACGTGGGCGAGCTGAGGAAGATGGGCGCCAACATCACTGTCCACGGCAGGACTGCATGGGTGCGCGGCGTGGAGTGCCTGACCGGCGCTCGCGTAACGGCAACCGATGTCCGAGCGGCGGCGGCGCTCGTGCTGGCGGGCTTGGGTGCCAAAAGGGACACGATCCTCGACGGACTGGAACACCTGGACCGTGGTTATGACCGAATGGTGGAGAAGCTTGTGGCGTGCGGGGCCGTCATCACCCGATCAACGGTGTAGGCGTAGGTCCGCTCAGGGTGGAGAGCGGACCTTGGCAGATCAGATCAGCCCCTTGAGATACTTGGTCAGATTGACCCTAATTGGCATGAAATAGACGTTCGCTTCCAAGGACCGGATCACGCCAATGGCAGAGACGGCGAAGCTTCGGTTCCATTCGAGGGTCGGGACGAAGGTAGAGGGGAAAACGATCCGGTTCGTCGTCTCCCAATATGCCTGCGACCGCTCGCCGAGAACGGGGGCGATGCCCCAGAAGACGCAGTGATCGCGTAGCAACTCGGCACAAATCTCCAGGAGGCGGAGATCGAACAGAGGTTGGGTAAAAAATCCATCCGCGCCTGCGTCGGCCTTCCTTTCGACGTCAGCCATTTCGTCCCGGAAGCCCTGACGGTATGGGTCAAACGCTGCGTAGACCCGGAGCTTTGGGTGATGCCGCTTGAAGCGGCGGATGATGCTTTCACTTGTGTTTGGATACGTCCTCCGGCTCAGGTCACTCGGCGCATCCCCTTTGATGACCAGGACTTCTGACAATCCAGCCGCGATGATCGCGTCTCCCACGGACAGCTCATCTCCGGGAGGAATGTCGATCGCTCGAATATGAGGAATAGAGGCTGGCAGGATCGACCTGGTAATCGCGCAGGCTTCCCAGCTCCGGAGCGGGAAATGCATAAGATCGGGAATGTTGAAGGCGTTCGCCGCAGGCATGACGGACCGCACCGTCACGGCGTCTGAATACACTTGGCCTTCGCCGCGGGGGATCAACTCGACAGAAACTCTCATGGCTTCTTTATCGTGGAGATCGGCGGCGGTGGCCAGAGTCCGCTATGGTGAAGGTTTTCGGACGCCAACCCCATCCCAGGACGCGCGACCCGCGATGGCCGGCGTCCGAAAACCTTCACCATCCTCGCCGTTCCAGGACAAAGTGAGTCGTCCCGAAAGCGGCCATCTATTCGAGATACGGCCTCAACACATCTTCGATCCATTTCATGAATGCGCGGACTCGGCGCGACAGATTGCTCCGATGCGCTACGACGAGGGACACGGCGATCGCCCGGCGACGAGAATCGGGCATGATCTCCACAAGCGCTCCACTCTCCAGGTATTGGCCGATCCCCAGGAGTGGCGCCTGAATCAGGCCCAGGCCGGCGAGGGCAGCGGCGTCGTAGGTCTGCGCGCTGTTGACGTGTAGCGCACCTGGCAACTGAAGCGCCGAGTACCTGTCGCCGTCCGGATATTCCCATCCATAGGGCTTTGTGCCCAGCATCGTCGAAAAATGAATTGTCCTATGTTCCTGACGCCGGAGATCTTCCAGCGATCGAGGGACGCCATGGCGGGCCAGATAGGCGGGACTGGCAGCATTGACCATGCGCAACAGGCCCAGTGGGCGGGCAATCAACGTCTCGTCCCCGATGGCACCAAGCCGCAATACACAGTCGAACCCTTCCTGAACCAGATCGACCTGCCGATCCGTACTCGACACCTCCAGCTCCAACTCGGGGTGCGTCGCCATGAAATCCGGCAAGGCCGGCACGATCGTTGTGCGCGCGATCTCGGCCGGAAGATCGACCCGCAAGCGCCCGCGAAGAGCCACGCGATCGCCCGCGAACATCGAGTGCAGGTCATCGACTTCAGCAAGCAGATCACGGGCACGGGCATGAAATGCGCGCCCGTCCTCCGTCAATTTCACGCTGCGCGTCGTCCGGTGCAGTAGCCTGACACCGACATCCTCTTCCAGCTTCCGGATCGCCGTAGAGGCCCTTCCCTTTTGAATGCCCAGGCTTTTGGCCGCGCGGGTGAAGCTCCCCATTTCCGCGACCGTCAGGAAAATGAGGATGGGTTCGAGATTCTGCATTTTCGTGCCTCGATATTGTTCACCACAGGGAGAACAGTCGGTTCATTTATCCGACATTTATCACGCTCCAGAGACACAGTATATAGGGGGCCTCGAAGACAGGCCCCCCTTTCGGAGAAACCAAATGTCTGAAACTATGAGCCTTCATCAGGCGCCGGCAGCCATGAACCCGCATCGCGCCTTGTGGGCCGGCAGGATAATGAGCGCGTTTGTCGTTATCGCTCTGGTGGCAGACGGCGCTATTCAGATTCTTGCGCCGGCACAGATCGCGAGCACGTTGCAGGAAACCGGGTTCGCGTTGGACCTGACCCGTGTCGTGGGTCCGATCGTACTCGCCTGCGCCATCCTTTACGCCATCCCGGCCACCGCCGTCCTCGGCGCGATCCTGGTGACGGGCTTTTTGGGAGGTGCCATCTGCGCCCATGTCCGTATCGGTGAGTTGGGGTCGCCGCCGGAGATCATTGCCCTGCTTCTGGGCGCGATGACATGGGGTGGCCTCTACGCGCGCGATCCGCGTATCCGGGCCATTCTGCCGCTCATCCGTTGAACCAACGGGGGCAGTGCCCTGCCCCCTCAAGAACAGGAGAAGACACATGTTTCTAGTAATGGGAATCACGGGAAAAGTGGGAGGCGCGACGGCAAGGCATTTGCTGGCGCGAGGCCAGAAGGTACGCGCGCTAGTCCGCGACCGCGAAAAGGCAGTTAACTGGGCGAACCAGGGCGCGGAGCTGGTTGACGGCGATTGGAATGATTCGGCAGCCATCGAGCGAGCGCTCAAAGGCGTCGAAGGCGCGTTCGTCATGTTGCCCCCGGTCTGGGCGCCGTCGCCCGATTACAAAGAAGCAAAGGGTGTCATCGCGAATTATGTCGAGGCGTTCACCAAGGCGGCGCCGCCGCGAGTGGTTGCGCTTTCGTCAATGGGTGCGAACAGAACCACCGGGCACGGGGTGATCACGGCCTTGTCGCTTCTGGAGCAAGGTTTTTGCGACCTGATATCGCCAATCGCATTTGTCCGCGCAGGCGGATTCTTCGAAAACTTTCTTTTCGGCTTGCGGGTCGCGCAGGGCGGAACGCTACCGGTTTTCTACAATCCAACAAACCGGAGATCGACGATGGTCGCAACGAACGATATCGGCGCGGAGTCCGCAACCCTTTTGACCGGGCCAGCGTGGTTAGGGCAGCGCATCGTCGAGCTTGGTTCGGCGGTCAGCGCGGACGACGTCGCCGAGCAATTGGGTGATGTTCTGAACCTCGACGTGAAAGCCTTTGCAATCCCGCGTGCAGGGTGGGCGGAAGCGCTCGAACAATTCGGCATCCCGAAGGGCCACAGCGGACCTGCCGAAAAAATGTACGAGGCCGTGAATGCGGGATGGATGGACCTCGGCGTTGAGGGTACGGAGCACGTAGCGGGGACGACGTCCGCACGCGATGTATTCGAGGCTGCACGGAACGCCGGCAAGGCGTAAGTCCGGAACGAATCAGGCATGAGACGGAGACTGCTCGCTTCTGCGTCGGACGCGTTGCGGGCAGCTCCGTAGCAGGTCAGCTGCTTTTGGCCAGCCGCGGTCACGAATCGAACGTCTGCTTCAGGCAGGCTCCGCCAGAAACCGGCCTGTCGCAAAGCCACCCGCGCCGGTCATTCGATCGCCCATGGACCGATGTCTGCTATTGGGAAGCCGTTGGTGGCAGTGGTCCGGCCGGCAACAAGCTGCCCGCGCACCAGCCGACGGCAAAAAAACAGGCGGGGGGAGAGGCGCCGGCGCGCCT
>JABBNW010000215.1:4918-5880 GCA_019352115.1 Pseudomonadota bacterium
CCCCCCCCGCCGGTCCGCGGCACCCGTTCGTCCCTGCTGATCCCGTGCTTTCAACCTGGCATCTGGGCAGGCATCGCAGCGCCCAGCTGGCGGCGCCACCGCCAGAACCACCAGATGGCGGCCCCGGTGACGAGGGTGTCCAGTCCCAGCCCGAAGTGCAGGCGCACCTCCGCATCGAGCAGCGCCAGCAGCGGCACCGCGCCGACCGCGACCTTCGGGGCTATGGGCAGGTCGAACCCGGCCCGGCTGGGGCCACGCAGCATGCCCGGTTGCGCCCCCACGGAGGTGCGGACGACGGCCCGCACGCCGCACAGTGTCCGGGCACGTTCCGCCTCCCGCCGCGGCCGGCCGGGAAAGACCACCGCCGCGCCGGCCGACATGAGCGCCAGCGCGATGTGGTCGGCGGCGTCCGCCACCGCCTGCCCCGGACCGCCGCCGACGGTGATCTCTATCTCGTTGTCGTCCACGATTGTTCTCCTTCCGCCGGCATCGGGCCGGCACTGTTACGGTTCGGTTGCTGGGGGGACCTGGGCGGCCCCGCCTCCGCGGGGGCCTTCCTCGGCGAAGTAAGCGTCCGCGGCCCAGCCGATCGCCTCGGTGAGCGCGGCGGCGGTGACGGCGTTGATGGCGTTGCCGAGCCCCGGCCACCAGCCGACCAGCCACTGGCTCAGCCCCCGCCCGGCGGCCGCGGCCGAGAACGGCAGGGTCAGCTTCGGCGCGGCGGCCCGGGGGCTGGGCGCGCCGTGCTGCTGGCCGATGGCGGCGACCATCGCGACCTGGATCGGCGTGATGACCGCGGCGTCACTGCCCGGCGCCTGAGCCAGGCCCCCGGCGACCGCGGCGGCCGCCGCGGCCGCGGCGTGGATCAGCCCGTGGATCTTCTCGGCCCTGGTGGCCATGCGGGGTTGCTGCTCGTTGTGCTGGGTTACTGAGCCGTGAGGGAGCAGAGAGGGGGGGGGGGG
>JABBNW010000215.1:5890-7930 GCA_019352115.1 Pseudomonadota bacterium
GGGGGGAGGCGCTGCGGCGCCTCCCCCCTCCCCTCTCCCTTCGGCTTGGTCAGCCGCCCGTTTCCTCTCCTTGCTCGACCTGACGGCCCGGCGGGCCCGGCAGCAGGTTCCAGGCGGTCGACGCGGCGGTGGCCATGGCGATCAGCCGCTGGGGCGAGTGGTGGGCATAGCGGGTGGTGGTCGACAACTGCGTGTGGCTGAGGACGGTGCCGATCTCGTTCAGCGGCGTCCCGGCGTTGGCCAGCGCGGACGCGAACGAGTGGCGCAGGTCGTGGATGCGCAGGTCCGCCGGCAGGCCGGCCGCCCGCTTCGCCCGCGCCCACGGCTTCCGCAGCCCCTCCAGCGGCCGCCCGCCGCGCCGCCGGCTCGGGAACACGTGCTCGTTCCCCGCCTCCCGCCGGGCCGCCTGGCGCGCCAGGACCGCCACCGCGAACGGCGCCCGCGGGACGTGCCGCGTGCGCCCGCTCTTCGAACGCGGCACGGTGAGCATGCCGCGGTTCAGGTCGACGTTGCTCCACGTCGCGCCCAGCACCTCGCTCCGCCGCGCCCCGGTGACGGTGAGCAGCGCGAGCGCCGCCGCGGCGTCCTGGTTCGCCTCCAGGTCCAGCGCGCGGACGAGCGCCTGGGTCTGCTCCGCGGTCAGGTAGCGGTCGCGGTGTGCCTCGCGCAGCACCCCGGGCGAGGCCGCCTGGTTGCGCCCCTCGTACAGCTGCCACTTCAGGGCGAATCCGTGCTCGCACCGGGTTGAGCAGATACATCCAAGTTACCCATCTTGCATGCAACTGGGCTAAGAATCAGTCCGGCACCGACGCCTTCGCAGACTGGTTGGCGATTGTGCGCGCCGGTGACACCACAGACGCCGCACCGGAACTGGATGCATAACCACCTGGTTGGCAGCGGCCCACCCCCCGGAGGCTTTGACCGCCAAATGGCCGAGACCGAGATCACCCCCGAGTTCCAGCGTGGCTGGGATGCCGCCCTTGTCGCCGCGTGCCAGTGGCACGAGAACCAGGCCAAGAAGGCTCTCGTTCAATCCCGCAGGAGCCGGTTTCCGAAGAACCTGGAGCGGGAATCAGAGGTCCATACCAAAGCCGCGGAGATGATCGTGACGCTGAGCCCAGACGATGTATGATCGACCTCAGGCAGCTTGAGGCGGTCCCCCTTCGGCGGGCGCGGGACGCGGTCGCGGTAACCGGTCTGTCCAGGGCCTCGCCGGGAGACCGTCCAAAACCTGGGGGTGGTCACGCTGCTTTCCGAAACGGACGGCGGCCGCATCGCTCTGCGGCAGCGTGATCGCGATCGAATGTGCCGTTGACGATGGAGGTGCGAACCTTCAGCATCAGATGAGCACCTCGGGGTGACCATCGCATCTGCTGCTGCGCTGCCATCCGACGGTGCAGCAGCCATTGCACAGCACCTTCGGTGGGTGAGGTCGAGAACGGTTCTTCGCATCGCCGGGCTGTCGCGTAGTCGATGATCAAGTCTGCGAGCCCGGCGACATAAGTTTCGAGCGCGACCAGCGCACGCATCACTTTTGAAGCCACCCTGGCTGTCTTGGATTTCATCCCTGCCATTATGTTCAGGCGTGACAACGTCTGTCCGATCAGGTCTAGCGCACGTCGCACCTGGCCATACCTTAGACTCCAATGGATGTGTTCAATACTGTCGGCGACGCCAGCGCCTATCTGACGGTCCTCGGCCGTCGTATCCGGCCAGCCTTTGACGCACTGGGCGACGTGCTGGATGCGCATGGCGAGGTGGAACCAATCCAAAACATGGCTGACTGGCCCCTCGCTCGCCGCCTCGCCCAAGGTGCGAGGGCCTGCGGCAACGTCGCTCAGGACCGTCACCGGCGTCTGCGGCGTCAGACCGAGGCCTTGTAGAACACCACGCAATTGACGCTGCTGCTTGTCTGCTTCGGCCGGCACGCTGCTGAACACGAACTCTTGGCCATTGTCGTTACCTATAATAGCGGCAAAGACCTCTAATACCAACCGCCCTACGCGGTGACCGCTTCGGCCCATTCCCGGGTAGCGATTG
>JABBNW010000216.1 GCA_019352115.1 Pseudomonadota bacterium
CGACCCTCTCCCCCCGCAAGCGCGGGTGGAGAGGGAGAAGAGCGCCGCCGACGTTTTTCATCCCCGGTGGCGCATCGGCCGCTCGATGCGGGGCGTCTCTCCCGCAGGGCGGGAGAGGTGACGATCAGGCCCCGGCGCCGGGTTCCCGATTCCCCCGATCGCCCTGGCGGGGCAGGGCGATCTCTTGAGGTCCGGCCTCCCGGCGATTGGCGAGGGCGGACAGGCCCCCGCCGCCCCCGGTTACCGCCGCAACTGGCTCACGTCCCGCACCGCCCCGCGCGCCGCGCTGGTGGTCAGCGCCGCGTACGCCTGCAACGCCATCGAGACCACCCGCTGCCGGGTCCCCGGATGCCACGCCGCCGCCCCGCGCGCTTCCATCCGCGCCTGCCGTGCCTGCATCTCCGCCTCGCTGATCGCGAGCCGCAGGCTACGGGCGGGGATGTCGATCTCGATCCGATCGCCCTCCTCGACCAGCGCGATCGCGCCGCCCTCGGCCGCTTCCGGGGAGATATGGCCGATCGACAGCCCCGACGTGCCGCCCGAGAACCGCCCATCGGTGATCAGCGCGCAGACTTTCCCGAGCCCCTTCGATTTCAGGTAGCTGGTCGGGTACAGCATCTCCTGCATCCCCGGTCCCCCCTTCGGCCCCTCGTAGCGGATCACCACCACGTCCCCGGGCTTGACCGTATCGCCCAGAATGCCCGCCACCGCGTCGTCCTGGCTTTCGAACACCCGCGCCGGCCCGGCGAACACGAGCGAGGCCGGATCGACCCCCGCGGTCTTCACGATCGCCCCGTCGCGGGCGATGTTGCCGTAAAGCACCGCCAGCCCGCCGTCCTTGCTGAAGGCGTGTTCCGCGTCGCGGATCACGCCCCGCGCGCGATCGACATCCAGCGCGGTGTAGCGGCTCGCCTGGCTGAACGCCTCGGTGGTGCGCACCCCGCCCGGGGCGGCGCGGAAGAACTCGGCGTTCGACCCCTCCCCGCCCACGGCCCCGCGCACGTCGAAGCGATCGAGCGCCTGGCCCAGGCTGGCGGTATGCACCGTCGGCACGTCGCGATGGATCAGCCCGGCACGGTCGAGCTCGCCCAGGATCGCCATGATCCCGCCGGCGCGGTGCACGTCTTCCACATGCACGTCGGCGACCGAGGGCGAGACCTTGCACAGGTTCGGCACCCGGCGCGACAGCCGGTCGATATCCTCCATGGCGAAGGCCACGCCCCCTTCCTGCGCCGCCGCCAGCAGGTGCAGGACCGTATTGGTCGAGCCGCCCATGGCGATATCGAGCGACATCGCGTTCTCGAACGCGGCCAGGCACGCGATGGTGCGCGGCAAGGCGGAGGCGTCGTCCTGCTCGTACCAGCGCCGCGCCAGGTCGACGATGGTCCAGCCGGCTTCCACGAACAGCTTGCGCCGGTCGGCGTGGGTCGCGACCACGGTGCCGTTGCCGGGCAGCGCGAGGCCGAGGGCCTCGGTCAGGCAGTTCATCGAATTGGCGGTGAACATCCCCGAGCACGACCCGCAGGTCGGGCAGGCGGAGCGCTCCATCACCGCGGTATCGGCCTCCGACACCGTGGGATCGGCGGCGGCCACCATGGCGCTGATCAGATCGACCGCGCGCGACGTCGTGCCGTGCACGACCTTGCCGGCCTCCATCGGCCCGCCGGAGACGAATACCGTGGGGACGTTCAGGCGCATCGCCGCCATCAGCATCCCCGGCGTGATCTTGTCGCAGTTGGAGATGCAGACCAGCGCATCGGCGCAATGCGCGTTGACCATGTATTCCACCGCGTCGGCGATCAGCTCGCGCGACGGCAGGCTGTACAGCATCCCGTCGTGGCCCATGGCGATGCCGTCATCGACCGCGATGGTGTTGAATTCCTTGGCAACCCCGCCGGCCTTCTGGATCTCGGAGGCGACCAACTGGCCGAGGTCCTTCAGATGCACGTGGCCAGGCACGAACTGGGTGAAGGAATTGGCGATGGCGATGATCGGCTTGCCGAAATCGCCGTCGGTCATGCCGGTGGCGCGCCAGAGCGCGCGCGCGCCCGCCATGGTGCGGCCGTGCGTCGTGGTGCGGGAGCGATAAGCGGGCATGGGTTAACCTCCTGGAACGTCCTGGCGCCCAGCATAGCGGTCCACGGCGGCGGCGGCGAGCCGGTGCCGGCCCGGTTGTCCGCGGGGGTGGCGCACGGCCGGCTGGCAATCGACCGGGGGCCCGCGTAGAAGCGGGGACGCGGGAACGGGATGGTGGGGCCTTCGGAATGCGGATTGCGGCGCTGGCGTTGCTGCTGTTGGGCCTGGCCGGCTGCGCCCCCGGCGCCGCTCCGGGGTCCGCCGGCGCCTTCACCGCGTCCTTGTGGCCCGATCCGCAGGTCAGCCGCGACGTAGCCGCGATTCGCGCCGGCATGGACGCCGCCCGCGTCGGCGCCGACAGCATGGCTGCCCGCCGCACCCCCTGACGGGCGCGCCGCGGTCTGTCGGCAAGGGGGAGATGCGCGGGAGCCTGATCCCGGCGCGCGCGATCAGTCCTGCAGCCGCACGAGCGTGAAAATACCGAACGGCGCGATCGGGTGGGTGGTCAGCCGCGGCCGGTCCTCGGCGCCGAACAGGGCCTCCATCGCGAAGTCCGGATGCCAGCCGAGCGCGCGCGACGCCGGCGCCAGCGCCCATTCCGCCCACCAGCGCGGGCCGCGTTCGGCCGCGAAATGGTTGACGAACAACAGATGGCCGCCCGGCCGGACCACCCGGCGCATTTCGGCGAGCAGCCGGCGCGGATGCGGCACCACGGAGGCGACGAACATCGCCACCGCGATGTCGAAGCTGTCGTCGGGGAAGGTCGTCGCCTCGGCGTCCATCTCGTGCAGCGCGGCGACCCCATCGAGGCCGAGCTTTGCCACCCGCCTGCGCGCCCGCTCCAGCATTTCCGCCGATAGGTCGATGCCGGTCACCCGCTTGTCGAGCGCATAGCGCGGCAGGGCGAGGCCGGTGCCGACGCCCATTTCCAGCACGTCGCGCCCGGGCAGCGCATTCACCTCGCGCACCGCGCGGCGGCGACCGGCGGCGGAGACGAGGCCGAAGACGGTGTCGTAGACGCCCGCCCAGCGCCGGTAGGCTGCGCGGACCGCATCCGCGTCGAGGGCGGCGCGCGGAACGGAGGAACGGGATCCGGACGAACCGGGACCCCGGCGACGCTGCTCGATCGTGTGGCTCATGATCCCAGCTTGCTGCTTTCGTCTCGGTTACGCGATCCCGGGCGGCAGGTGCCGGGCATGTCCCGGACTTCGGCAGCCGTGCTGGCCGTTCGCCGGACTGAGTTCGGGATATCCGCCATGCCTTTCACGCATTAACGGCGCCGCTGCGCCGGCGCAAGGCCCGCCGGGCTGCGGTCGCGCAATCGCGTCCGCCCGCCCCTCTTCCGCACCGAACATCGGCGCGGACGGACACTGCGCCCCCATGAACGCCACGCCCACGGCATGCCAGGATCGTCGGACGCTTCAGTCCGCAGCGGAGAGATTGACCGCCGCGGAGCGCCCGTTCTGTTGCTGCTCCACCTCGAATCCGAGTTTCTGCCCCTCGTTCAAGGTGCGCAGTCCGGCCTTCTGGACGGCGCTGATGTGGACAAAGATGTCCTTGCCCCCGGTGTCGGGCGCGATGAAGCCGTAACCCTTTGTGGGGTTGAACCATTTTACGGTGCCCTTGGGCATCGACGTGCTGCCTTTCTGCTGGAGGCCGATCGCGCAGGCGAGACCGACCGAGGTTCCCTCGACGGGTGGGTCCTCCTTCTGGAGTGGGAGAGCTACCCCGTCGATCTGGGACCATAATCGTCAAGTGCACGATCCGCAATGCCGTGTCGCGCACGGGACGGGCGAGGAAAACCCGCCGCGCGACGCGCCCCAGGGCGGGGGGGCAAGGCGGGGGGCCAGGGCGGCCGGGCGGGGGTCGGGGCGGGAGGCGACGGGCCAGGCGGCGGGCGGCGGGAGGTCTGTGGCGGGCAGGACGGGGCGGCCCGGACGAGATGCGGGACAAACGATCGTGAGCGCGGGACCCCGCGACGGGGCCACGGGGGAAAGCGGGCGTCGCCCGCACAGACACCACCGGAAGCGCAGCGGCAAGGCGGGACGTGCGCGTCCGGCCCCCGGTCCGGACGTGTCATACCAACCCGCGCGGGTTTCGACTCTCGCCCTTGCGTGCCAGCCCGGCGCCTCCCGTCGTGGCAGGCCCTGAGCCGGCCACCTACCCCCGATCGTCCCTGCGCAGATGGCCGGCTCGGGACCGGTCACGACGGGACGGGTTCCAGGCCGGCAGCACGTCCGTCGGATGGCGGGTTTGTATCAGGCGTGGCCTTCGAGCCCGTCCGCGATTTCCTCGGCGCGCTTGGCCAGGCGCGCCAGACGGCGCTCCTGGCGACCCTGCGCGGCGGCCTCGGCGGCCGGGGGACGCGGGGGGGCCGGCTCCCGGGGCTGGTCCAGGGAAGTGCGGGTCTCATGCAGGTCGTCGGCGAGCAACAGCGCGGCCATCACCAGCATGCGCGCCTCGCCGCTTGGACCGGCAACCGCCTTGATGCTGTCGATCCGCCGTTCCACCTCGCCGGCCATCGCGAGCAGGTGAGTCTCCTCCCCGTCCTGGCAGCCGACCGTGTAGCTGAAGCCGTTGATGCGGACCGTTACTTGCGCCATGCGGCACCTCCTTCGCCAGGGCTCCGACACCCATGGATGCCTCCGGGTGCATCAGAGCGGTCGGTTGAGTGTGCGGCCCGATGCCGACCCGCGAAAGGCGGCGTCGCCATCGGGCCGTCGTCGGATGGCATGGACCGATTCAGCCGGCGCCAGGAAGCAGGCGCCGCCATCGGGCCAGGGGCAGGCAGGACCCGGCGCGCACCGGCGCTCATGCGCCCTGGTCGAGCGCGTCGCGCAGCCGCTCGATGATGCGATCAAGCCGGGAGGCGAGCACGGCGCGGGAGGGGTCCGCCCACTCCGACGAATCGGCGCGGTATGCGGGATCGCCGCCCCGACCGACATCCCGACCGGCGCCCGGGGTGGCAGCAAGGCGGGCAATCCGCTCCAGCGCCGCCTCCAGCCGGGCGGCGGCGTCGGCGGCGGCTTCCGGTTCGCTGGCCATCGGCGTTCGCTCCGCTGCGTGACAAGGTTGAAATGCGCGGCCAACCGGCCGAACGTCAAGCATGGTAACCGGTTCCCGATTTCCGCCCGCCGTGATCGTGCACGGGCTGGACGACGCCCGCGCCGCGCTGGCACCGGGCCGGCCGGTAACCCTGCTCTCCGCCCCCGGGGCGGCGCTCTATGCGGGCTGCGGCTGGTGGCGCGCGCTGGTCCGGCTGGCCCAGGCGGAGGGCGGGGCCGGCGACCCGGCGGCCGGTCACCCCGCAGCGGGTCACATCCCCCCGGGTAAAATCATCGACATCCTCGACTGCGCCGACGCCACCGGCGCCGCCTTCGCCGCCCTGCGGCTGGAGCAGCGCTGGCTCGTGCTGGACCCCGCGACGCCCGGCTTCGCAGCCGCAGCCGCGGTAGCATCAGCGCAGGGCGGCGGGGTCCTGCCCGCGGCCCCGCCAGCGCTCGATCTCGCCGCCCCGGGCGCCGCCCGCGCACTCGCCGCCTGGCTCGGCCCCGAAGCGTGACTTCCGGCCCATCCTGGGCTAGACGGCGGCAAAGGTAGCGACCAGGAAGCGGAAGGGCCAAACCGATGCGCGTCTCCCAGCGAGTGAAGAAAATCCTGGACTGGTACGAGGGCGATCCGCCCGGCGTGAAAGCCAACCTCGCGCGCATCCTGATGCACGGCAAGCTCGCCGGCACCGGCAAGGTCGTGATCCTGCCGGTCGATCAGGGGTTCGAGCACGGGCCCGCGCGCAGCTTCGCGCCCAATCCCCCTGCCTATGATCCGCACTACCACTACCAGCTCGCGATCGAGGCCGGGCTGTCGGCCTATGCCGCGCCGCTCGGCATGATCGCCGCCGGCGCCGACACTTTCGCCGGCGCCCTGCCGACCATCCTGAAGCTCAACAGCTCCAACAGCCTCGCCACCACCAAGGACCAGGCGGTGACGGCGAGCGTGAAGGACGCGCTGCGGCTCGGCTGCGCCGCCATCGGCTTCACCATCTATCCGGCCAGCGAATACGCCTTCGAACAGATGGAGGAGCTGCGCGCGCTGGCCGAGGAAGCCAAGTCCTGCGGCCTCGCGGTCGTGGTCTGGAGCTACCCGCGCGGCCCGGCGCTGGACAAGAACGCCGAAACCGCCGTCGATATCTGCGCCTACGCCGCGCACATGGCGGCGCTGCTGGGTGCGACCATCATCAAGGTGAAGCCGCCGACCGCGCATATCGGCCTGGAAGCGGCGCGCAAGGCCTACGAGGGGATCGACATCTCCACGATGGCCAAGCGGGTCGAGCACGTCATGCAGGCGACCTTCGCCGGCAAGCGGGTGGTGGTGTTCTCGGGTGGGGAAGCCAAGGGGCTCGACGCCATCTACGAGGAAATCCGCGGCCTGCGCGACGGCGGCGCCAGCGGCAGCATCATCGGCCGCAACACCTTCCAGCGGCCGAAGGACCAGGCGCTCGACATGCTCGGCAAGGTGATCGACATCTACCTGAGCAAGGACTGAGGCCGGTGGACCCGCTCGGCGGCGGTGGCTGCCGGGTCTATCTCATCACCCCGCCCGCCTTCGATCCGGGGGCGTTCGGCGATCTTTTGGCCGCGGCGCTGGATGCGGGCGACGTGGCGGCAGTGCAGTTGCGGCTGAAGGACGCCGACGACGCGACCTGGCAGCGCGCGATCGACGCCCTGCGGCCGGTGGCGCAGACGCGCGACGTCGCGTTCCTGCTCAATGACCGCGCCGACCTCGTGCGACCCACCGGCTGCGACGGGGTGCATGTGGGCCAGGACGACATGCCGGCGCGGCAGGCGCGCGCGCTGCTCGGGCCGGAGCTGACGATCGGCGTGACCTGCAAGGCGAGCCGCGATCTCGCCATGGCCGCCGGCGAGGACGGGGCGGACTATGTGGCCTTCGGCGCCTTCTTCCCCTCCACGACCAAGGAGGTCACCCGGCTCGCCGATCCCGAAATCCTGCACTGGTGGTCGGAGCTGATGGAACTGCCGTGCTGCGCCATCGGCGGCATCACGGCGGCAAATTGCGCGCCCCTGGTGCGGGCGGGGGTGGATTTCCTCGCCGTGGTCGGAGCGGTGTGGAACCATCCCGACGGGCCGGGTGCAGGCGTGCGGGCGCTGGAGGCGGCGATCGCCGCGGCGGCGTAGTGTCCCGACTCGCAAACATCGTCATCCTGCGTCGGGACACTAGCTTTTTGTTTTCAGTGGCCTGCTTGTCCCTGAAATGGGAAGGCATTTCAGGGGCAGGACACTAGATGGCCCGGCTCAGCGTCAACCTCAACAAGATCGCGCTGCTGCGCAATTCCCGCCATACCGGGGTGCCGGACGTGGCGGCATTCGCCCGCCTTGCCCTGGCCTCGGGGGCGCGCGGGATCACGGTGCATCCGCGACCCGACGAGCGGCATATCCGCGCGAGCGACATCCAAGCGATCGCCGCGGCGATGGCCGGGCAGCGGCCGGCGATGGAGTTCAACATCGAGGGCTATCCGGACGCTCGCCTGCTCGGGATCGTGCGCGCGGCGCGGCCGGAGCAGGTAACCCTGGTGCCGGATCCGCCGGACGCCTTCACCTCCGAGCGCGGCTGGGCGCTGGATGCGGCGGAGATGCTGGTGGCGGCGCCGGCGATCACGGCGCTGCGCGGGCTGGGGGCGCGGGTGATCCTGTTCATCGATCCCGATCCGGCGGTGGTGCCGCGGGCCCGCGAATCCGGGGCGGACGGGGTGGAGATCTACACCGGGTCCTACGCCGCGGCGTTCCGCGCCGGCGACCCGGCGGCGATGCTGGCGGCCTGTAC
>JABBNW010000217.1 GCA_019352115.1 Pseudomonadota bacterium
CCCGCAAACCCCGCCGCCCGCTCGATCGTCGCCCCCACCGCGATCACCGTCTCCTCGTCGAACGCCCGCCCGATCACCTGCAACCCCAGCGGCAGCCCGTTCGCATCCAGTCCCGCCGGCACGCTCATCGCCGGCACGCCCGCCAGGTTCGCCGGCACGGTGAACACGTCGTTCAGATACATCGTCACCGGATCGTCCATCTTCTCCCCCTGCGCGAACGCCGCAGACGGCGCCGTCGGGGTCAGCAACGCATCCACCTGCCCGAACACGTCGGTAAAATCGCGCAGGATCAGCGCCCGCACCTTCTGTGCCCGCAGGTAGTACGCATCGTAATAGCCGGCCGACAGCACATAGGTCCCGATCAGCACCCGCCGCCGCACCTCCGCCCCGAACCCCTCGGCCCGGGTGCGCTCATACAGATCGCGCAGATCCTCGCCCCCCGCCGCGCGCTGCCCGAACCGCACCCCGTCGTAGCGCGCCAGATTGGAAGACGCCTCCGCCGGCGCCACGATGTAATAGGTCGCAAGCCCGTATTTCGTGTGCGGCAACGACACGTCCACCACCTCGGCACCCGCATCGCGCAACCAGGCGATGCCCTGCTGCCACAGCGCGTCGATTTCCCCGGCCATCCCCTCGGCCCGGTATTCCCGCGGCACCCCGATGCGCAGCCCCTTCACCCCGCGCGCGCAGGCCGCCCGATAATCCGGCACCGGAACATCGACCGAGGTCGAATCCTTCGGATCATACCCCGCCATCGACCCCAGCAGGATCGCGCAATCCTCCACGGTGCGCGCGAACGGTCCGGGATGGTCCAGGGACGACGCGAACGCCACCACCCCCCAGCGCGAGCACCGCCCATACGTCGGCTTGATCCCGACAATCCCGCAGAACGACGCCGGCTGGCGGATCGAGCCGCCCGTGTCCGTCCCGGTCGCCCCCATCGCCAACCGCGCCGCCACCGCCGCCGCCGATCCCCCGGACGAGCCCCCGGGCACCAGCACGGCGTCGGCGTCCTGCGCCCGAGTCCACGGGTTCGCCACCGGCCCGAATGCGGAGGTCATGTTGGAAGACCCCATCGCGAACTCGTCCAGATTGGACTTGCCCAGGAACACCGCCCCGTCGCGCAGCAGGTTGGCGGTGACGGTGCTCTCGTACGGCGGCACGAACGGCTCCAGGATGCGGCTCCCCGCCGTCGTGCGCACGCCGGCGGTGCAGAACAGATCCTTGATCGCGAGCGGAATCCCCGTCAGCGCCCGCCCCTGCCCGGCCGCCAGCGCCGCGTCCGCCGCATCCGCCCGCGCGAGTGCTTGCGCCCCTGTCACGGTGATGAACGCGTTCAGCCTCGGGTTCAGCGCGCCGATCGCCGCCAGATGCGCCTCGGTCAGGGCCCGCGCAGTGAAATCGCCACGGTCCAGCCCGGCGCGGGCGGCGGCGATCGTGAGGTCGGTCAGCATCACTCCACCACCTTCGGCACGGCGTAGAAATCGCCGATCCGTTCCGGCGCATTCGCCAGCACCTGTTCGAGGATGCCGCCGTCGGTCACCACATCGTCGCGCAGCGGCAACGCCCGCAGCGCGGCACCCGCCAGCGGCTCGATGCCGTCCACATCCACCTCGTTCAATTGTTCGATCCAGCCCAGGATGCCGTTCATCTCTTCCATCAGCCGGGGCACGTCCGCCTCCGTCACCCGGATGCGGGCGAGGGCGGCAATGCGACGGATGGTCGCGGGATCGAGCGACATGGGCGGCAACAATCCTTTTCCAGGAACGCGGCGCGGACCATAACCACGCCCATGCCCCTGTTCAACCTGACCGACCTGATGGCCCGCCTCGGCCGCGACGACCGCCTGCTCGGCATCGATCCCGGCAGCAAGACGATCGGCCTCGCGCTGTCGGACGTGCGGCGGACCCTGGCCACGCCCTACGCCGCGATCCGTCGCCGCAAGCTGCGCGACACGGCACCCGAGATCGCCGCCATCGCCCGCAAGGAAGGCGCCCGCGGCCTGGTTGTCGGCCTGCCGCTCGACATGGACGGCCGCCTCGGCCCTGCCGCCCAGGCGGCGCGCGACTGGGCCGGCGACCTGTCGGAGGCCGTCGGCCTGCCTGCGGCGATGTGGGACGAACGCCTGTCGTCGGCCGCCGCCAACCGCTTCCTGATCAGCGAAGCCGACGTCAGCCACGCCAAACGCGCCGCTTCGGTCGATCGCCTCGCCGCCGCGTTCATCCTGCAAAGTGCGCTCGATGCGGCGGCGCGGAGGGACGAGGAAGACCCGGACGCGGGGCCTTAAGCGGCCTTTTGCCGCGCCTCCCCCCGGGAACGGACCCTCAGCGGCCGCGCCAGACCAAGGTGGCGGACACGGCGTAGTTCCAGACGACCCCGACCGCGGCGCCGGCCAGGCCGGACAGGGTCCAGCCGAGGCGTTCGGCGAACAGGCTGCGCGCGATGCCGATATTGGCGAAGGCCCCGACGCTGCACACCGCCAGGAACAGCAGCAGGCCGCGCCAGAGGGCGGGCCCGCGCAGGCGCTGGTCGCGATAGGTGACGACGTTGTTGAGCGCGAAATTGGCGATCATCGCGACCAGTGTCGCCGCCGTCTGCGCCGCACCGAAACCGAGGCCCAAGGCGCGGCCGGCGAACAACGCGGCAACGTTCACGCCGACGCCGATCGCGCCGACCAGCGCGAAGGAGATGAAGCGCAGCGGCAACATGCCGCCCAAGGTCTTGTCGAGCAGCAGGCCCGCGAACTGCATCAGCACCAGCACGTCGAGCTTGCTTTCCCCCGCCTCGCGGGCGTGGAAGCGCACCGGCACCTCCGTGACGCGCAGCGGCGCGGGGGCCGACAGCAGCAGGTCGAGCAGGATCTTGAACCCCTGGCCGGTGAGTTTCGGCGCCAGGTGCTCGAACAGCGGGCGCGGCAGCATGAAGAACCCGCTCATCGGGTCCGTCAGCTTCACCGGCAGGGTGATCTGGGCGAGGCGGATGCCGGTATCCGACAGCCGGTGGCGCCAGGAGCTGGACAGGCCCTCCGCGGTGCCGCCGGCGACGTGGCGGCTGCCGACGGCCAGGTCCGCGCCGCCCGCACGCAGGGCAGCGAGCATGTCGGGCAGACGGGTTTCGTCGTGCTGCAGGTCGCCGTCGATCACGGCGATGTAGTCGGCCGAGGACGACAGCGCGCCTTCGATCACCGCCGAGGCCAGGCCGCGACGCCCGATGCGGCGGATGGCGCGGACGCGCGGGTCGTGGCGGGCGATGGCGCGGACCGCCTCGGCGGTGCCGTCGGGGCTGTCGTCGTCGACGTAGACTGCTTCCCACGCGATGCCGGCGAGCGCGGTTTCCAGCCGTGCGACCATGGGCGCGACGTTGGCGCGTTCGTTGTAGCACGGGATGACGACGGTCAGTTCCGGCGTGCGGGCGGGCGCCGGTTCGGCGGCGTGCAGGGGGACGACGCTCATCGGCGGAGCGCCCTGCCCCCTCCCCCCTTTCGGGGGAGGGTCGGGGTGAGGGGTTCGTGCCCCAAGCATCGCCGTTCGGAGGGCACGAACCCCCCACCCCGACCCTCCCCCGAAAGGGGGGAGGGAGACTTCGGTCCGCGCTTCATCCTGCCTCTCCCAGCGCTTCGGCGAGCAGCGCGAGCGCGCGGGCGGCGAAGGCACGCATGTTCGCTTCCCGGTCGGGGCTGCCGGTTTCCAGGGTGATCGCGCCCCCGGTGGGGCCATCGAGCGCGAGGCAGGTGTGGCCGGCGGCGTCGCCGTAGCGGTTGCCGGTGGGGCCGGTGGCGCCGGTCTCGCCCAGGCCCCAGGTCGCGCCGCAACGGCTGCGCACCGTGGCGGCGAGCAGGGCGGCGTAGGGTTCGGTGGACGCGCGCATGCCGTGCGGCAGCGGGTCGGGGATGTCCAGGAACGCGGACCGGGCGAACCGGGTGTAGATCACGCTGCCGCCGAGGAAATACGCGCTCGCCCCCGGTACCGCGAGCAGGGCGGCGGAAATCAGGCCCCCGGTGGAGGATTCCGCGATCGCGATCGTCTCCCCACGGGCTTTCAGCCGCGCGCCGATGCGCGCCGCCGCCGGCAACAGATCCTGCATGGCCTGGTCCCTTCCCTGGTCCCTGTCCGCGTTCAGCCGCGGGCGCCGAAGATCGCCGAGCCGACCCGCACCCAGGTCGCGCCGCAGGCGATCGCGATCTCGAAATCCGCCGACATGCCCATCGACAGCACCGGCAGATCATGCGCCCGCGCGCAGGCGGCAAGCCAGGTGAAATGCGGGCGCGGGTCCTCGCCGTGAGGGGGCACGCACATCAGGCCGCGGAGTTGGGCGCCGAAGCGGGATTTGCAGACATCGATGAAGCTGTCGGCGTCGGCGCGGGGAATGCCGGATTTCTGCGGCTCGGCGCCGGTGTTGACCTCGATCAGCAGGTCGGGGCGGCGGGCGTCCCGCTCCATCGCCGCTTCCAGCGCGTCGGCGAGGCGCGGGCGGTCCAGGGTTTCGATGACATCGGCGAGCCGCACGGCCTCGCGCGCCTTGTTGGTTTGCAGCCCGCCGATAAGGTGCAGGCGCAGATCGGGGTGCGCGGCGCGCAGGGGGGGGAATTTCTCCGCTGCTTCCTGCACCCGGTTTTCCCCGAACACCGTCTGCCCGGCGGCGAGCGCGGCGGCCACGGCGGCGGCGGGCTTCGTCTTGGAGACAGCGACCAGAGTGACGGACTCGGGCGCGCGGCCGGCGGCGGTCGCGGCGGCGGCGATGCGCGCGCGGATGGCGCGCAGGCGGCCGGCAATCTCTGCGGCGTCGGGATCGGGGTCGGGGGCGATCATGGAGCGCACGCTTATCGGGCCGGCGGGCGGCGTCAAGCGGCTAGGCCGGCGGATCTGCGCGCGCGGGGGCGGCTCAGAGCTCGTGAAAGAGATCGAACTTGTGAAAGCAGGCCCTCTGCAAGTGACTCACTCCATTTGGCGACATTGTCGGCAAGGGGCCTTCCTTCACAAACTCTCAGCCGCGGACGCTTACGTGCACCGGGATGTTCCACGGCTTCGGACCCGCCAAGTGGACGGTGAAGTCATCGGCACCGATGAAGCCCGGCGCCGGCCGGTAGGCGATCCGCATGCCGGTTCCGACCGAACCCACTTCCGCCTGCCCGTGCTCCGGCGCCTGCCTGACACTGAGCGGCGAGACCGTGGGTGGGCTCCAGCCCTCCGAGTGGGTGAAGTCGATCGTGCACCAGCCGCCGTCGTTGGCCATCGCGATGTGCGCGTCGGGGGGCAGGAAGATGTCGGTGCCGACCCCGCCCCCGGTCGGGAAGCGCCCGAAGCTGGGCAGGCTGGCATCGCAGGTCCGCGCCACCGGCAGGGCCGTGAGGGCTGCGGCGTTCTGATCGAGGGGCGGAGCCTGACAGGCGGCGAGGCCAAGGGTTGCCGCGGCCATCGCGACCAAAGTCGGCGCACAACGCGGCATGGGTGCCTCCTGCCGTTGCCGGTGACGAGTGTGCAAGTGGGGAAGCCGCGCCGGCACGCAAGGCGGCAGCCGTAGCCTGCCCTGCCGGGCGCGCGCATCATGGCACCTGGCGGACGCAGGGGGAGGCGGGTTTGGACGGCAGGCTTCTGGCCTGGGCCCGGGCGACGACGGCGCGGGCGACGATGGCGTGGCGGGGGGGACGGCTGCCGGCCCTGTGGCTGTTCACCGACGCGCGGCGCCTGCCGGATCCGCGCGGCGCGGTAGCGCGGCTGCCGCGCGGCGCGGCGGGCGTGGTGCTGCGCCATGACGGCGCGGCGGGACCGGGCGCCGCGGCGCGTGCGGCGCTGGGGCGGGACCTGGCGGCGCTGTGTCGGGCGCGGCGGCTGATCCTGGTGGTCGCCGGGGATACCGTGCTGGCGGGGACATTGGGGGCCGGCGTGCATCTGCGCGGCGGGCGCTGGCCCGACGTGCGGCGGCGGCGGCGCGGCGTGGTGACCAGCTCGGCGCACGGCGGGGCGGACCTGCGGCGCGCGCGGCGGGCGGGTGCGGACCTCGTGTTCCTCTCGCCGGTGTTCCCGACCGCGAGCCATCCCGGCGCACCGGCGCTCGGGCCGCTGCGCTGGGCGGCGCTGGCGCGCGGCGGGGCGGCGGGCGCGCTGGGCGGCGTGACCGGGGCGACCGTGCGCCGCCTGCCGCGACATGCGTGCCGGGCGGTGGGCGCGATCGGCGCCCTGGGTTGAGGCTGGGCTGAGAGTCTGTGAGTCCTTCCGGAAAGAATAACCGCTATTTCAATGACCTGTAGACAAGGCTCCGCCCGAATCCTTACAATTTCGAGAGGAAACCCGGCCACTTTCACGGGGATGACCCCGGTAAATCCTTGAACATGCTTAGCTTCTTTCCGGACGTTCTCTTAGAACCAACGACGACGTCGTAGAGATTGGGTCGGCAAGACTCGTCGGGGTCGCCCAACGTTTTCGCTAATTGTAGGGCGCTCAGACGCCACCGAGCCACCTTCCTGGCCACTCATGAGGTCGTTCTCTCCCAACAGACGACCACAAGAAAAGGTTAAGATGGCGGCTCGCTCATTGAGCGACAATCTGTTTGCGCGGACGATTTACGAATACATCGTCTCAAGAATATGCGAGTTCCTACCATTAGCACTACGTAGTTACCGCCAAACAGAAGCAGTATGGACCAGATGGCCATCAGGTATTTGTCGATTGGTCTAGCCTCTCCAGAGACCCAAACCAAGAGCGTAAAAAGGACTATCAAAGGGGACGCTATCAACCAGAGTTTGATAGTCGATATATCGTAATGTACTGATGCTTGGCCATCGCGGGACTCAACCAAAAAATCCCCTCTATTGGACACCAAAAAGAACTGAGAGCGAGCCTGGGTGGATACGGGCCTACGGGGAGGGAACGGCATCTGAAGATTGCGCCTGAATAAGACTTTGCTACCTATCAATTCGACATGTGCCAACCCGACTTCACGAAGCGATTCGACGATCTGATTCCTCAGATCCATACTGGTTAAGTCGTCTCGGACTTGCCCAGATATCTTCCCTTTGATATTTAAGAGGAACACCGCATATCTCCTGCAAACTCGATTTTCCACACCGATGGGTGGTACATTGTCGTGCCGACAGCCCTGGTCTCGATCGGCGCATCCGAAGCAGAATTGGTTGCTCCTCTGACCGGATAGGCGATCGGCCGATTCGCTGGAGCAGCCGGTTTCATTTTTGCTCTGAGATCGAATGCACCATACCGTTGTGACACGGGGAAAAGACTGCGCGCAGCAATCGCGCCCAAGACGAACCTGACATCTGCGGATGCGGACTCGGTTCGATAAGCCATGCTGCAGCAACGTCCCTCTAAAGCGCCCTCAATTATGGCATCCGATGAATATCCGGTGTTCCCATCCGATGCGAGGGGGAAGTTGCCCGCCAGCATACCGGAACACGGACGGGCTGGCGGGACCGATCCGCCGCATGCGACCTTGACCAGCCCGACGCCGCCGGGCCCGACGCGGACCGCCCCGTTGTCGCCTGCCCCCATCCCGGAGCCCCCGCATGCCGCCCCTGCCCCGCCCCGTACTCGTGATCGGCAGCCTCAACATGGATCTGGTCGCGACCTGCGACCGGCTGCCCGCGCCGGGGGAGACGGTGGCAGGGACCGGGTTCGCCACCCTGCCGGGCGGCAAGGGGGCGAACCAGGCGGTCGCGGCGGCACGGCTCGGCGCGCGGGTCTGCATGGCCGGCTGCGTCGGCGCCGATGCGTTCGCCGCGGCCTTGCGCGCAGGGCTGACCGCCGCCGGTGTGGACACCGCCCATCTTGCCGAGGTGCCCGGACCGACCGGCACCGCCCTGATCGCGGTCGACGGCACCGGGGCCAACCAGATCGTGGTGGTGCCGGGCGCCAACGCCGCAACCGGGGCGGCCCTGATCGACCGCGCGCTCGC
>JABBNW010000013.1 GCA_019352115.1 Pseudomonadota bacterium
GACCCGGTTCAGGATCGTCGCCTGCGCCGAGGGCTGGTGGAACTCGACCGACTGGTGCGCGCCGACGTTGAAGCTTTGCCAGTTCACCGCGGCGCGCCCGGTCGCCTGGTCGATGGTGGTGGCGGTCGCGCTCCGGCTGATGCTGGCGCTCCCCGCAACCACCACCCCGCCGGTCGGATAGGCGCCCGGCGCAGGCTGGCCATGGGCCGGATGGAGCGGCAGCGCCAGGACCAGCACGCCGGCCGCCTGGAGCGCAGTGCAACGCAGAAGCACCCCGCGCCCGCATCGGGCAGTCCCCAACACACGCACCGCCTGCCTTGCTGCTGGCATTCCTCTGCTCCGGATCCGGGACGGCCAGCTCCGCGCGGGACGTACAAGTGCGTGATTACCCGTATTTTAGGGGTGCGCCAGATAAACAAACGGTGATCGGACGTTGTCACGACATGGCGGAGGCGCGCGCGCTCAACCAGAACTCCGGTGCCGCACCACCTGAGGTAGTGCAGACCCCGCTCGGCCGGGCATGGCTCGGATGCTCGGTTTCATCGGCGTTCCGTTCGATCCCGGCTGCCTCGGGTTCCACGAGAACCGCCACTACGCAGGCACCGCGAGCTACGCGCAGGTCGCCGAGAAACGCTACGACCGCTCGGTGTCTCGCCACCGTCACGACCTGCGCCACCTGGCGCCGGTGACCCCGATCCCGCGGCCGGCGATAGCGCGGCTGGGCTCGCGATCTATACGCAATCTATATGCCGTCCGGTCGGCGGCCACATCGCTTCTATACGCCTCGTTATATATTTGGTCACCCGAGCGGCATGGCGCGGCCATTCCTGTACCGGGGACCCCGATGATCGACCTTCTCTACATCCTGATCGGCGCCGCCTTCCTCGGCGGCTGCGTGCTGTACGCCATCGCCTGCGATCATCTGTGAGGCCACATCATGTTCGATTACATCCTCGGCGCGATCGTCACGGTCGGCCTGATGGCCTATCTCGTCTACGCCCTGATCCGGCCCGAGAAATTCTGAGCCTGGCGCCAGGGAGCACCATGACATGATGGGCTATACGACGTTCAACGGCTGGGTGCAGATCGGGCTCTTTGCAGTCCTGGTCGTCCTGATCACCAAGCCGATCGGCGGCTACATGACGCGGGTCTTTGCCGGCGAGCGCACCGCGCTTTCGCCGGTGATCCGCCCGTTGGAGCGCGCTACCTACTGGCTCTGCGGCGTCGACGAGGCCGCCGAACAGCACTGGGTCGCCTACGCGATCGCCATGCTGGCGTTCAGCTTTGTGGGCTTCGTCGTGCTGTACGCGATCCAGCGCTTGCAGGGGCTGCTGCCGCTCAATCCGCAAGGTTTCGGTGCGGAGTCGACCGACCTCTCGTTCAATACGTCGGTCAGCTTCGTTACTAATACCAACTGGCAGTCCTACGTTCCCGAGCAGACGATGAGCTACCTCACCCAGATGATCGGGTTGACGGTGCATAATTTCGTCTCGGCCGCCACCGGTATCGCGCTCGCCATCGCGCTGATCCGCGGCTTCGCGCGGCGCTCGGCGCAGACGATCGGCAATTTCTGGGTCGATCTGACCCGCTGCGTGTTGTACATTTTGCTGCCGGCCTCGATCGTCGCCGCGCTGTTCTTCGTCTGGCAGGGTATGCCGCAGGATCTTTCGGCCTACACGAACGCGACCACCTTGGAAGGCGCGCGACAGATCATCGCGCAGGGGCCGGTGGCCTCGCAGGAAGCCATCAAGATGCTCGGAACCAATGGCGGCGGCTTCTTCAACGCCAACTCGGCGCATCCGTTCGAGAATCCGACCGCGCTCACCAATCTCGTGCAGATGCTGCTGATCTTCTCGCTCGGCGCGGGGCTCACCAACGTGTTCGGCCGCATGGTCGGCAACCAGCGCCAAGGTTGGGCGATTTTCGCCGTCATGTTCCTGCTGTTCGCCGCCGGCGTGGCGACGGTCTACCCGGTCGAAAGTCAGGGTAATCCGGCCTTTGCCACGCTCCATGTCGACCAGGCGCCGAGCACGCTGCAAGCCGGCGGCAACATGGTGGGCAAGGAGGTGCGTTTCGGCATCGCCAACTCCGCGCTGTTCACCACCGTTACCACCGATGCCTCCTGCGGCGCGGTGAACAACATGCACGACAGCCTGCTGCCGCTGGCGGGCGCGGTGCCGATGGTCAACATCATGCTGGGTGAGATCATCTTCGGCGGTGTCGGTTCCGGCCTTTACGGGATGCTGCTGTTCGTGATCGTGGCGATGTTCATCGCCGGGCTGATGGTCGGACGAACGCCCGAGTATCTCGGCAAGAAGCTTGAAGCGAAGGAGGTCAAGATGGCGATGCTTGCCATCCTGATCCTGCCGCTGTCGATCCTGGGGTTCACCGCGCTGGCGGTGGTCCTCCCGGTCGGCACCGCCGCCATGAACAACGCCGGCCCGCATGGGTTCAGCGAGGCGCTGTATGCCTACACCTCTGCCACCGGCAACAACGGCAGCGCCTTCGCCGGCCTGTCCGCCAACGTGCCGTTCTGGAACGACACACTCGGGCTCGCGATGTTCCTCGGCCGCTTCATGATGATCGTGCCGATGCTGGCGATCGCCGGGTCGCTCGCGCGCAAAAAGATCGTGCCAGCCTCGCTCGGCACCTTCCCGACCACGAGCCCGCTGTTCGTCGGCCTGGTGATCGGCGTGATCCTGATCACCGGCGGGCTGATCTTCTTCCCCGCCGTCGCTCTAGGCCCGATCGTCGAACATTACGCCCTGTTGCACGGCACGCTGTACTGAACACGGTGATCCAGATGAACCCTCGTACCCATTCGCGCGGCGTGCGTTCCAGCGTGCTGGACCCCGCGATCCTGATCCCGGCGCTGAAAAGCGCCTTCGCCAAGCTGAACCCGCGGATGCTGATTCGCAATCCGGTCATGTTCGTGGTCGAGGTGGTAGCCACGTTGACCACCATCGTCACCCTGCGCGAGGTGGTCGCCGGCAGCGCGCACACCGGCTTCAGCCTCCAGATCGTCTTCTGGCTCTGGGTCACGGTGCTGTTCGCCAATTTCGCCGAAGCGGTGGCCGAAGGCCGCGGCAAGGCGCAGGCCGCGGCGCTGCGCCGGACTCGCACGGAAACGCCCGCCAAGCGCCTGCTGCCCGACAGCAGCGGCAACCATGATCCGCACGGCCTCTACGAGCCGGTCGCCGCCCCCGATCTGAAGCCGGGCGACATCGTCCTGGTGGAGGCCGGCGATCTGATCCCGAGCGACGGCGAAGTGATCGAAGGCATCGCCTCGGTCGACGAATCCGCGATCACGGGCGAATCCGCGCCCGTCATCCGCGAAAGCGGCGGCGATCGCTCGGCGGTCACGGGCGGCACGCGGGTGCTGTCGGACTGGCTCAAGGTCCGCATCACCGCCGCCCAGGGCTCCACCTTTCTCGATCGCATGATTGCGCTGGTCGAGGGCGCGGAGCGGCAGAAGACGCCGAACGAGATCGCGCTCAACATCCTGCTCGCCGGCCTCACGATCATCTTCGTGATCGTGGTCTCGACGATCCCGAGCTTCGCCGCCTATGCCGGCGGCCATGTGTCCGTGGTGATCCTGGTCGCCCTGTTCGTCGCCCTGATCCCGACCACCATCGGCGCGCTGCTGTCGGCGATCGGCATCGCGGGGATGGACCGGCTGGTGCGGTTCAACGTGCTCGCGATGTCGGGGCGTGCGGTGGAAGCGGCGGGCGATGTCGATACCTTGCTGCTCGACAAGACCGGCACCATCACCCTGGGCAACCGGCAGGCGACGGAATTCTTCCCCGTAAGCGGCGTCACGGCGGCCGAACTGGCCGATGCCGCGCAACTCGCCTCCCTGCCGGACGAGACGCCCGAAGGGCGTTCGATCGTCGTGCTGGCGAAGGAGAAATACGGCATCCGCGGGCGCGACATGGCGCCGGCCGGCGCGCGGTTCATTCCCTTCTCGGCACAGACCCGGCTTTCGGGCATCGATTTCGACGCCGCCTGCATCCGCAAGGGCGCCGTCGATGCCGTTCTGGCCTTCGTGCGCGACCGCAACGGGCGCGAGCCGGGCGGCGCCGTCGCCACCACCGCGCGCGTGTCGGATGCCGCGGTGCGCGAACTGACCGCGAAATCCGAGGAGATCGCCCGGGCCGGCGGCACCCCGCTCGCCGTGGCGCGCGACGGACGGCTGCTCGGCGTCATCTATCTGAAGGACATCGTCAAGGGCGGCATCCGCGAGCGCTTCGCCGAGCTGCGCCGGATGGGCATCCGCACGGTGATGATCACCGGCGACAATCCGCTGACCGCCGCCGCGATCGCCGCGGAAGCCGGGGTCGACGATTTCCTCGCCCAGGCAACACCCGAGGACAAGCTCAAGCTGATCCGAAACGAGCAGGCCCAGGGCAAGCTGGTCGCGATGTGCGGCGACGGCACCAACGACGCCCCGGCGCTGGCGCAGGCCGATGTGGGCGTGGCGATGAACACCGGCACCATGGCGGCCCGGGAGGCCGGCAACATGGTCGATCTCGACAGCGACCCCACCAAGCTGATCGAGATCGTGGAGATCGGCAAGCAATTGCTGATGACCCGGGGCGCGCTGACGACATTCTCGATCGCCAACGACGTGGCGAAGTACTTCGCCATGGTGCCGGCCATGTTCATCGCCTTCTATCCGCAGTTGGAAGCGCTGAACGTGATGCATCTCGGCTCCCCGCAGAGCGCGATCCTGTCGGCGATCATCTTCAACGCGCTGGTGATCGTCGCCCTGATCCCGCTCGCGCTGCGCGGCGTCGCCTACCGGCCGATCGGGGCGGCGGCAAACCTGCGCCGCAACCTGCTGATCTACGGTCTCGGCGGCATCATCGTGCCATTCATCGGCATCAAGCTGATCGACATGCTCGTTGTCGCGTTGCACCTGGCCTGAGGAAAACACCGATGAAACATATTCGCCCGGCGATCGTGATGATCCTGATGATGACGGTGCTGACCGGCCTCGCCTATCCGCTCGCCATCACCGGCATCGCGCAGCTCGTGTTCCCCTGGCAGGCCAACGGCAGCCTGATCCGGCGCGACGGGACGGTGATCGGCTCGGCGCTGATCGGGCAGAATTTCTCGACCAACCGGTATTTCCATGGCCGCCCGTCGGCGACCACGGGACCCGACCCGAAGGATCCGTCCAAGACCGTCGCCGCCCCGTACAACGCCGCCAACTCGGGCGGTTCCAACCTCGGCCCGACCTCCAAGGACCTGGTCCAGCACGTGCAGGTACGGGCAGCGGCGCTCGCCGCGCAGAACCCCGGCACGCCAATCCCGGTCGATCTCGTGACCAGTTCGGCGAGCGGCCTCGACCCCGACATCACCCCCGCCGGCGCGCTGTTCCAGGTGCCGCGCGTGGCCAAGGCCCGCGGCCTGCCGCAAGGCGAGGTCCGCCGGCTGGTGGAGGCGCGGATCACGCCGCGGCTGTTCGGCGTGATCGGGGAACCCCATGTGAACGTGCTGAAGCTCAACCTGGCGCTGGACGCGCTGCCGCGGCACTGACCGCCGCGCCCGGCCCGGGCGCGGACGAAGGACTGGCTGGATGGAAGACGCCGCGCAACGGGAGGCCCGCCCCTCCCCCGATGCCTTGCTCGAAGCCGCCCGGCGCGCCGACGCCGGGCGGTTCAAGTTGTTTCTCGGCGCCGCCCCCGGCGTCGGGAAGACGTATGAGATGCTCGCGCAAGCGCACGCGCGCCTGCGCGAGGGCGTCGATGTCGCCGTCGGCGTGGTGGAAACGCACGGGCGCGCGGAGACGGAGGCCCTGCTCGCCGGGTTGGAGGTGATCCCCCGCCGCCCGGTCGAATACAAGGGCCATACCCTGCGGGAGATGGATCTCGACGCGATCCTGGCCCGCCGGCCCGCGCTCGTGCTGGTCGATGAACTGGCCCACTCCAACGCGCCCGGCTCGCGCCACGCCAAGCGCTATCTGGATGTGCAGGAGTTGCTGGCGGCCGGCATCGATGTCTATGCCACCTTGAACATCCAGCACGTGGAAAGCCTCACCGACGTGGTGGCGCGGATCACCCGCATCCGGGTGCGCGAACTGGTGCCCGATTCCGTCATCGACCGGGCCGACGAGGTCGAAGTGATCGATCTCACGCCCGAGGACCTGATCCAGCGCCTGCAGGATGGCAAGGTCTACGTGCCGCAGCAGGCGGCGCGCGCCATCCGGCACTATTTCTCGCCCGGCAACCTGACCGCCCTGCGCGAGCTGGCGTTGCGCCGCACCGCCCAGCGGGTCGATGCGCAGATGCTGAGCTATATGCAGGCGCATGCGATCAGCGGCCCCTGGCCGGCCGGGGAACGGGTGCTGGCCTGCGTCGACGACGCCCCCGGCGCGACTGCGCTGGTGCGCCACGCCAAGCGCCTGGCGGATCAGTTGCGCGCGTCCTGGGCAGTGATCCATGTAGAGACGGCGCCGGTGGGCGGCCGCAGCGACGCGGCCCAGGACCGGGTCGCCGAGGCGCTGCGGCTGGCCGAGCGCCTGGGGGGCACCGCCGTCACCATCCCCGGGCAGGATGTGGTCGACACCGTGCTCGACTACGCGCGCCAGCATAATTTCGCCCACGTGATCATCGCCCGGGCACGCCGCACCGGCTGGCGCGGCTTCCTGCGCGGGGCGGTGGAGCGCCGGCTGATCCGCCGGGCGGGGGACCTTGCGGTCCACCTGCTGCCGACCCCGCCGGACGTTGCGACCCCGCCCGCCACCGCCGCCGCCCCGGCCACCACCCAGAGAGCCACCACCCAGGGAGCCACCACCCAGGGAGCCTGGGGCGGCGGGATCGCGCCGGCGCAGTACGCGGGCAGCGCGGGGATGGTGCTCGCCAGCCTGGCCGTCGCCATGGCGATGCGCCAGCTGCTCGCGACCTCCGACGTGGCCCTCGTGTTCCTGACCGCGGTGCTGGTCAGCGCCATCACCTATGGGCTGTGGCCCTCCCTGCTCGCCTGCCTGCTCAGCGCGCTCGCCTACAATTTCTTCTTCCTGCCGCCGCTCTACACCTTCACGATCGCCGACCCCGAAAACGTGGTCGCGCTGTTCTTCTTCGCCGTGGTCGCGCTGCTCGCCAGCAATCTCGCCGCCCGGGTGCGCGCGCAGGCGATCGCGGCGCGGGAGCGGGCGAAGACGACCGAGGACCTCTACCAGTTCAGCCGCAAGCTCGGCCTCGCGGTGGAGATGGACGACCTGCTCTGGGCCACCGCGCACCAGATCGCGCTGATGCTGAAGCTGCGGGTGGTGCTGCTGCTGCCGGAGGCGGGCACGCTCGCCGTCCGCGCCGGCTACCCGCCCGAGGACCTGCTGGCCGAGGCGGACATCGCCGCCGCGACCTGGTCCTGGCAACACACCAGCCCGGCGGGGCGCGGGGCGGAGACCCTGCCGGGCGCCAAGTGGCTGTTCCTGCCGATGCGCACGGGTCGCGGGGCGGTGGGCGTGGTCGGCATCGATCGTGACGCGCCCGGCCCGCTGTCGCCCGAGCAGCATCGCCTGCTCAACGCGCTCACCGACCAGGCGGCGCTGGCGATCGAGCGGGTCCGGCTGATCGAGGACCTGGACCGGGTCCGCCTGGCGGCCGAGGCCGACCGGCTGCGCGCGGCGCTGCTGACCTCCATCTCGCATGACCTGCGCACGCCGCTCGCCTCCATCCTCGGCTCGGCGAGCAGCCTCGCCGCGCATGATGCGGCGTTCGATCCGGCGGCGCGCGCGGCGCTGACCCGCACGATCCAGGAGGAGGCCGAGCGGCTCAATCGCTTCATCGGCAACCTGCTCGACATGACCCGCCTCGAGGCCGGGCGGGTGCGCCCGGATGGGGGGCCTGCCGATGTGTCGGATGCGGTCGGTGCGGTGCTGCGACGGGCGGAGAAGATCCTCGCGGGGCATCGCGTGCAGCTCGATCTGCCGGCCGACCTGCCGATGCTCGCGATCGACATGGTGTTGTTCGAGCAGGTGCTGTTCAACCTGCTCGACAATGCCGCCAAATACGCCCCGGGCGGGACAGCGATCACCGTGCGGGCGCGCCGGCACGACGGCCGGGTCCGCCTGGAGGTGCTGGACGAAGGGCCGGGCATCCCGGCCGACGACCTTGGACGGATCTTCGACAAGTTCTACCGTGCGCCGGCAACCGACCGCCGCCCGCCGGGCATCGGGCTCGGCCTTGCGATCTGCCGGGGGTTCGTGGAAGCGATGGGCGGGACGATCACCGCGGCCAACCGCGCCGACCGCCCGGGCGCGGTCTTCAGCATCGACCTGCCGGAACCGCCGCCCCTTTTGCTGCCGGACACGCCGCGGTGACCACCGGGTTGCGGATCCTGATCGTCGACGACGAACCGGCGATCCGCCGCTTCCTGCGCGCCGGCCTGCGCGCCGAGGGCCATCTGCCGGCCGAGGCGGAGACCGCGCAGGAAGCGCTCGATGCGATCGGGCGGGGCGAGGCGGATCTCGTGGTGCTCGACCTCGGGCTGCCCGACATGGACGGGATCGCGGTGATCCAGCGGTTGCGCCAGGCGGGCAACATGGTGCCGATCATCGTGCTGTCCTCGCGCGATGCGGAAGCGGCCAAGGTGGCGGCGCTGGACGCCGGGGCGGACGATTACGTCACGAAGCCGTTCGGCATCGACGAGCTGCACGCGCGCGTCCGCGCCGCCGAACGCCACCGCCTGCAACGCCAGGGCGAGCAGGCCGTGTTCCGCTCCGGCCCCCTGGCGATCGACCTCGTGCGCCGCCTCGTGACCCTGCGTGGGGAGGAGGTGAAGCTGACGCCGAAGGAGTATGACCTGTTGCGCCTGCTGGCGGCCCACGCGGGCAAGGTCCTGACGCATCGGATGCTGCTGCGCGAACTGTGGGGCGGGGAGACCGACGTGCAGTACCTGCGCATCTACATCCGCACCCTGCGCCAGAAGATCGAAGCCGAGCCGGATCGGCCGGCGCTGATCGTCACCGAGACGGGTGTGGGCTATCGTCTTCGCCTGCTCGATCCGCCGGCGGCCCCGCCCGGCGCGGGCGCGGCCCCCTGACCGCGGCGGCCGGTCCCGCAAAGGAAGCCGGTGCCGTAAGGAGAAGACAGCGTCAGCATGGATATCGATACGTTCCTGTCGCCCGAGCTCGTGGTCCTCGGCCTCGCTGCGGCCAGCAAGGCGGCGCTGCTGCGCGAGCTTGCCCGCCGGATCGCGCCGGCTGCCGGCGTGGCCGCGCCGGTCATCGCAGCCGCCCTCGTAGCGCGCGAGCAGCTGGGCTCCACCGGCCTCGGACGCGGCTTCGCCCTGCCGCACGCGCGGATTGCCGGCGTGCCGCGTTGCACCGGCCTGTTCGCCCGGCTCGCCGCCCCGGTTGCGTTCGAAGCGATCGACAGCGCCCCGGTCGATCTCGTCTTCCTGCTGCTCACCCCCGGCGAGGCGAGCGGTGGCCACCTGGCCGCGCTGGCGACGATTTCACGCCGGATGCGTGACGAGGCCGTGGCGGCGGGGCTGCGCGCCGCCACGGTGCCGGAGGAGGCCTATCGCCTGCTCGCGAAGGCGCGCCCCTCGGGGTGACCGAGGGGCGGGGTGACCGAGGGGCGCAGCCGCCGACAGGCGTGTGGACGCAAGCCCGACCCGACCCGCCTCACCCGCCCTCGGCGCCGACGGTATCGAGCCGCAGGCGCCGCAGCCGCAGTGCGTTCGTCACGACCGAAACCGAGCTAAGCGACATCGCCAGCGCGGCGATGACGGGGCTCAGCAGGATGCCGAACCACGGATAGAGCACGCCCGCCGCCACCGGCACGCCGACCACGTTGTAGAGGAAGGCGAAGAACAGGTTCTGGCGGATGTTGCGCATCGTCGCCCGGCTGAGGGTGCGCGCCCGCACGATGCCGGCCAGGTCGCCCTTCACCAGGGTCACGCCGGCCGATTGCATCGCCACCTCGGTGCCGGTGCCCATGGCGATGCCGATGTCGGCCTCCGCCAACGCCGGCGCATCGTTCACCCCGTCGCCGGCCATCGCCACCACCCGCCCCTCGGCACGCAGCCGGCGGATCACGGCGTGCTTCTGGTCGGGCAGCACGTCGGCTTCGACCTCGGTGATGCCGAGCTGGCGCGCCACCGCCTCGGCAGTGCGGCGGTTGTCGCCGGTCAGCATGACGATGCGCAGGCCCGCCGCGCGCAGCGCCGCAAGCGCCGCCTGCGTGCCGGCCTTGATCGGATCGGCGATCGCCACCACTCCGGCCGGCTTACCGTCGACCGCGATGAACAGCGCCGTGGCGCCGGTGCCACGCAGCTCGTCGGCGGCGGCGGCCAGCGCGCCGAGCGGCACCGCCTCCCCGTCCATCAGCCGTGCGTTGCCCAGGACCACCCGGCGGCCGTCGATGCGCCCGCGCACGCCCTGGCCGGTGATCGATTCGAAATCGGCAGGATCGGCCAGCGTCACCTTGCGTTCGGTGGCTGCGTGCAGGATCGCCGCCGCCAGCGGATGTTCGCTCGACCGTTCCAGGCTGGCCGCGAGCCGCAGCACCTCGTCCTCGGCAAAGCCCGGGCCGGGCACGATCCTTGTCACGCGCGGCTTGCCTTCGGTGAGCGTGCCGGTCTTGTCGGCGACCAGGGTATCGACCTTCTCCATCCGCTCCAGCGCCTCGGCCGAGCGGATCAGCACGCCGACCGAGGCACCCTTGCCGACGCCCACCTGGATCGACATCGGCGTCGCCAGGCCCAACGCGCAGGGGCAGGCGATGATCAGCACCGAGACCGCGGCGAGCAGCCCGTAGGCGAGCGCCGGCGCCGGCCCCCAGATCGCCCACAGCGCGAAGGACAGCACCGCGGCGGCGATCACCGCCGGGACGAAATAGCCGGCGACGAGATCGGCCAGGCGCTGGATCGGCGCGCGCGAGCGCTGCGCCTCGCTCACCATCGCGACGATGCGCGCCAGCACGGTGTCAGCACCGACTTTCTGGGCGCGCATCACCAGCGCGCCGGTGCCGTTCACAGTGCCGCCGATCACGGTCTCGCCGGTCTGTTTCGCCACCGGCATCGGTTCCCCGGTCACCATCGATTCGTCGACGTTGCTGCGCCCGTCGAGCACCACGCCATCCACCGGCACCGCTTCGCCGGGGCGGACGCGCAGCCGGTCGCCGACCTGCACGCGATCGAGCGTGACCTCCTCGTCCGAACCATCGTCGGCCAGCCGCCGCGTGGTCTTGGGCGCAAGGTTGAGCAGGGCCCGGATGGCACCACCGGTTTGTTCGCGCGCGCGCAGTTCCAGCACCTGGCCGAGCAGCACCAGCACGGTGATCACCGCCGCCGCCTCGAAATACGTATCGACACTGCCGTCGGCGGCGCGGAACCCGGGCGGGAAGAGGCCGGGAGCGAGGGTCGCGACCACGCTGTAGAGATAGGCGGTGCCGGTGCCGAGCGCGATCAGCGAGAACATGTTGAGGCTGCGGTTCACCACCGAATGCCAGCCGCGGACGAAGAAGATCGATCCCGCCCACAGCACGATCGGACTCGTCAGGGCGAACTGGAGCCAGACCGAAACGCGGGGCGGCACCAGCCGGTCGAGCGCCAGGCCCGGCACGAAGACCCCCATCGCCAGCACGACGACCGGCACGGCGAGGCCGATGCTGATCCAGAAGCGACGCTGCATATCGGCGAGTTCGGCGTTCTCGCCGACCTCCGCAGTGGGCGCCAGCGGTTCCAGCGCCATGCCGCAGAGCGGGCAGGCGCCCGGATGGTCCTGGCGAATCTGCGGGTGCATCGGGCAGGTGTAGAGCGTGCCCGGGGCCGCCGGGGGCGGCGGTGCGTCGGCGACCGGGGCGAGGTAGTGCTGCGGGTCGGCCGCGAACTTCGTCCGGCACCCGGCGGAGCAGAAGTGGAAGGTCTGCCCCGCGTGCGCGAACCGGTGCTTCGAGGTGACCGGATCGACCATCATGCCGCAGACCGGATCGCGCACCCGCTCGTCCGGCGCAGTGACGGCCGTGTCGGGACCGTGCATCGCAGCGAGGCCGGAAGGCCGGGGGTCGTCCATGGCGCGTTCTCCATTCCGTGACCGCCGCCTGGCTGCGGCGCGGTCGGGTCCTTGCCCGTCGCCAGGCTGCGGGCTATATACCCCCGGTAGGTAAGGTATCAAGGGGACGAGGCGAAGATGCACGTGACAACCAGCACGGCGGTGGCGGCGCGGCTGAAGCGGATCGAGGGCCAGGTGGGCGGCCTGCTGCGCATGGTGGAGCAGGATCGCTACTGCGTGGACGTCCTGACCCAGATCGCCGCGGTGCGCGCCGCGCTGCACAAGGTCGAGGAACAGGTCCTGCGCGATCATGTCGCGCACTGCGTCGTCGATGCGTTCGCCGCCGGCGACGTGACCGACCAGCGCCAGAAGGTGGAGGAACTGGTGGGTGCGATCGGGCGCATGACCCGCTGAGCCGGGCCCCGCTGAGCTGCATAGAGAAACGAGGCGACGCCACCGCCTCCGGCCCTGCATCGCCGGGGGGCAGGCGTCCGGCCCGGCCCGCGCACCCGATGGCGTCGCCGTACGTGCCGCGGTCGCCGTCGCGCGACGTTCCCCTCGCGCTTACGCCCGCAGGAGCGACACGACGATTTCGACCGCGATCAGCACCAGGATGACAATCTCCAGCAGCTCGGCGCGCGCACCGGCGGCCTCGTCGTGCAGCGCGGTGTAAGTCGCGCGGATGATGGCAAGCTTGCGGTCCACGGCGGCACTGACGTTGGGTACCCTGAACAGGTCCATGGCGGCGGCGTACACCCGCGCGAGATAGACATCCTCGGTCACCTGCAGGGCATTATCAACCCGCTCGGCAAGCTCGCTGACCTCGGCAACCAGACTGTGCAGGCCGCGGGCGAGGCGTGCATAGCGGCGGGCAGCCAGGAAGTTGGTGTGCCGCCGTGCCGCTTCGGCCATGTCGCGCATGCGCGGCAACTCGGCATCGAGCATCTCGTCATAGGTGCGCATTTCTAACAACTGGGCGTTGGCCATTTCCAGCACATCGGCGACGTCGGTCTCGTGACGCGGCTCGTAGATGAAGGCACGGTCCCAGGTAATCGCCACCAGGTCGTCGGGGTAATAGGAGAAGCGGTGCCGCAGCAGATCGCGCCGTGCGCCTTCCGACAGCGGCCGCTCCTCGCCGGCGAGCAACGGGATGAGATCGGCGCGCTGCTGCAGGGCCTCGGCGGTAATCGGCTCCTCGAACGCGTCCACCACGGCCAGCAGGTAATCCTCCTGCAGCGGCACCGCGGTCGGGTGGTCGAGTGCATCCCCGAGCAGACCACGGAGCTTCGCCAGCACTCCCTCCCACACGTCGGCCGGTGCGGCGGGGCCGACGGCCTGGTCGGTCCGGTTCACGAGCCGGGTGAAGCGGCTCCAGGACAGGTCCTGCACCGGCAGCCGCAGGGACAGCGCGGCGATGCCGAAATCATAGAGCCGCACGCCGACTGCCGCATCGATGCGCGCGGCACCGATGTCGAGCGCCACGGTTCCGAACTCCAGGGTCAGCGGCGCGACACCGAAGGCGACCGCCTTTGCGGGCGTTCGGACCAACCGGCTGCGCGTGCTTGCGCCCTGCGTGCTTGCGCTCTCGGGGCGGCGCGCCCACAGCGTCTCGGCACGTTTCAGGTCGATCTCGTTGGCAAGGTCGAACAGGCGCAGCGCGACCACCTGCCCCGACCGCACCATGAGTTCGCTCCCGGTCATGTCCGGCTCCTCCGTCCTGCCGCCCAAGCCGGGTATGGGCGTTTGCGCCCCCGCAGGCCAGACGCGCCCCCGATCGGCGGTCGGGGGACCGCGCGGGGGGATCAGGGCTCGCGCGCGACGTAGGTCCAGAACCGCACCGACCCATCCGGTCCGGTCTCGCGGTAGATGCCCTGGATCTCCGTCTCGAAGCCGAGGAACAGGTTGGCGGCGCGCTCGAACGCGGCCAGGTAGGCCAGCATCGGCGCGGCGCGCGCGTCCAGCCGCTCGCCCGGGATGATCGCGGCGATACCGGGCGGATAGACCACCCACAAGGTCGTGGCGATGCGCCCGGCTGCCTCGCTGACCGGCACGTAGTCGACCGCGTTGCGCACCAGGCACTGCATCGCCTCGGCGGGCAGTAGCGCCGGGGTGGGGAAATGTTCCGCGCGGAACTGCGCCCGTTGCAGGGCGCTGATGCCGGCATCGCGGAAGAAGCCGTGCATCTCGGCGCACAGGTCGGCCAGCCGCACGCCGCGATAGCGCTGCGGGCGGGCGCGCACGAATTCCGGCATTGCCTCCTCCAGCGACACGTTGTCGTCGTGCAGCCGCTTGAAGAACACCAGCGCGCTGATCAGGTTGCCCGCCTTGCTGCTCTCCACGCCCGGGGTGAGCAGGAACAGGATCGAGTTGAGGTCGTGCTTTTCCGGCACGATGCGGTTCTCGCGCAGCCAGGCCGCGAGGATCGGCGCCGGCACGCCGTGTTCTGCATAGCTGCCACCCGGGCGGTCGAAGCCCGGCGTCAGCAAAGTGAGCTTGTTCGGGTCGGTCATCGCCCAGCCATCGGCCACGTGGCGAAACCCGTGCCAGGCGGCCCCCGGCGCCAGCGCCCAGAACGCGGGGTCGGCGGCCAGGGCGTCGGTGGGCACATCCTCCCACGCCACCTCCCGCGGGCCGTCCGCGCCGGCCAGCACGACCGTATCGGGCACGAACGGGTCGAAGAACCAGCGCCGCGCCGGGTCGGCCTCGCGCTGCTCGAACTCGCGGCGGATCGCGCGCAGCTTCTTGCGCAGTTCGATGCCCAGGCGGATGGTATCGTCCCACAGCACCTCGCCGCTGCGGCCCTTCATCATCTGCGCGCCGACATCGAGGCTGGCGAACAGCGGGTAGAAGGGCGAGGTGCTGGCGTGCATCATGAACACCTCGTTCAGCCGCCGGTGTTCGAGCCGCCGCCCCTGGCCGCGCAGGTGTGAGTCGCGGACGTGGATCTGGCTCGCCTGGCTGAGGCCGGCGAGTTGCTTGTGGGTCGACTGGGTGGCGAAGATGCCGGGCGCGCGCGCATCGAGGTCGCAGAGGCCCATGGCGAAACGGCCACGATAGAGCGGGTGGAACTTCATGAATCCGGCCCAGGCCTCGTCGAACAGCACGTAGTCGCAGAGATGGCCGATGCGATCGATGATGCGGTCCGCCGCGTAGATCGTGCCGTCATAGGTGCATTGCTGGATCACCGCCGCGCGGAACGGCCGCTCGCGTCGCCATGCGTCGGGGTCCTGCACGAACGGATGGGTGCGGATATGTTCGCGGATCGCGGCTTCGTCGAGCGCCTCGGGGTCGATCGGGCCGATCAGTCCGTGGGCGTTGCGGTCGGCCGGCAGGTAGATCGGGATGCCGCCGCCCAGGAACAACGCACCGTGATGCGCCGCCTTGTGGTTGTTGCGGTCGAACAGAACAAGGTCGCCCGGCGCCACCAGCGCCTGCAGGACGACCTTGTTCGACATCGAGGTGCCGTTGAGGACGAAATAGGTGCGCTCCGCGCCGAACACCTCCGCCGCGGCGCGTTGCGCGGCCAGCGCCGGGCCCTCGTGCACCAACAGGTCGCCCAGCTCGACCACCGAATTGTCGAGATCGTCGCGGAACAGCGCCTCGCCGAGATGATCGACGAAAATGCGCCCGATCGGGCTTCGCGCATAGAACATCCCGCCGTTGTGGCCGGGGCAGGTCCAGAGCTGGTTGCCTTCCTCCGCATAGTCGACAAGCGCGCCGAAGAAGGGGGTTTTCAGGCTCTCCGCGTACTGGCGCAGCCGGCCCGCCAGGGTCTTGGCGATATATTCGGGGGTTTCCTCGGCCAGGAACACATAACCGTCGGCCTCGTGGATCACGTCGGTCGGGATGTCCTCCAGCCGATGATGGCGAACCAGGATGTAGATCGGCGTCTCCAGCCCGCGCCGGCGGATGAACTGCACGAGCGCCGCCAGCTTGCCCTGTGGACCGCGCTTGCCCCAGTCGATCAGCACGCAGCCGATCGCGGAGTCGGTCCGGATCACGAGTTCGGCATCGTCGGACTTGCGCGCCTTCACTACGGTGAAGCCGATGCGTCCGATCTCCTCGATGATCTGTGCGAGCCGCTGACCCTCGAGATCGTCGGCATCGAAGGCGGGGGCACAGACCAGGAACTTGAATCGGCGCTCGTATTCCATTGCTGTCCCTGCCTTTGATCCGCCGCCGCCATACCGTAAAATCCGCCCGGCGTTTGTGTCAGTTCGATGTCAACGCGATACCGCGTGCCAAGCCGACGGCCGTCTTCTATAGAGGCGCTGCCATCATCCGACACGACAGCAGAAGAATGAGGATGCGATGAAGCACGTCGCCTTCGGCGGCCGACTGGTCATGGTCGGCTGCGGCAGCATCGGCCAGGGGGTGCTGCCGCTCCTCCTCCGCCACATCGACATCGCGCCGGAGCAGGTCACCATCCTGACCGCGGACGAGCGAGGAGCCACAGTCGCGGCGGAGGCGGGCATCCGGCGCATCGTCGCGCCGCTGGAGCGCGGGAATTACCAGGCGGTGCTGCGGCCGCTGCTCGGACCAGGCGATTTCCTGCTGAACCTGTCGGTGGACGTGTCCTCGGTCGCGCTCATCGCGCTCGCGCGCGCGCTTGGCGCACTCTACCTCGACACCTGCACCGAGCCCTGGGCGGGCGGCTACACCGACCCCGCGCTTAACCCGTCGCAGCGCTCCAACTACGCGTTGCGGGAAAGCGCGCTGGCCCTGCGCGCGGGGCCCGGCCCCACCGCGGTCCTGACGCACGGCGCCAATCCGGGCCTCGTTTCGCATTTCGTGAAGGCGGCGCTGCTGCGGATCGCGCACGACACCGGCACGCCGGCGACGCCGCCGGCGACGCGCGGGGACTGGGCGCTGCTCGCCGAGCGGCTCGGCATCAAGGCGATCCATATCGCCGAGCGCGATACGCAGGTCGCTAACCGGGCGAAGGCGCCGGACGAGTTCGTCAATACCTGGTCGATCGACGGCTTCGTGGGCGAGGGCTGCCAGCCGGCCGAGCTGGGCTGGGGCACGCACGAGCGCGCGCTGCCGCCGGACGGGCGGCGGCACGAGTTCGGCTGCGATGCGGCGATCTACCTGCTGCGCCCGGGCGCCTCCACGCGGGTGCGGACCTGGACGCCGCTTGCCGGACCGATCCACGGCTTCCTGATCACCCATAACGAATCCATCTCGATCGCGGACTACTACACGGTGCGGCAGGACGGCGCCGTTCGCTACCGCCCGACCGTGCACTATGCTTATCACCCGTGCGACGACGCTGTACTGTCGCTGCACGAACTGGCGGGGCGCAACTGGAACGTCCAGGCCCGCCAACGGCTGATGATGGACGAGATCACTTGCGGCAGCGACGAGCTGGGCGTGCTGCTGCTGGGCCACGCGAAGGGCGCGTTCTGGTACGGCTCGCGGCTGTCGATCGGGGAGGCGCGAGGCCTCGTGCCGTACAACAACGCCACCAGCCTGCAAGTCACCGCCGCCGTGCTCGCCGGCGTGGTCTGGGCGATCGAGCACCCCGGTCTCGGCGTGGTGGAGGCCGACGAGCTGGATCACGCCAGGATCCTGGAGATCTGCCGGCCCTATCTGGGCGAACTGGCCGGCGCCTACTCCGGCTGGACGCCGCTGGCCGACCGCGGCCGTCTGTTCCCTGAAGACATCGATATCACCGACCCGTGGCAATTCCGCAACGTGCGGGTGGGATGATGCCTCGGGGTTCGTCCGCCGGTCGCGGCGCCGGAGCGCCGATGGCTGCCCTGACGGATCGCGGCGATAGCGGAATTGCGGTTTGTCCGGTATCCTGCCGATCGCGCACGGGAAGCCGAGTTGGATCATGCTTCGCCAGTACATGATCGCCAGCGGCTCGAACATGATGGATTTTGTGATCCCCCCTCCGCTCAGCCGCCCAGCCAGGCCGGCCTCTTCCAGGTGGGCCAACGACGGCACGACCGCGCGCGACAGCCCGATCCAAGCCGCGACGTCCCCGATGCCGGCGTCGGGGATCGTCTACGCGATCGGCGACATTCATGGCATGGACGATCTGCTGGCGCGCCTGCTGGCCGCGATCGCCGCCGACAGGCCGGACAAGACGACCCCGTACACCGTTGTGTTTCTCGGTGATGTCGTCAACCAGGGGGCACAGACGCGGCAAGTGCTGCAATGGCTCATCGCCGGTCCTGCGCACGCTGCGAGACGGTGGATAGTGCTCCGCGGCAATCACGAGCAGGCGATGCTCGACGCGTTGACCAGAGCCGACGAGGACAGCTTCCGCCGCCGACTGAGATCAGGCGGTATGCGCACGCTCGCGTCCTACGGCGGAACCCGGAGGGATGCGTCGCCGTCGCGCGCCCGCGCTTTGGTTGGCGAGGATCATCTGGACTTCCTGGCGTCGCTGCCGTTGACCCACGTGGCCGGCGGTCACTCGTTCGTCCATGCCGGCGTGGCCCCTGGGGTGTCATTGGCCGAGCAGTCGCCGCCCCCGCTGATGAACATCCGCGGCGCGTTCCTGAGGAAGCGGCACGGGCTGCCGTACACCGCCGTTCACGGGAATACGCCGACCACCGGGGAGCCATGGATCGGACCTGGCTGGATCGGCGCCGGCTCGGGCGCCTGCGTGACGGGGATCCTCACGTCCATTGCCATCGATACCGCAACGCGCCAGCGTCGGTTTCTGCGCGTGTCGGTCCCGGTCATGTCGCCATGAAGCCACCGGTCCCGGGCGTATCGGCGCCGGCGCACATGCCACCAAAGCTCGATTCTGCACGGAAACACGCTGATGATGCTCATCGCCTGCGGAAACCCACCCCTGAGATGAAAAACCAGACTTCCGCGGCGGCACTGGCGGCAGGGCCGCCGTCGGCGCCGGCACCGAGGCGCCGATCCGATGCCCGCGAGGTCGAGTTGAAGTTCCTCGTTACCGAAGCTGCGCTCAAGGCCGTGCAGCAATCCGCACTGTTCGGCAGTCCCACCCGCCGTCCCGCACAGCGACTGCGGTCCGTCTATTTCGATACCGAGCACGCGGATCTGTGGCGCCACCGTACGTTCCTGCGCGTGCGCGGCCAGCGAGGTGCGCGGCTGCTGGCATTGAAGGTTGACGGCGCCGATCCCACGAACCCCTTCCTGCGCCACGAGATCGAGGTGCCATCACCGTCCGCCGACCCAGATCCGGCGGCGCTGGGCGAGGCGGTCGCGGCCGAGATCGAACGTGTCATCGAGGGCCGGCCGCTGCTGCCGCGTTTCACGACCGATATCCGGCGCACGATGCACCGGGTCACGTTGGGGGGGAGTGAGATCGAAGTGGCCTTCGATGCCGGATCGATCAGCGCCGGGGACGCCCGCGCTCCGGTGCGGGAGATCGAGCTGGAATTGAAGTCCGGCATTGCCGCGGATCTCTTCGGCCTTGGCCTTGCACTCACCGACGTAGCTCCCGTGCGCCTCGGCGTCTTGAGCAAGGCCGAGCGCGGCATGCTGCTGAGCACCGGCGGCAGCGTAGCCGAAGTGCGGGCGGACTCTCCGGTATCGGCGGATCATTCGGTGGATGACATCATCGGCGCTACGATCGGTGCCTGCATCCGGCAGTTCATCGGCAACTGGCCAGCCTTCGAAATGTCTGTCGGACCCGAACCGGTGCACCAGATGCGGGTTTCGATGCGCCGCCTGCGGGCTGCGCTGGCGCTGTTCCAGAGGGAGTTTCCCTGCGTCGAGTTCTGCGTGCTGCGCGGCGATGCGAAGCGGATCGCATCGGCGATGGGCGAAGCGCGGAACTGGGACGTGTTCGCCGGGCTGGTCCAGTCGGGCCCCGGAGCGGTTTTCCAGGACGAGCGCGGCCTCGAGACATTGGCGGCGGCGTGTGAGACGCATCGCACTGCCGGATACGAAACGGTGGACGCGTTGCTCAAGCACGTCGCTACGACGCGCTTTGTCCTGTCGGCGCTCTCGTTTGTGGCGCGCCGCGGCTGGCGCAATACCGTTTCGGGAGCTGACCTGCCACGCCTTTCCTCGCCCGCAGCCGGGTTCGCGGCGCTCAGCGTCGATCGACTGCACCACAAGGTGCGCAAGCGCGGCAGGCATATCCTCGAAATGCCTCCGGGCGAGCGCCACGAGCTCCGCGTGGCGCTGAAGCGGCTGCGCTATGCGACCGATTTCTTCGGGAGCCTGTTTTCGAATACATCCGCCGTCCGCACCTATGCACGAGCAGCGGCAAGGCTCCAGGACGTGCTTGGCGTGTTCAACGACATGGTGATGGTGAGCGAACTGGTGCAGCGCCTGCAACTGGGCGGAGACCTGTCCGCGGTCCGTGCCGCCGGTATCGTGATCGGATGGTACGGCCGCGCCGGCCAGGCCGACAACCGCGAGCTGCGCGACGCCTGGGACAGCTTCCGCAAGGCCAAGCCGTTCTGGAAGGAGGCTCTGCGAGCAGCCGCGGCTCCCGTTCGCTGACGCGGTCAGCCGTCGCAGACCCATCCCATGCGCACCAATCCCGACGGCCGCGGTATTGTCTTTGAGTTGGTCGATGCTCCTGGCGCCGAGGATGGTGCTGGTGACTTCAGGTTTTGCTAGCAGTCAGTCGAGATTCTACGTAACCCTCTGCCGGAGGCCGCCTGGATGCGACGCCGATCGCCACCTTAAGTAGATGTTTAAGTTGGCGCTTGAGGTGTGTTGATGGACGGAGTGGTCGAGATCATCACGGGGCGGGAGCGCCGCCGTCGGTGGAGCACGGCGGAGAAGCTGCGTCTGGTGGCGGAGACCCACGAGGCTGGCACGACGATCGGCGCCGTGGCGGCACGCCACAGCGTCTGCGAGAGCCTGTTGTTCACCTGGCGGCGACAGGTGCGCGAGGGAGTGCTGACCGCGGCGCGGACGCCGGTGTTCATGCCGGTGGACATGAGCGATGCGGCGCCGATGGCGTCAACGGTGCCCGCGCCACAAGCGGCGCGCCCATCTCCTCCGGCGCGACCCGCCACGCCGTCCGGCCTGATCGAGATCGAGCTGGGCAACGGACGACAGTTGCGCGTCGGCAGCGATGTGAACCTGGCCGCCTTGCGGCGCGTGCTGGCGGCGCTGCGCGAATGATCCCGATCGCGTCGGGCGTTCGGGTATGGCTCGCGAGCGGCCATACGGACATGCGTCGTGGGATGCGGGGTTTGGCCTTGCAGGTGCAGGAGGGTCTCGGGCGCGACCCGTTCGCGGGCGACGTCTACGTCTTCCGTGGCCGCCACAGTTCGCTGATCAAGGCGATCTGGCACGACGGCATCGGCTTGTCGCTGTATGCCAAGCGCCTGGACCGCGGCCGCTTCATCTGGCCGCAGACTGTGGATGGCGCCGTGGCGCTGACCGCCGCCCAGATGGGCTATCTGCTCGAGGGAATCGATTGGCGGAACCCGCAATCTCGCGCGACAAACAACCTGAGAATCCGTATTGCCTCATCCAGGAATGCTCCCGAGCGGGCCGAGCATTGCCTCGCCAGGATGCTCCCGTCGCCGCGTCACTTTGTCAATCAGCGCCCAATCCGCTCGCTCAGGTGGCGGCCGTGCCAAACGCGCTTTCCTGTTCGATCGGCGATCCTGCTTTCCCGTCCCGACCTGGCGCTGCCGGAGCCGCGGCGCGCAACGGAGGGGATGGGAGGAGCGGAGCCACCCGGAGCCACGCGCAGCGCGCTCTTTCGCGCGAGCATGGCGAGGATGGCGAGCACCGGACCTTCCCCGAAGTGAGCACCGTGGCACACTCCGCACCAGTCGGAGGACCAGGCCGTCGCCGCTCCACTTATAAGCGTTACGTCACGAAACCTGGACCATAAGAACAGGGTCAGGTGCTCGAGGACACCGATGCCCGCTCTGGCGTTTCTCCCGCAGCTTCGGCCCCAAACACCATTTTATGTGCCATCTCACGCCGCCACTCCTTCAACCGGCGTTGCAGCGTCCGCAGTTGCCCATCAGGGTAGACGCCGGGCTGCTCTGTTTGCAGCCGCTCAAACAATTCGCGCGATGTCCGCCATGGCTCGGCCTCGAACCATTCATGCAGCAGCGCCGTCACCGTCACGAACGGGTTGGGACGCCGGCGGCCGCGCCGGGCCTTCTCCTTCGGCTTGTTGGTCGGACGCACTTCATCTTCCCGCCACGCGGTGCGCAGTCCGGAGAGGAATTGCTCCATCGTCGGCGCGATGGGTGCAACCGCTTCGCCCGACGTCGGACGGTCGGCGATTTCAACCAGCTCTTGCTGACTCGCGCGGATCGTTCGCAATAACTGGACAGGGTCCAGAGTGCCGTGGATCGCCGTCACTTGGCGCCGCACCTCCTCGCTGGTCCGCGTATCCGCCAGCAGCCGCTGATAAGGCGTGGCCGGCGGGTGGTACTTTTTGGCTCCTCGCTGTTTGGTGTGGGTGGGGCGCTCCCATCCCACCCAATTCTGTGGCGTTTCTTGGTTCGGCTGAGCGCCGTTTCTCCGTCCCGGCCTGACATCCCCAGGGCGCCGAGCGGAGCCGCGGTCAAGGATGGCCCGCCCCTTCGCGGGCCACCGCGCCCTTGCGCGGCGCGTAGCGTCCTTGACGGCGGCGAGCACGGCGCCAAGCTCGGGCAGGTCGGGCACCCTGCCCCGCGCACCTGCCGAGCGGACCGCTACCCACTCCAAACAGCGAAGAACCTACTTTTTCTTGACCTTCGCACCATCGCGAGCCTCCCCGGCCAGCTTGAATGACGGCTGGAAGAAGTTCACGAACAACCGCAAGGCTGTATACAGCCGCGCCAGGGCCGCCGCCGCTTCCAGTCCCTCATAGCGCCGGTAGCCGACAGTGCGTCTGACCACCGCGCCGTTCTTCTGCTCGACCCAGGCCTGATCGTTCTTGCGATAGGGACGGCAGCGCGTGAACACCAAGCCCGCTTCCTCGCAATACGATTTGACGGTCTCGTTCATGAATACGCTGTCGTTGTCCGTGTCGAACCCGAGCAGCGCGAATGGCATCCGCTTCCGAACCTCGCTCAGGACTTCGGTCAGCAGACGCTGCTCTCGCACCAGCAGTGGCGCACATTCCGTCCAGCCCGTCGCGATGTCCGTCAGCGTCAACGTCTGCACGAAGCTGCGCTTCGCCGTCGGTCCGCTATGCGCCACCAGATCCGCCTCGACGAACCCAGGCGCCGGATTGTCCCAGCCGTCAAAGGTTCGTACCGGAACGCTGCGCCGGATCGCGGCCGATGGTGGCGCGTGACGGCGCTTTCGCCCGCCTCCCGGCTCCCGGGCCTCACGCAGCGCCCGATCCATCGTGGCGGCGCTCATCGCCAACAAACCCACGCGAACCTTCGGCGTGAGTTGAAGGTGGCCGTGCCGTTCCATCGCCTCGATCAGGATCGGCACCAGCGCCCGCAGCCGCTTGCCGCAGACCCGATCGGAGGCTTCCCAGATCACGACCAGCGCCTCGGGCACCGCATCATTATATAAGCGCCGCCCAGGCCGGGGGCCCGACCTCTCGCCAAGCTGACCGGCGTGCAGCAGACGCATCGCGTGCTTGCGATGTAAGCCACTCACCGCCGCAAATTCGTCCAGGATGCGGCCGCGCTCCTTCCGGTTGCTCGAAGCGTAACGCCCGGCCAACGCAACCACCAACTCGTCTCGTGTCGCCATGCTGATCTGCCCCATGTTCGCCCCCCCGACGCATACCGGTGGGGAGCAGGTTAAATGAGGCAACAGGTCGGCATCCGGGAGCATTTCAGGCGAGGCAATGCGAGGGTTTCCCGGTCATCGGGGAGCCCTTCATGCCCGGCCGCCACATCAACGATCACCGGAAGGAGCTGTCCATGAAACATCGGCAGAACGACGGCGTGGCCGTCGCGCCCCGAAGACGCAGCCGACCGACGTTGAACTGCCCCTTGCAGATCCGTCGCAGCAGTTCGATCCCGGCTATGGTGATCGCCGCGGTCTTGAACCGCTTGAACCCGAGCATCGGACCGATCCGCGACTTCACGCCCCGATGGTCCTGCTCGATGAGGTTGTTCAGGTACTTCGACGATCGCAGCTTCGTGTCAGCAGGCAGTTCACCGTCAGCCTTCATCTCGCGCACGGCGCGGTGCGATGCGGCATAGCCATCTAACGTGACGGTCCGTGGACCCGATCCCTGACTCTTGATCGCCTTGCGAAAGAACGCCTTGGCCGCGGCAACGTCGCGCTTTGGGCTGAGTCGAAAGTCGACGGTGTTCCCGGCGCGATCAACCGCCCGGTAGAGATAGACCCATTCGCCGCGAACCTTCACGTAAGTCTCGTCCACACGCCACGACGCTCCGGCCGGCTGCGCACAGCAGTCCCAGCGGCGCTCGAACTCCGGCGCATAATGATAAACCCAACGCATGATCGCGGTGTGGGCCATCGACAGGTTACGCTCCTCCATCATCTCCACCAGATCCCTGAAGCTGAGCTTGAAGCGCAGATACCACCGCACGCACAGGATGATGATCACGCGGTCGAAGTTCCGCCCATCGAACATCTCATCCAAACCCAGGAACTTGGCCCTCGCGCCGCCCTCAAAGCTATCGGTTGGCCCGACACGATACCCGAGCCGCCATTTTGCTCCAGAGCCAGCTTCACACCGATGGACTTTTACACCGGCCCAGCCGGACCACCCGGCCGCTTCACTGAGGGATTTTATCTCCGGCGCGTACACTTCGCGCCTGCGCCAGCCCAACCCAATCGGGGCCGCAGCGGCCCCCCCCAGCGCGCCGAAAGTTACCGGCAGCTATCACTCGGCCGCCGATAGTCGATTCATTTTCCGCCTCTCAGTCTGTCAACAGTGCCGGCGGGCCGGCAACGCTCCAGGAGCGCCCCGATCGTGGTCGAGGCCGCGTCGGCCCGCGGTCAGCCCTCCCAGCCGAGATGGCTCAGGAAGTCACGCGTCCGCGGCACCAGGGGCGCATCGAAAATCTGCGCCGGCGGCCCCTGCTCGATGATCGTGCCGCGCTCGAACACCACCACGTGATCGGCCACGCGGCGGGCGAAGCTCATCTCGTGGGTGACGACCAGCATGGTCATGCCTTCCTCGGCCAGCGCCTTCATCACGTTCAGCACCTCACCGATCGTTTCGGGGTCCAGCGCCGACGTCGGCTCGTCGAACAGCATCACCTCCGGCTGCATCGCCAGCGCGCGGGCGATGGCGACCCGCTGCTGCTGGCCGCCCGACAGATTGGACGGGTAGCTGGCCGCCTTGTCGGCCAAGCCCACTTTCGCGAGCAGGGCGGAGGCGCGCGCCTCGGCCTCGCCGCGCGGCAGGCGCAGCACGGTCAGCGGGCCGCTCGCCACATTGGCGAGCGCGGTCATGTGCGGGAACAGCTCGAAATTCTGGAACACCATGCCCATGCGCTGGCGCACCGCCCGCATGCCGCGCCCATGGCGCGGCAGCACCTGCCCGTCGAGCGTGATTTCGCCGCCGTCGATCGATTCCAGGCCGTTGGTGCATCGCAACAGCGTCGATTTGCCGGAGCCGGATGGGCCGATCAGGCACACCACCTCGGTCTTGCGTACCTCCATCGACACACCAGCGAGAGCGACGAAATCGCCGAACTGCTTGTGCACGTCGCGATAGGCCAGGACCACGTGGGCATCGGGTTCGTCGTTCTGCCTAGTCATTCACTCACTCCGAAGCGACGATTCAGCCAGTCAACGAGCTTGGCCTGGGGATAGCCGAGCGACCAGTAGATCACGGCCATGGCGGTCAGCATCTCCAGCACGCGGAAGGTCCGCGAGCGGATCAGCATCGCGGTATAGGCGAGCTCGCCGACCGAGATCACGGACACGAGCGAGGTGTCTTTGAACAGCGACACCCAGGTGCTCGCCAGCACCGGCAGCACGCGCCGCGCCGCCTGCGGCAGCACCACGACGCGCATCGCCTGCCAGGGGCTCATGCCGAGCGCCAGCGCCGCCTCCGACTGGCCCTTACGGATCGACGCGATCCCGGCGCGGAACGTCTCGCCGTTGTAGGCCGAGACGTTGCATCCGAGCGCGATCAGCGCGGTCGCGAAGGGCGAGAATGCCACCCCGAGCGCCAACGGCAGCACGTAATAGGCGGCATAGATCACCAGCAGCAGCGGCAGGTTGCGGAACAGCTCGGTGAAGCTCGCCGAGGCCCCCGACAGCAGGCGCGAGCGCGACAGGCGCATCAGCGCGAGCAGGATGCCGCCCGGCACGGCGAACGCCATCGTCAGCACCGTGAGCAGGACCGTCAGTTCGGTGCCGCGCGCCAGCGCACCGGCGTTGTCCCAGACGACCGACCAGTGGAGGTTCATGACCGCCCCAGATGCGCGAGCCGCGCGTAGGCGATATCGACCGTGCGCGTGACCGGGAACAGGGTGATGAAATAGACCGCCATCGCCGTCAGATAGACCTCGATCGGGCGGAAGCTTTCGCCGGCCAAGGTCTGCGAGCGGTTCAGATATTCCGGCACCGCGATGACGCTGGCGATCGCGGTGTCCTTGATCGCGATCGACAGGATCGAGCCGAAGGCCGGCAGCATGCGCACCACCGCCTGCGGCAGCACCACCTGGCGCACCGCCTGCGCGCGCGACATGCCGAGCGCCAGCGCGGCACGCGTCTGGCCCGGCCGCACCGATTCGACACCGGCACGGACGATCTCGGCCATGTAGGCGGCAATCTGCGCGGTGAGCGCAATCAGCCCGGCCCAGAACGGCGGCAGCACGGCACCGGTGACGATGGGTAGGGCGAAATAGGTCCAGACCAGCACCACCAGCACCGGGACCGAGCGCATGGAGTCGATGTAGAACACCAGCGGCAGGCGCAACCAGGCCGGCCCGTAGCAACGGGCCAGCCCGATCGCGCCGCCCAGCACCAGGCTGCACAGCACGGTCAGCGCGGCCAGACCCAGGGTCAGGCCGAGACCGCCCAGCAGGAACTGCCAGCTTTGCAGGATCGGCGAGAAATCGAGCGACACGGTGTGCTCCCGCTGGATACAGCCGCGCCGGACGCTACTTCATCGCCTCGACGACCTGGTGCTCGGAGGCGACGAGCTTGGGGTGCATCGTCTTCTCCACCGCGCGCAGCCAGGAGAGGAACACCGGCTGGTGCTTGGCGATCGCCATGCCGACCGGCTGCGCCTTTTCCGTGCTGTCTTGGCAGTCGTGCGCGCGCGGCAGCACGGCGAGGCCCTTCACCTTGTGGCTCATCGGCACCCAGGGGATCCGGTTGATCGGCGCCGCGTCAGCACGGCCGGACATGATCTCCTCCAGCGGCGCGGTGGCGCCCGAATCGGCGACGCCGAGCAGCTTCGCCTTGGGGAAGCGCCGCTTCACCCAGCCTTCCTCGGCGCCGCCGATGAAATAGGCGATGGTGACGTCGGGCCGGTTGAGGTCGCCCACCGTCTTGGCACGGGCGAAGCGCGGATCGTTGGCGCGGCCGAACATGCAGACGCTGGTGTTGGAATAGAGCACGAAATCGACCACCGGCTCGCGCGACGGGGTTTCCGCCAGCGGCGTGATGGAGATATCGACCTGGTTCGCCGCCAGCACAGGGATTTTGGTCTCATGCGAGACCAGAACCGGCTGCAGCTTCACGCCGAGCCGCTTGGCATAGGCCGAGGCGAGCACCCAGGCGGGACCGGACCAGTGTTGGCCGGCGCCAGTCGTGTTCTCGACCAGCCAGGGGGCGTTGGCCAGCACGGCCACGCGCAGCACGCCCGCCTTGCGGATGGCGTCGATACGCTTGCTGGCGCCGGGCGCCGGTACCGCCTGGGCCATGGCAGGCACGGCGGGGCTGAGCAGGGCGAGCAGCGCGGCGGCTGCAAGCATGCGCCTGAAGATGGTCACGGTTTGATTCCTCCCTTTGTCGGTCAGGTCTGAGTTTCAGTAGATCAAGGCACGGCAGTGCCATCGCGCCGGCGCGCGAGCACGCGCCGGACGCCATGGGTCGCAAGCTCCACCAGCGCCGCCAGCACGTCGTCGGCGAACGGGGCAGCGGCAAGCGCCGGCGGAACGATGTCGGGCAGGGCGAACACCGCGTCGCGCAACGCGCGGTCGTCACCGGCCGCGCGTGCGGCATCGCGCAACCGCCTCGCCTGCGGATCATCGAGCGCGAGCGCCACGCCGTCCTCCGCGACGCCGCGCAGGAATCGCAGCCAGGCGGCGACCGCGAGCGCGATGGCCGGCGCCCGCTGCCCCGCGCGCAACCGGTCGAGCGCGGGCGCGAACAGCCGCTGCGGCAGTTTCTGTGACCCGTCCATCGCGATCTGCGCGGTGCGGTGATGCAATGCCGGGTTGGCGAAACGTTCGAGCAGGGCATGCCGATACGAGGCCAGATCGACACCGGCAGGCAGGCGCAAGGTCGTGGCGCTCTCCGCCATCAGCGTGGCGATGTAGGCACGCAGCGCGGGCTCGGCGACCGCCGCGGCGACGGTCGGCCAGCCGGCGAGCTGGCCGAGATAGGCGATGGCCGAATGGCTGGCGTTGAGCAGGCGGAGCTTCATGTCCTCGTAGGGGCGGACGTCGGCCACCAGTTCGGCGCCGGTCTCCTCCCAGGCCGGACGGCCGAGCGGGAACCGGTCCTCGATCACCCATTGGCGGAACGGTTCGCACAGCACCGGCCAGGCGTCCGCGACGCCGAGCGCGGCATCGATGCGGGCGCGGTCCGCCGGTGTGGTCGCGGGCACGATGCGATCGACCATGCAGGACGGGAAGGCGACCTCGCCGGCGACGAAACGGCCGAGGTCAGGATCGCGCAGGGCGGCGAGACGGCTCACCACGCGGCGCGTGACCGCGCCGTTGGCGGCCAGATTGTCGCAGGACAGCACGGCGAACGGCGCCACCCCGGCGGTCCGGCGGGCCGCGAGCGCAGCCGCCAGCAGGCCGGGCACGGTCGTCGGCGCCATGGGATGGGCGAGGTCGTGGCGGACGGCCGGATCGTCCTCGTCGAGCGCGTCGGATGCCGTGTTGCGGCAATAGCCCTTCTCGGTGACGGTCAGAGTGACGATGCGGGTCGCCGGATCGGCGAGGCGATGGAGCACTGCCGCGGGGGCCTCGGGCACGACCAGGATGCCGGTCAGCGTCCCCATGATCTCGATCGCTTCGCCGGCGCCGTCGCGCGTGGCACAGGCGTAGAGCCAGTCCTGCGGGGCGAGCGCATCGCGCGTATCGGCCCGGCGCAGGCTGACACCGAGAATGCCCCAGGCCGGTTCGGCCGCCAGCAGCGGCGCCGTATAGGCGGCAAGATGGGCACGGGCGAAAGCACCGATGCCGAGATGGACCACCCCGGTCGCCAGGCGCGCCGGGTCGAAACCGGGGCGTCCGATCTCCGGCTTCAGCCCGGACAGGGTCCGGCGCGACAGGCGATGCGGCTCGGTCACAGCGGCAGGCGATTGACCGCGGCGAGCGCCGTCATGACGCCGCGCAGTTCGGCCAGGCCGCGCAGTCGTCCGATCAGCGGGTAGCCGGGGTGGGTCTTGCGGGCCGCGTCGTCCAGCAGTTCGTGGCCGTGGTCGGGGCGGAACGGCAGGCGCCATTCGGCCAGGCCGGCGTCGCGCCGGCGTGCCTGTTCGTGCAGCAGCGGGGTGATGACCGCAACCATGTCGATGTCGCCTCCCAGATGGTCGGCTTCCATGAAGGAACCGTCGGGTTCCTTGACGACGTTGCGCAGGTGGACGAAGTGGATCCTTGGCGCGAACCGCGCTGCGATGTCCGGCAGGTCATTGCCGGCGCCGGCGCCGAGCGAGCCGGTGCAGAGAGTGATGCCGTTCGCCGGGCTGTCTACGGCGTCGGCGATGAAGGCGAGATCCTCCGCGTTCGAGGCGATCCGCGGCAGGCCGAACAGCGGGCGCGGCGGGTCGTCGGGATGGATGGCGAGGCGGACGCCGACTTCGTCCGCAGTCGGCACGACCTCGCGCAGGAAGCGGGCCAGGTTCTCGCGCAGCCCCGCGTGCGTGATGTCCTTGTAGAGGTCGAGCATGCGGCGCAGCCCAGGTACGTCGTAGCGGTCGTAGGCGCCCGGCAGCCCGGCCATGATGGTGGCGAGCAGCCGATCCTTGTCGCTTTCCGAGGCGTGGCCGAACCAGGCGCGCGCGCGTGCCACCAGCGCCGGCGGATGCTCCGCCTCGGCGCCGGGGCGGCCCAGGATGAAGCAGTCGAAGGCCACGTATTCGGCGGCCTCGAAGCGCAGCGCCGTGCCGCCGCCCGGCAGCGCCACGGCGAGCCTCGTGCGGGTCCAATCCAGCACCGGCATGAAATTGTAGCAGACCGTGGTGACGCCCTGCGCGGAAAGGTTGCGCAGCGACTGCCGGTAGGCGTCGAACAGCGGGCCGAGGTCGCCCTCGGCCAGCTTGATCGGCTCGGCGACCGGGAGGCTCTCGACCACGCTCCAGCGCAGGCCGAGCACGGAATCCGCTTCGATCGCGGCCTTGCGCCGGGCGATCTCTTCCTCGCTCCAGACCACGCCGTAGGGGATATGGTGCAGGGCGGTGACGATCCCGCTGGCGCCGGCCTGGCAGATCTCGGAGAGGCGCACCGGATCATCAGGGCCGAACCAGCGCCAGGTCTGTTCCATCAGGGGCTCTCCTGCCGCGGTGGGGGCGGCGCGGTGGGGGATTCGAAGAATGCGGCGTGCGCGGCGGCGATGCGCTCGACCGCGGCGAACACGGTGCGCAGGTGATGCTGCATCGCTGCGGCGGCGCCGGGGCCGTCATGTGCCGCGATACGATCGACGATGTCCTGGTGCTGGCGGAAGATCATCGCCAGCCAGTCGGCGTCTTCAAGCGACAGATGCCGTACCCGGTCGAGCTGCGCCTTCACCGAGGCGATGACCTGCCAGACCGTGGCATGGCCGGCGATCTCCAGGATGGCCTGATGCATCGCCTCGTCGAGTGCGAAGAACCCGCGCTGGTCGCCGGCCTCGAAGCGTTGCCGCTGCGCCGCGACCTGGGCGTGCAGGGCGCCGAGCTGCGGTTCGGTCACCGCGTCGGCGGCATGGCGCACGGCCTGGCATTCCAGCGCCTCGCGGATGAACTGGCTGTCGGCGACGGCGGCGAGGTTGATGGGCGCGACGAAACTGCCGATCTGCGGCACGACGCGGAGCAGCCCGTCGTTGATCAGGCGCTGGAAGACCTCGCGCACCGGGGTGCGGCTGATGCCGTACTGCTCGGCGAGCAGGTTTTCCGACAGCGCTTCGCCGGGGCGGATACGGCCCGTGAGGATGGCCTCGTGCAGGAGAGCGTACAGCCGGCCGGACTTGGCCCGGGCGGGCTCGAAGCGGTCGCTGGACGCCGCGGCGGTCGCCGGCATGGCTGGTTCCTCCCGTTGCCGCATACTTGTACACATGTGTGCAAGAGGCACAAGTCGTCGCGAGCGGACCCAGCAGTTCTAAACGCGAGCGGCTCGCACCTGCCGACTGAGTCAGATCCGCCGCACTTGGCATACGACTGCGCCGCTGCCGCCGATCCCTTGCACAATTCCCTTGCGGCGGCGCCGGCTGGAGGAAGGCCAGGGCCGCTCCAACTGCCAGACCCTGTTCGCCATCACCCGCATTCCCACCGACGCCACCATCCGCCGGATGCTGGACGGTGCCCCGCCGGAGGGGTTCGAAGGCCTGTTCCGCCAGGCCCTGGAGGTGGCCGGCCCGCTCGCCGCGTTCCGTCGCCTCGATGATCGGGTGCTGATCGCGCTCGACGGCAACTGTCAACGCCGGAGAGAAAACGCATCGGCGTGGCGGAGTAAAAATGCGTCAGAGACGGCGCCGGAAGGCCCCCGCGGGGACCTTCCGGTATTTCGGCGCGAGGGCGCGCCCGGCAAGGGTCGCTGAGGGGCTGTCGGTGCGAGGCGTGGAGTCTTTGGGACGGTCAGTCCCTGCCAAACCCTCGCGGTGGGTCGATGGCCTGAAGTTCGGCGAGGTCGAGATCGCAGATTGCCTGCAACGCATCAGCGATGACGCTGTCCTGCAGGTTCGTCGGCAGCGCCGCCAGCCAGGCGGCATACTTCGCCTGTAGATCCGTTAGTTCGGCGACGGCGTCGTACCAGCGCCGAGCGCGGCTGCGGCGATCGGTCGGGCGGCGCGTGCGAATGAGCGGGGTGCCAGTGACGCGCGCGGCGCGGTGACGGGCCCGGCGTTCGGCATAGGTCATCGGCCTCTCGCCGATCGATGTGCGGGGCATGGTTCCACTCCGAAGCGTGACGTCACGAAACCCAGAGCGCGCAGGGCGCTTTCGCATCATCCCTCGGGTCGGTTGGCCGGTGTATCGGCTGCGCGCGCGTCGCGTTGACGCCGCTTGCTCTGCCTGAGCCGATAGCTGTCGCCGTTCATCTCCAGGATGTGGACGTGGTGGGTCAGCCGGTCGAGCAGCGCGCCGGTGAGCCGTTCGGAGGCGAACACGCCGGTCCATTCGTCGAACGGCAGGTTGCTGGTGACGATGGTGGAACCGCGCTCGTAACGCTGGCTGAACACCTCGAACAGCAGTTCAGCGCCGGTCGGGTTTGCGGATCGTGCGGCGTCCCTAAACGCTCAGCACGCCGTCAGCATCTCCTGGTTGCAGTCGAACAGCGTCGGATTGACCCCGCGACCGAGCAGGTCGAACATGCTGTCGCTGAAGGCGATCAACTGGTCGGAGGCGGCCACGGCATCGTGGACCCGACCGGAAACCACGGCGTCCAGGATAGCGAGGTGGCACTCCAGGGTCCGCACCAGGCCTTCCTGCGGCGCCACCCAGGTATGATAGACATAGCCGATGCGGCGGAACATCGTATGCAACGGTCGCAGCGTCTGTTCCAGGAAGGGTTCCCCCGACGCGGCGATCAGCAGTTGGTCGATACGCCGGTCCAGCCGGTTGAATTCGTCGATCGTCATGCGATCGGCCCGGTCGCGGAGCACGCCGGCGATGTGCAGGAACTGGTTGCGATGGGACGCGTCCGACCGCTCCGTCGCCAGCCGCGCCACGAAGCGCTCCATATCCCGGCGCAGCCTTAGCAGGGTGCGTTCGCGCGCCAGATCGATCGGCGCGACCTGGAGGCCGTGGCGCGGGCGGATCACGAACAGCGTATCGGCGGACAGGCGGCTGACGGCCTGGTGGATCGGGGTGCGCCCGAGCCCGGTCAGGTCCTGCAGGTCCTGGATGGAGAGAAACCGCCCCGGTTGCAGGGCGCAGGTGACGATCATCTCCTCCAACCGTTCGTAAGCGAGTTCCGACAGGTTGGCGTGGCTGGCGTGCGGCGCCCGCTCGCGCGGTGCGGAACGTCCGGGCGGGGCGAGGCGGGGCGGGCCGGCTTTCGGCCGCAGTGTCATCGTGTTCCTGACAGGTGATCCGGGGCGGCTTTCTCAGGGCGACATCCTACCCGAAGGGGGTCTGGCGGGCAAGGCAAGGCATATTGTGATATTTCACGGTATGCGCTAATGAGCCCTCAATCGCCCGCCCGGGGACCGAACCGGGGGCCGGGCGCGCGATAATGAGGGGAACGTCCGATGAGGATTCTCGCGATCGAGACGCTGCGGACCGTCGAGTTCGCCAACGTGATCTGGGTCCGCGTCTACACCGATGCCGGCATCGTCGGCCTGGGCGAGACGTTCTACGGCGCCGGCGCGGTCGAATCGCATCTCCACGACACGCTCGCCGGGCGCCTGCTCGGACGCAACCCGCTGCATATCGAGGCGATCCACCGCGACATGCTGAACCTGCCGATGGCGCAGTCGAGCACCGGGGTCGAGTACCGCGCCGCCTCGGCGGTCGACATCGCGCTATGGGACATCTTCGGCAAGGTCTGCGGACAACCCGTGCACCAGATGCTGGGCGGGCTCTGCAGGCCCCGCCAGCGCATCTACAACACCTGTGCCGGTTACGGCTATGTGCGCTCGACCAACATCAAGCCGGTCTCCACCTGGAACTTCTCCGAGGCGGCGGGTCCGTACGAGGACCTGAACGGTTTCATGACACGCGCGGACGCGGTGGCGGAGAGCCTGCTGGAATCGGGTATCTCGGCGATGAAGATCTGGCCGTTCGATCCGGCGGCGATGGAAAACGACGGCATGTCCATCACGGCGGCGCAATTGAAGACGGCGCTGGAACCGTTCGAGAAGATCCGCCGGGCGGTGGGCGACAAGATGGAGATCATGGTCGAGTTCCACTCGCTATGGAACCTTCCAATGGCGAAGAAACTGGCCCAGGCGCTGGAGCCCTACGATCCGACCTGGTTCGAGGACCCGATCCGGATGAACTCGCCCCAGGCGCTGGCGGAATACGCCCGCTCCACCAAGGTCTGGGTCACCGCCAGCGAGACGCTCGGCAGCCGTTTCCCCTATAAGGACATGCTGGACCGCGACGCGATGCATGTCGTGATGGCCGATCTCTGCTGGACCGGCGGCCTGACCGAGGGCCGCAAGATCGCCGCGATGGCCGACACCTACCATCGCCCCTTCGCCCCGCACGACTGCATCGGTCCGGTCGGCTTCGCCGCCGCCGTTCATGCCTCCTTCAGCCAGCCGAACACGCTGATCCAAGAGAGCGTGCGGGCATTCTACACCGGGTGGTACAAGGAACTTGTCACCACTGTGCCGACCATCAAGGACGGCTACGTCTATCCGATGGAAGGCCCCGGCCTGGGTGTCGAACTGCTGCCCGCCGTGTTCGAGCGATCGGACCTGACCGTGCGGCGGTCCGAGGCCTGACGCGGATGTCGAGGCATTTGTTCGATCTGACGGGCCGCACCGCCCTGGTCACCGGCTCCTCGCGTGGCCTGGGACAGGCGATGGCCGAGGGCTTGGCGGCAGCCGGCGCGGCGGTGGTGCTGAACGGCGTCGATGCGGCGCGCCTGGCCGATGCCGCGGCGGAGATGCGCGCTGGCGGCCATACGGTGCATGAGGCGCGATTCGACGTCACCGACGAGGCGGCGATCCTGGCCGCCTTCGCGACGTTGGACACGCGCGGCGTCGCGGTGGACGTGCTGGTGAACAACGCCGGCATGCAACTGCGCCGGCCGATGGTGGAACTGGAGACGGCGGACTGGCGCCGCGTGATCGAGACCAACCTGACGAGCGCCTTCGTCATCGGTCGCGAGGCGGCGAAGCGGATGATCCCGCGCGGGTACGGCAAGATCATCAACATCGGCTCCCTGACCAGCGATGCCGCGCGGGCTACGGTCGCGCCGTACACGGTGGCGAAGGGCGGCATCAAGATGCTGACCAGGGCGATGACCGCGGAATGGGCCGCACACGGCATCCAGGCCAATGCGATCGGTCCCGGCTACATGCTGACCGACATGAACCAGGCGCTGGTGGACAATCCGACGTTCAATGCCTGGGTGCTCGCGCGCACGCCCTCCCGCCGCTGGGGCCGGCCGGAGGAACTGATCGGCACCGCCGTGTTCCTGGCCTCGGCGGCCTCCGACTACGTGAACGGCCAGATCATCTACGTCGATGGCGGGATGCTGGCGGTGTTGTGACACCGCCCGTCCCGTCGCGCCTTGCCACCGAACCACTTAACAAACGAGGAGACATCCGATGACCGCCATCCGTCGCCGTACCCTACTCGCCGGCGCTCCCGCATTGCTCGCCGCTCCCGCGCTGATCGGGCGGGCGCGGGCCGCGACCGCGTTGAAGGTATCCACCTCCTTCTCCAACGATCCGAAATTCTCCACCGGCCGCATCTGGTACGACCTGTTCCTGCCGCGCCTGAAGGAAGCCACCAAGGGCGAGGTGGTGACGGAATTCTTCCCCGACAGCCAGCTGGGGCAGGAAGCGGATATCGTTACTCAGCTCAAGGCCGGAGTGGTCGATATGATGCTGGCCGGCACGTCGATCTGGAGCAATGTGGTTCCGGAATTCGGCGCGATGGACCTCGGCTATGTGTTCGACGACTACAACCACATGCTGCGCGCCAGCCGAACGCCGGCCGCGGCGGCGTTGCAGACGCTGCTCGTGCAGCGCGCGGGCGCGCATCTGCCGTCCTGGGGACGCAATCTTGGCGCACGCAATTTCCTAACCAAGTTCAAGTTCTCCGAACCCGCCCAGCTCGCCGGCCGCAAGATCCGCTCGCTGCCGAGCCCGTGGGTAACCGAGACAGTGAAGATGATGGGCGCGGCGGCCACGCCGCTGGCATTCGGCGAGGTCTATACCGCATTGCAGGCTGGCGTGATCGACGGGCTGGAGCACGATGCGCCGACCATCCTATCGTCCAAGTTCTATGAAGCGGCAAAAATCTTCACCTTGACGCGGCACATCTATTCGCCGTTCGGGGCGTTCGTCAGTGACCGCACGTTGAAACGCCTCACGCCCGCCCAGGGGGCCGGCCTGCTGCAGGCGGTGCGCGAGGCGACGGCCGACCACTTCAAGCGCGCCGCGCAGGTCGAAGCGGCGGCGGTCAAGGAACTGCAAACCAAGGGCGTCACGGTGGAGACCTGCGATCGGGCCGCATTCCGCAAGCGCATGCCCCCGATGTGGGCCAGCTTCCTAAAGACCACCCCCAGCGCGAAGCCGATGCTGGACGCCATCCACCGGACCTTCAAGGCCTGAGCCGATGAACGAAGCCCTGTCCCCAGGGCCGCGCCCCCTACTTCGACCCGTGGCGGGGCCGGCGCTCTGGACACGCTCGGTCCACGCCCTTCTGGTCGTGGTCGAGAGCCTGGCGGCGATCCTTGTGATCGCCGACCTTCTGGTGGTGATCGCCTCCGTCACGGTACGCTTCGTGTTCTCCGCGCCGTTCGTCTGGAGCGACGACGTCGCGCGGGCCCTGCTGCTCGCGGTGGTTTTCCTCGGCGCGGCGGCGGCGCTGGCGCGCGGCGAGAACGCGGGCGTGATGTTCTTCGTCGATCGCCTCCACCCGCATTGGCGTGCACGGGTGGACGCGGCGGCCGCCGTCCTCATCCTGCTGGTCGCCGTCTCATTGTGCTGGTACGGCTTGATATTGCTCATCAGCACCGCAGGACAGACGGTTGGGGCTGGCGTTCCGCAGGAGGCGTTCTTCGCGCCGATGTGCTTCGCCGCCGCCGCGATGACGGTCTTCGCGCTGGACTTGCTGCGCCGGCACCGCCTGGCCGATCTGCTGGCGGCAGGCGCCGGAATTGCCGTCGTCGCCCTGGCGTGGCTCGCCTGGTCCACCCTGGCGCCGAACACGCTCCCGGGGATGCCGGCAGTCATGGGCGTGGTGTTCGTCGTCTGTCTGGTGGCCGGCGTGCCGATCGCCTTCGTGCTGGCGTTGACGACGCTGGTCTTCGTCTGGGCCGGCGACGTCCTTCCGGGCGAGTTCTTCGCGCAGCAGACCGCCCGCGGCATCGACAATTTCGTCCTGCTGGCCGTGCCGTTCTTCATCCTGGTGGGCTACTTGATGGAAGCGAACGGCATGTCCATTCGCATCATGGCCCTGCTTCAGCGCGGTGTCGGACGGCTGCGCGGCGGTCTGGATGTCGCCATGGTGCTCAGCATGGTGGTGTTCTCGGGCATCTCCGGTTCGAAGATGGCCGATGTCGCGGCCGTCGGCTCGGTGCTGGTTCCGGCGGCACGCAAGTCGGGGCAGAAACCGGGCGACGCGGTGGCGCTGCTGGCCGCCTCGGCGGTGATGGCGGAGACGATCCCGCCCTGCGTCAACTTGATTATCCTCGGCTTCGTGACCAACCTGTCGATCGGCGGGCTGTTCATGGCCGGATTGCTGCCCTCCGCGATCATGGCCTTGGCGCTGATCGTGATGGTGGTGGTGCTGGGCAAGCACACCAAGGCGCGGGTGGTCGTCGGCGAGGAGAGCGCCAGCGTTACCGGCATGACCAGCGGCGGCATCGCGGCGTTCGGCCTGATCGCGATGATCTTCGGCGGGTTCCGGTCTGGTTTCGCCACCGCCACGGAGATTTCGGCGTTCGCCGTCGTCTATGCGCTGGTGGTCGGCGGCGTGCTGTTCCGGGAAATGACCTGGCGCGGGACTGCTGCCGTGATCCGCAACGCCACTGCGAAATCCGGCATGGTGCTGTTCATCGTCGCCACCGCCCAGGCGCTGTCCTACGTGCTGACCCTGCAACAGATCCCGCATTTCATCGCCGAGGCGCTGGTCGCGGTCTCATCGGCCCATGGGCGCTGGGCGTTCCTGCTGCTCTCGATCGCGATCCTGATTGTGATGGGCTCGGTACTGGAGGGAGCGGCAGCGCTGATCATCTTCGGCCCGCTGCTGATGCCGGTCGCGCGGCAGATGGGCGTCGATCCGCTCAGCTACGGCATCATCCTGGTGATCGGCATGGGGATCGGCTTGTTCGCGCCGCCGTTGGGCGTGGGGCTGTATGGGTCCTGCCTGATCGGCGGCGTAACGCTGGAGGAGACCGTTTGGCCGATCCTGAAATATCTCGGACTCCTCCTTCTGTGCCTGCTGCTGATCGCCTTCGTGCCGCAGATCACGACGCTGTTGCCGCGCCTGTCCGGGTACTAATACCAACCGCCCTACGCGGTGACCGCTTCGGCCCATTCCCGGGTAGCGATTGAGCGTATCCGGTCTGGGTTTGCGGTGAGGGCATTCCATGCTTCGCAGCAGGCATCGACGATTGCGGTGTAGGTGTCGAAGACGCGGTTGGCGAGATGGTTCTGACGCAGGAACTGCCAGACGTTCTCGACGGGGTTCAGCTCCGGCGAATAGGGTGGCAGCGGCAGCAGGCTGATGTTCTCCGGCACGACCAGCCGGCCTCCGGCCTGGTGCCAGCCGGCGCCGTCCAGCGTGATGACGGCGTGCGCGCCGGGCGCGACCTGGGTGCTGATCTCGGCGAGGTGCAGGTTCATCGCCTCGGCGTTGACGAATGGCAGCACGAGGGCAGCGCCGATCCCGCGGGCCGGGCAGACCGCGCCGAACAGATAGGCCCAGTCGTAGCGCTGATCGCGCGGCGCGCGAGGGCGGCTGCCCTTGTCGGCCCAGATGTAGGTCAGGCTGCCTTGCTGACCGACA
>JABBNW010000218.1 GCA_019352115.1 Pseudomonadota bacterium
ATGCCAGCCAGGCGCCATCCGGAGCAGCAGGCCGAGGTGGAACGGCTTGCCCGGGGCGACCCGGTCGGTGTCGGAAACCAGGGCGACGGTGGCGCGCGGGCTGGTGACGGCCGCGCTTTCCGCCGCGCGCGCCGCCGGTGGCGCGCCGGGAAGGGCGGCGAGCAGCAGCGCGAGGATCAGGCCGAGGCGAGCGGTGGCGCGGATGGTCGGGACCCCAGGGCGCCGGCACGCGGGGAGGGCGGCGCGGCGGGGCAGATATAGACCCCGGCGCGGTCGCGCGCCACGCGCGGGCGGGTGAACGTCTGGCCAGGCGGGTCTGGCCGTGACCTGCGGGGAAGCCCCCCGCGGCATCGGGCCAGGAGGGGTTCGGGGATTGAAAACCGGTGGCTCGGCGGGGAGCGGTCGCGCCGTCTGCCCCGCGCCTTGCGGGCTTGGGCCGCGAAACGGACCAGGGGGGGGAGACTCAGACCATCGGCGCGGCTTTCGCCTCCCGGAACGGGGTGCCGGTCGCGGCCAGGTCCGTCAGCAGCCGGGCGGGTGCCCAGCGCTCGCCGTGTTCCTGGTGCCAGGCGGCGATCTGGTCGTGCACCGCGCGCACGCCGATCCCATCCGCCCAGAACATCAGCCCGCCGCGGTAGCGCGGGAAGCCGAAGCCGTGCAGCCACATCACGTCGATGTCGGAGGCGCGGTACGCCTTGCCTTCCTCCAGGATGCGGCAGGCCTCGTTGACCGAGGCGAACAGGAGGCGGTGCAGGATTTCCTGATCGGTGAAGGATTTCTGCGCCACGCCCAGCCGTGCCACGGTCTCGGCGATGATGCGCGCCACTTCGGGGTCGGGGTGCGGGGTGCGGTCGCCCTTCTCATACCGATACCAGCCGGCGCCGGTCTTCTGGCCGTAGCGGCCGAGTTCCACCAGCCGGTCGGCGATCGGCAGGGTGCGGTAGTTCGGATTGGCGGCGGCGCGCCGGCGGCGGTCGGCAGCGCCGATATCCAGCCCGGCGAGGTCGCCGACCGCGAACGGGCCCATCGGGTAGCCGAAATCGACCATCACCCGATCGACCTGCTCGGGCAGGCAGCCTTCTTCGAGCAGGATCACCATCTCGCTGTTGAACGGCGCGCGCGAGCGGTTGGCGACGAAACCGTCCGTATTGCCCGCCATCGCCGGGATCTTGCCGATCTTGCGGCCGAGGGCCATCGCGCTGACCAAGGTCTCGGGGGACGATTGCGTGCCCCGCACCACCTCCAGCAGCTTCATCACGTTGGCGGGGCTGAAGAAATGCGTCCCCGCCACGTCGTCCGGGCGGCCCGTCTCGGCGGCGAGCGCGTCGATATCCAGCGCCGAGGTGTTGGAGAAGATCAGGGCGCCGGATTTCATCACCTGGTCGAGCGCGCGGAAGACCGGGCGTTTCACGTCCATTTCCTCGAATACCGCCTCGATCACCAAATCGGCGTCGGCGAGGTCGGCATAGGCGGCGACGGGGTGGATGCGGGCCAGGCGGCGGTCCATTTCCTCCTGCGCCAGGCTGCCGCGGCGGACCGAGGTCGCGTAGTTGGACCGGATGCGGTCCATCCCCCGCGCGAGCGCTTCGGGCGTGCTGTCGAGGATCCGCACCGGGATGCCGAAATCGGCGAAGCTCATGGCGATGCCGCCGCCCATGGTGCCGGCGCCGATCACCGCGGCGGTGCGGATCTCGCGCGGGGCGATGCCGGCGGGGAGGTCGGGGAGCTTGGCGGCCTCCCGCTCGGCGAAGAAGGCGTAGCGCAGGGCGCGAGCTTCGTCGGAGTTTTCGAGCTCGGCGAACAATTCCTGCTCGCGGGCGAGGCCTGCGTCCATCGGCAGGGTGCAGGCGGCTTCCACGGCCAGGATGCAGTTGTACGGGGCTTTCTGGTTGCGGGCGCGGCGGGCGATGGATTTGCGGACGGTGTCGAACAGGGCGGGGTCTTCGCGCGCCTCGGCCAGCCGGTCGGTCCGGTCGCGCACGCGGGGCAGGGGGCGGGTGGCGGCGATGCTTTGGGCGAAGGCGATGGCGCCGGCGCGCAGGTCGGCGCCGTCTGCCAGTACCGCGTCCAGGATGCCGAGCGTGCGCGCCTCCGGCGCCGGGACGTGGCGGCCGGTCACGATCATGTCGAGCGCGGCGCGCGGCCCGATCAGCCGCGGCAGGCGCTGCGTGCCGCCGCCGCCGGGGAGGATGCCGATCAGCACCTCCGGCAGGCCCACCTTCGCGGACGGGACGGCGATGCGGTAGTGGCAGGCGAGGGCGATTTCCAGGCCGCCGCCGAGCGCGTAGCCGTGGATGGCGGCGACGACCGGCTTCGCGCAGGCGTCCAGCACGTCGTAGACGCGGCTGCCGAGCGGCAGGCGCGCACGTCCCGTGCCGAACTGGCGGATGTCGGCCCCGGCGATGAAGCTGCGGCCGGCGCCGATCAGCACGATGGCGCCGATGGCAGGGTCGGCTTCGGCTGCGCGCAGGGCGGTGATGATGCCTTCGGGAACGCCGGGGCTGAGCGCGTTGACGGGCGGGTTGTCGATCGTGATGACGCCGATCCCGGCTTCGGTGGCGAGGCGCACGAGATTCGTTTCGGACATGGCGGTTTCCCCCTGGCTATGGCGGCGACGATAGGGGGCACGGGGCGGGGCGTCCACGCGGCAGCGGGGCGCGGACGCCACGTGGGGCGTCCGGGGCGGCGGATTGGGCGCGTTTCTGGGGGGCGGCGTGGTCGGGCGAGGCGGGGCGAACTGTCGAGCGGCTGGCGTGTTCGGGGTGGTGGCGTGCGTCAGTGGAAGATCCGGCCGGCGTCGATGACGATGGTCTGGCCGGTCATCGTTTCGGTGCGGCACATGGTCACCACCATGTCGGCGCAGTCGTCCTTGTCGGCCGCCCGCTTCAGGAGCGCGCCGGCGGCGGAACGCTCGATCTGCTCGGGGCGGAGGTTTTCGGTCGCGCGCGTGCCTTCCAGCAGGCCGGGGGCGATGCAGTTGACGAGGGTGGCGGGGGCGAGGGCGACGGCCATGCAACGGGTGAGGTGGATCAGGCCGGCTTTCGATACGGCGTATGCGATCGACGAGCCGGTGGGCGCGAGGCCGGCGACCGAGGCGATGTTGACGATGCGGCCTCGGCCTTGCGCGGCCATGACGGGGGCGACCGCCTGGATGAGACGGGTGGGGCCGGTGAGGTTGACCGCCATGATCTTGTCCCAGACCTCGGGGGTGAGGCTGTCGAGGTCGGCGAACGGGATCGCCTTGTTGTAGGCGGCGTCGTTGACCAGGATGTCGAGGCGGCCGAAGCGGGCGGTCACGTCGCCGACCAGGCGGGCGATGGCGGCGGTGTCGGTGACGTCGCAGGCGAAGGCGGCGGCGTTGATCTGGTAGCGCGCTGCCAGGGCGCTTGCGACCGTTTCGGCCTGGTCCTGGCTTCGGGCATAGACGACGGCGATGTGGGCGCCTTGTTGCGCGAGGGCGTGGCAGATGCGCTGGCCGAGGCCGCCGTTGCCGCCGGTGACAAGGGCGACTGCGCCGTTGAGATCCATGGGGGAGCTTCCGGTTAGGGCGCGGGTGCGTCCGGGGGTGTGGGGGGCAAGTTTGTTACCTGGGCGAGGGGGCAGGCAAGCCACGGGCCGGGAGGGTACGGCGGGCCGTCCCGCTGGATGTCGCCCCCCTGGCAGCCACGCCCGGGCAAGCCTATCCTACGCGGCCCTTTGCCCCCAGGACCCCATGGCGACGAACACCCTGGACTCCGTGCGACAGCGGCTTGCGGCGGAAGAACCCGAACTCCGCCGCCGCGGTGTGCGTCACCTGGCGGTGTTCGGCTCGGTCGCCCGCGGCGACGACCGCCCCGACAGCGACATAGACGTCGCGGTGGAGATCGAGCCCGGCCGCTCCTTCTCCCTGATCCGCATGGAGGACACCCGCCTTCTGCTGGAAGACGCTCTCCGCCGCCGGGTCGACCTTGGCGAGATCGACAGCTTCCGCCCCCCGGTGCGCGCGGCGTTCGATCGCGAGAAGGTGCCCGTCTTCTGATGGCGCGCGGCGACGAGGCGTGGGTCGAAGACATCGTCCTGGCCATCGCTGCCATCCGGGCCGATACCGAAGGCATGGACTTCGCGGCATTCGCTGCCAAGCCGGTAACGGTGCGATCGGTTCTCTATTCCATCGCCGTCATCGGAGAGGCTGCGAAGAACGTCAGCCCCGCCTTCAAGGCGATGTATCCGGACATCCCCTGGCGCGCCATCGCCGGAACGCGTGACAGGATCGTGCACGAATACTTCCGCAGCAATACGCGCCGCATCTGGGACGTCGTCGTCGATGACATCGACGCGTTGGAGAACGCGCTGCGACAGCCCATGACCCGTCCTCCGACCGCGCCCTGACCAGGCGGCGGGCCAGCGGACCCGCGCCCCCACCGGCCTTGAAACCACGCGCGCCACCTGTCATTTTCTCAGCGACAGATGACCGGACGCCCGCCATGGCCCACGCACACCCCCAGGTCGAAGACCCCACCATCGGCCAGACCGTGGCCCTTCTCGGCGGCCGACGCACCGTGCACCGCCTCATCCGCTCGCGGCTGGAAGCCCACGACCTGCTCGCCGAAGGCCTGCCCGGCCACGCGCTCGCCCACCTCGTTGCCGCCGTCGCGATCCTGCGCGCCACGAGCCACGACAGCCTGGAGAAAGCCGTCGGCATCAGCCTGCGCACCTACCAGCGCCGCAAGGACGCGCCCGACCGCAAGCTCAGCCCCGAACAGAGCGGCCGGACCTGGAAATTCGCCGAGATTCTCGCCCGCGCCACCGCCCTGTTCGGCTCCCAGGCCGAGGCCGAGGCCTGGCTGGAACGCCCGGCCATGGCGCTCGATCAGCGCCGGCCGATCGACCTGCTGTCCACCCCCACCGGCGTCGGCACGATAGAAGATCATCTCACCCGGCTCGAATACGGCGTCTATACGTGACGCCGCTGCCGCCGCCCGTCGGGTCCGGCGCGCTCGTCTTCTGGAGGCTGGATCAGGCACAATTCGCCCCGACCTGGGACAGCGGCGAAGGAAGCTGGCGCGTCGGCGGGCGCTGGAGCGCGCGTGGGGTGCGCGCCGTCTATGCCGCGCTCGACCCCGCCACGGCCATCCTGGAGGTCGCGGTGCACACCGGATTCCGGACGCTCGATACCGTTCCGCATGTCCTGACCTCGGCGCGGATCGCGGCACCCGGCCAGGTGCATGTCGTCGCCCCGGCCGACGTGCCCAATCCGGCCTGGCTGCGCCCCGGCGCCGTCAGCGCCGGGGCGCAGGCGTTCGGTGATGCGCTGCTGAAAGCATACCCATTCGTCCTGATCCCGAGCGTGGTGTCTGCCCACAGTTGGAACGTGATCTTCGATCCCGCGGCGGCCCAGGGGGCGTACGGGCCGGCGGCGCAGGAACGCTTCGTCCTCGACCCGCGCCTGCATCCGCCGTCCGTCGCGGCCGGATGATGCCGCCGGACCGCCCGGCACGCATCCCGCGCCGTGCGCTGGTCACCACCCCGGCGCGAATCCTTCGAACCGGATCGGGATGCGCCGCAGATCCGCCACCAACTCCGCCGGCAGCCCGGGCGCCAGCGCGACCGCATCCACCGCGCCCCCGAACCGCGCGGTGATTGCCGCCTCCAGCCGATCGTGGCGCCCGATCGCGGTGAACAGCGCCACGACATCGTCGCCCACCGCCCCCGCCATCTCTGTCCACTGCCCCGCCTTCGTCATCGCGTTCAGCTTGCGGCCGAGATCGCCGAGCCCGTGCATCTCCAGCACCGGCCAATACGCCGGCGTGGAGCCGTAGAACGCGATCCGCCCGCGCGCGACCTCGATCGCTTGCGCCACCGCGGCATCGTCCGCGCCGGTGGCGACGAAGCCGCCGCCCACGATCTCGAAGGTCTCGCGCGCGCGGCCGGTGCGCGCGAAACCCTCGGCGAGCCGCGGCAGGATTTCGCGCTCCAGATACGCCCGCGTGCAGAACGGATGCAGCCGCACCCCGTCCGCCACCTCGCCGGCCAGGCGCAACGTGTTTGGCCCGAGGGCGGCGAGCGTGACGGGAACCATCGGCAAGTGCAACGACGGCGGCACGAAATAGGGCGGCATCAGGGTGAAGCGGTAGTGCGTGCCCTCGTACGCCAGCCGCGCGCCCGTTTCCCAACTCCGCCAGATCGCCCGCAGCGCGTGGACGTATTCGCGCAGCCGCGGCGCCGGCGCCGACCACGCCACGGCGAACCGTCGCTCGTTATGCGCCCGTATCTGCGGCCCGAGCCCGAGCACGAACCGTCCGCGCGAGGCAATCTGTAGATCCCAGCTCGCGTTCGCCACCACCATCGGGCTGCGCGGGAAGGCGATGGCGACCGAGGTCGCGAGCCCGATCCGTTCCGTTCCCACCGCCGCGACGGCAAGCGGCAGGAACGGATCGTGCTTGTTCTCCGCGGTCGTCAGCCCGTCGTAGCCGGCGGCCTCGGCGGCGCGCGCGGCGTCCGTCACGTCGCGCAGATCGTCCTGCGGCAGAGGGGTGAGGAGGCGCATGGCGCTACAGCACCGCCTCCGCCACCACCCGCATCGCCTCCTTCGAAGCGCCCGTCAGCACCATCGTTCCGACATGCCCGGCCTTCGCCGCGTCCTGCCAGACGGCCAGCCGGTCGCGGATGCGGTCGGCCGGCCCGACCAGGGAAATCTCGTCGATCAGCGCATCGGGAACGGCCGCCGCGGCGTCCGCCTTCTTGCCGTCCAGATACAGATCCTGGATGCGCTTCGCCGCATCCGGGTAGCCGAGCTTGATCGCGACGTCGTTGTAGAAATTCTTCGCCCGCGCGCCCATGCCGCCGATGTACAGCGCCAGCTCGGGGCGGATCGCATCGCGGCATGCGGCCACGTCCGGCCCCATCCGCGTGCGCACATAGGGCGCGACGTCGAAGCCTTCCAGCGAGGCCGGCCGTCCCGCCGCTGCCATCCCGGCCAGGATCGGATCAGAAACGATGCGCGGTTGTTCCGGCGAATAGAAGATCGGCAGGGTGCCGTTCGCCACCTCCCCCGCGGTGCGCAGCCCGGCCGGCGTGATCGATGAGGGTGGGATCGCCATGCATGATGCTGCGCAGCGGCTTGCCGAGGCCGGTTGCGTCCGCGCCGTCGTAGGGGATGACATACTCCGTCCCGGCGAACCGCAGCGGTGCCTCGCGCGCCAGGATCTGGCGCACGATCGCGATGTATTCCTTGGTGCGGGTCATCGGCTTGCCGAAGCGCACGCCGTGCCAGCCCTCGATCACCTGCGGGCCGGACATGCCGACGCCGAACAGGAACCTGCCGCCCGACAGGGTCGCCAAGGTCATCGCCGTCATCGCCGCGCAGGCCGGCGTGCGGGCGGGGATCTGCATGATCCCGGTTCCGGCCTTGATCCGGGTGGTGCGCGCCAGCACCCAGGCGACCGGTGAGACGGCGTCGGTGGAATAGGATTCCCCCGTCCAGACCTGGGAGAAGCCGAGCCGTTCCGCTTCCAGCACCGTGTCCATGTCCGGCTGCGGGGTCGCACCGGCCAGTTTCAGGGTGATCCCGAGTTGCATCGCGCGTCTCCTGTCCGTCCGGGGGCGAGCATAGGCGGGGGGATCGCCGGGGGAAACCGGCCTCAGCCGCGCCGGCGCCGGCCGAGGTCCGCAAGTGTGCGCAGCGGCGCCGTCAGCCGCCAGGACGTGCTGGACGCATAGGCGTGGGCCGCCGCGGTCGCCGCGCCCGCGCGGGCTTCGGCCGCCGCGGCACGGGCCTCGGCCGCCAGCGCGCGGGCCTCCGCGGTCGGCGGCGCTGCCCGG
>JABBNW010000219.1 GCA_019352115.1 Pseudomonadota bacterium
TTGGTGGGCGCAGTAGGACTCGAACCTACGGCCCGCTGATTAAGAGTCAGCTGCTCTACCAACTGAGCTATGCGCCCACCGATGCCGGGGACCAACCACCCTCCCGACCAGGGCCGCCGCCCTATACCAAGCCCGGCCGCGGGAGAAAACCCCCCGCGTCACCCCTCGAACGGATCCCGCACCAGGATCGTGTCGTCCCGCTCCGGCGAGGTCGACAGCAGGGTCACCGGCGCCTCCGTCAGTTCCTCGATCCGGCGCACGTATTTCACCGCCTGCGCCGGCAGATCGGCCCAGGACCGTGCCCCGCGGGTCGAGCCGGACCAGCCCTCCATCGTCTCGAACACCGCCTCCGCCGCCGCCTGCGCGCCGGGCGCCGCGGGCAGTCGCCGCACAACCTCCCCGCCGATCCGGTAGCCCACCCCTATCTTCAGCTCCGCCAGCCCGTCCAGCACATCCAGCTTCGTCAGTGCCAGCCCCTGGATACCCGCCACCTTCACGGCCTGACGCACCAGCGCCGCATCGAACCATCCGCACCGCCGTCTGCGCCCGGTCACGGTGCCGAACTCCGCCCCGCGATCCCCCAGCAACGTCCCGGTCGCGTCCGAAAGCTCGGTCGGGAACGGCCCCGACCCCACCCGGGTCGCATAGGCCTTGGCGATCCCGAGCACGAACCCCACCGCCCCCGGCCCCACGCCGGCACCCGACGCCGCGGTCGCGGCCACCGTGTTGGAACTGGTCACGAACGGGTAGGTGCCGTGATCGACGTCCAGCATCACCGCCTGCGCGCCCTCGAACAGGATGCGGGTGCCGGCGCGGCGGGCCTCGTCCAGCCGTTCCCACACCGGCTCGGCGAACGGCAGCACGCGCGGGGCCAGCGCCATCAGCCCGTCGAACAGTGCCTGCTTCTCGAACACCGGCGCGCCCAGCCCGGCGAGCAAGGTGTTGTGGTGCAACAGCAGCTCATCGAGCTTCGCCGCCACCGTCTCCGGCTCCGCCAGGTCCGCCAGCCTTATCGCCCGGCGTGCCACCTTGTCCTCGTACGCGGGGCCGATCCCGCGCCCGGTGGTGCCGATCTTGTGCTCGCCGCGCGCCATTTCGCGCGCACGGTCCAGCGCGCCGTGCAGCGGCAGGATCAGCGGCGCGTTGTCGGCGATGCGCAGATTCTCCGGCGTGACCCGCAGCCCCTGCGCTTCCACCCGGGCGATCTCGGCAAGCAGCGCCTCGGGGTCCACGACCACCCCGTTGCCGATGATGCCGAGCTTGCCGCGCACCAGGCCCGACGGCAGCAGGGACAGCTTGTAGGTCTGGTTCCCCACCACCAGGGTGTGGCCGGCGTTATGCCCGCCCTGGAATCGCACCACGATGCCAGCGCGGCTGGCAAGCCAGTCCACCACCTTGCCCTTGCCCTCGTCGCCCCATTGGGCGCCGATCACGGCGACGTTGGCCATCCTGTTCTCCGGCGGGTCAGTCTGTGGGGGGCAGCGGCACGGCCGCGCCGTTCCGCAGCAGATGGGTGCACAGCAGGCGGCGGGCTTCCGCCGCCGGGTCGGCTTCCGGGTCCAGCGCGGCGATGGTCGCGTAGCCCAGGGTGCGAAAGCGCGCGGCGACGTCGGCATCCGAGTCGGGTGGCACGAACAGCCGCGGGCGCGGCGCTCGGGCCGGCGCGGCGCGCAGCAGCGCGTCCGGATACAAGGTCAGGCCGGTGGCCGGATCGTCGCCGCACAGATAGCGCCCGCCGCGGCCGATCTCCTCGTGCCGGCCGGGGGCGTAGATCGTGACCGACACGCCGGTGTGGTAGCGGTAGCCGCGGAATTCCACCGGGTCGATGGTCAGGCGCAGGCCTGGCGCGCGGGCGCGGATCGCTGCCACCGTCGCGGCCAGCCGATCGGCCAGCGCGCGCGCCGGCGGCGGCAGCGGGGCCGCGGTCAACGCCGCCAGGGCGCGGTCGGCGGGGCCGGCAGCCAGCAGCAGCTCGGTCAGCACCGGCGCCAGCAGCCCGCCGTGCCGGGTGACGGCCGCCGCGTCCTTGCGATCGAGCGCGCGGGCCAGCGTTGCGCCCGCCGGGCCGGCGATGCCGGCGGCCTCCATCAGCGCCGGGGCCAGGGTGGGCAGGGTCAGGTCGAAACTGACCCGCGCGAGGCCGGCGGCCGCCAGCGCCTCGGCCCCCACCAGCACGATCTCGGCGTCGGCGGCGGGGGAATCCCGCCCGATCAGCTCGATCCCCGCCTGCGGTACCTGCCGGTCCGGCGCAATCTGGCTGCCGCGCACCCGCAGGCACTGCCCGGCGTAGGACAGCCGCAGCGGGCGCGGCGCGCCGCCGAGCCGCGTGGTCGCGATGCGCACCACCTGCGGCGTGGTGTCGGCGCGCAGCCCCATCATGCGCTGGCTGTCGGGGTCCATCAGCCGGAAGGTCTGATCGGCGACGGCGGCGCCGGAGCCGGCGAGCAGGCTGTCCTCGAATTCCAGCAGCGGCGGGCGGATGCGCTCGTAGCCGTGCGCGGCGAACACTTCCATCAGCGCCTCGACCGTCGCGGCCTCGGTCGCGGCGTCGGGCGGCAGCAGGTCGCGCAGGCCGGAGGGGAGCAGCGCGGGATTGGGCGGGGGATCGTCGGTCATCGCAAGGCGGCAGGTATCAGGGATTGGCCGGCAGCGGAACAGGGCGCGTGCGCAGATCGCAACCGCACCGCGCGCGGCCGGCCGGGCCGGCGGGAAGGTAGGGACTCTTTTCTCCCGGATGCCCTTGCCCTGCCGGCCGAAGCGCCTTCTCTACTCGACCGACGATCGCAGCAGCGGAAGGACCCTGGCCATGGACTGGAAAGACAACGGCGTGAAGGTGGTCCCCGGCGACCAATTGGACGTCAACACCGCGCAGACCCCGGGCATGTCCCGCGCCGCCGCCATCACCTACGCGAGGGTGGGCGCGCAGAAGCTCTGGGCCGGCACGGTCCACATCCACCCCGGCGCCAAGACCGGCGCGCACCACCATGGGGAGCTGGAGAGCGTGATCTACGTCGTGCGCGGCCGCGCACGCATGCGCTGGGGCGAGCGGCTGGAATACGTCGCCGAAGCCGGCCCGGGCGACTTCATCTACATCCCGCCCTTCGTCCCGCACCAGGAGATCAACGCCAGCAGCGAGGAGGTGCTGGAATGCATGCTGGTGCGCAGCGATAACGAGGCGGTGGTCGTGAACCTCGACATCGCGCCGGTGGAAACGCCGGAGGCGGTGGCCTGGGTCGACCCCATCCACAAGGCGCCGCCGGGCTGACCGCGGCGACCCGGGTGGCGGCGATCGGGCGTGCCCTGCGCGCCGACCTCGCGCAGTACTTGTAACGGGCGGGGCCGCTGGCTAGTGTCGCACCATGGAAGCGCCCTTTGTCCTGGTCCTGCTCGCCTCCACCACGGGGGCAACGGAATGCCTGAGCGTCGCGGCCAGGGTCGGCGAGACCCTGGGGCGGCCGATCCAGATTTCGCATGTGGAAGTCGGCCCCGGCTCGATCATCCTGCCCTCGCAGGAAGAACTGTCGGAATACGAGGCTGAGCATCTGTCCGACCGCGAGCAGGCGGAAACCGAAGCGATCCGCGCTCTTGTCGCCACCTGGAACCAGAGCAGCGGGGCGCCGGCGAAAATCGACGTCTTCCGCGGCGACGAATGGCGGGTGATGCGCCACTATCGCGGCAAAGTCAGCATGGTGGTGCTCGCGTCTCCGCACACCCAGCCGGTCGGCCACCGCGAAACCCTGCGCGCCGCGTTGCTGCGCACGGGCCATCCGGCGGTGATGGTCCCGCCCGGCTGGTCCGGCGATTTCGGCCGCCGCCTGCTGATCGGCTGGGAAGACGTGCCGCCCCTGCGCCGCGCCATCAGCGCCTTTGCCCCGTTCCTGTCGGCCGCCGCCCAGGTCGACGTCGTGGCGGTCGAGCAGGACGAGGCCTCGCTCGATCTGGCGCGCACGGTGATCGCCCCGATCGCGCCTGCGGCCACCTATCGCCTGGTCGCCGCCGCCGGCCGCCGCACCGCCAACGTGCTGCTGGACGAAGCCCGCACCAGCCGGTCCGACGGGCTGGTCATGGGCGCCTTCCGCCGCGGCGAGATCCTGAACTGGCTGGCGCCCGGAACCTCCACCCGGCTGATCCACGACAGTTTCCTGCCGCTGCTGATGAGTCCGTGATCCCGGCGCCGAGCTAACGCCGCCCCTCGGCCGGCGACCGCAGTCTCAGAGCCAGCCGAAGCCGCGCGCCAGCATGTTCAGTGCCACGAGCACGATCACCGGCACGAATACCTTCTTCAGCCACACGTTGGACATCCGGGTCAGCGTCATGGCGCCCATCGTGGCGCCCAACAGCACGCCCAGCGCCACCGGCGCGGCGATCGCCGGATCGATGTCGCCGCGCTGGAAGAAAATCCCGGCCGAGGCCGCCGCCGTCACCCCGATCATGAAATTGCTGGTGGTGGTGGACACCTTCATCGGCAGCCGCATCGCGGTATCCATCGCCAGCACCTTGAACGTGCCGCTGCCGATGCCGAGCAGGCCGGAGATCATGCCGGCCACGTACATCATGCTGAAGCCCCAGCGGATATGCGCCACGTGGTAGCTCACGTCCTGGTGCGTCCGCCGATCGGGGTAGCTGCTGGGCAGGTGCAACTTCTCCGCCCATTTATGGTTGGCAACCCCGGCCGGCAGTTCCTCGCCCATCCGCAAAATCAGGGGCGCCGCCGAGATCAGCAGGACCACGCCGAACACGATGAACAGGATCGTGGGGTCGAGCAGGGTGGACAGCAACGCGCCGCAGATGGCCCCCAGGGTGGTCGCGACCTCCAGGAACATGCCCACCCGCAGGTTGGTCATGCGATCCTTCACATAGGCCGCCGCGGCGCCCGAGGAGGTCGCGATGACCGAAACGATCGACGCCCCGATCGCGGCCGTGAACGGGACGTGGAAGACGAGCGTCAGGATCGGCACGATGAACACGCCGCCGCCGAGGCCCACCAGCGCGCCGACGAAGCCGGCGAAGGCGGAGCTGAGCAGCACGAAGAAGAAGAACGGCAAGGTGTCGCCCTGCACCACCGCGGGCTCCGGCCGGCCGAGCCAGGCGCCGATGCCGAAGATGCTGAACAGCAGGATCGCCAGCACCAGGCTGGTGATGATGACGTAGGTGCGGTCTTCCTCCAGCGCGAAGGCGATGATCGAGACCGCGACCCGCAGCACCGGGGTCGCAAGCAGGATCAGCAGCCCGAGCACGACGATCGCCAAGGGCGAGCCGTGCAGCAGCCCGTCCAGTACCGCCGGCAGGGTGTCGGGAAAGGTCGGGTGCGGCAGCAGGCCGGCAAACCGAAGTCCGTAGAAATACCCGATCCCACCCAGGATCACTGCCACGCTGAGCAGCACGCCCCCGCGCAGCACACCGCTGATGATGAGTTCTGTTTTTCGGACAACATTATCGTCGGGGCCGAGAGGAATGACTTTGCCGTTGAAGGTCTCGCTCGCCATGTCGCTTCGGTCCGTCCAGACGTGACAGAATCCGGCCCCGGTGGCGGGCAGCGTCGGCTGCTCGCTCCAGGCCGGTCACAGGGGAGGAAATCGTCCCCGACGGTGACTGAAATATGGCGGATTTCGCCTGGCCGCATCGATTATCTGAAAATTCATGGCAGCCCGGCGCCAGCCGCATCAGTCATGCCGCGTCCTCCAGAAAAAATTGCTCGGCTTCCTCGTCGTAGCCATAGAGTTCCGCGTAGCGGCCCCAGGCGATAACCGAGCGCAACGTGTCTTCCGCGTAATCTGCCGACATGTGATCTTCGAGCTCATCGCGGAACCGCACCGCCGAGGCGCGATGGTTCCAGCGTTCCTCCAGCACCTGCCGGATCGTGCCCACCAGGGGGACGTGCGTGCGCAGCGCCTCGGCGAACAGCACCTTGCGGGTGTCGGTGTCGGCGGCGGCGAACCGGCCGCCGGGGTCGGTCAGCAGGATGTCGCCCTCCTCCAGCAGCGCGAAGCCGAGGGTCTGCAAGGTCTCGCCGAGCGGGAACAGGTCGTCCAGTTCCATCTGCAAGGCCGCCGCCAGCGCCGGCAGGTCGGCGCGGCCGTGATACGGCGCGGCGGCGAGGGTTTCCAGCAGCCCCGCCATCAGGTTGGTGCCCACCCGGTGCAGCGGCACCACCGCCGCCGGCACCGCGGGACCAGGGGCCGCCGGCGGCGACGGGGCGGGGCGGCGGGTCATCAGCGCGTAGATGTCCTCCACCAACTGGCGGAACGCCGGGTCCTGGCGGTTGCGCGGATGCGCCAGCTTCACGGCCAGCTCGTGCTCCACCCGGCCGGGATTGACCGCGAACACCAGGATGCGGTCGCACATCAGCACCGCCTCCTCGATGTTGTGGGTGACCATCAGCACCGCCTTCACCGGCAACTTCTTCTCGATCCAGAGGTCGATCAGGTCGGTGCGCAAGGTCTCGGCGGTCAGCACATCCAACGCGCTGAACGGCTCGTCCATCAGCAGCAGGTCGGGGTGCACCACCAGCGCGCGCGCCAGGCCGACCCGCTGGCGCATGCCGCCGGAGAGTTCCTTCGGATAGGCGCTCTCGAACCCGCCGAGGCCGATGAGGTCGATCGCCTCCTCGGCGCGGCGGGCGCGCTCGGCGCGCGGGATGCCGCGGGCTTCCAGGCCCAGTTCCACGTTCTCCTGCACGGTGAGCCAAGGGAACAGGGCGAAGCTCTGGAACACCATCGCCACACCTTCCGGCGGGCCTTCGAGCGCCCGCCCGTGCCAGAGCACCTCGCCCGCCGTGGGGCGCAGCAGCCCGGCGACGATGCGCAGCAACGTCGATTTGCCGGAGCCGGAGCGGCCGAGCAGGGCCACCATCTCCCCCTCCTGCAGGGTCAGGGCGACGTTGTCGAGCACCAGGAGGTCGGCGCCCGCGTCCTTGTGGTACGCCTGGCGGCAGCCGCGGACGGCGAGCAGCGGCGGCGGCCCGGTCACATCGTTCATTGGCCTTCCTATCCGAACGTCAGGCGCCGGCGGGCGTATTCGTACATCGGCCGCCACAGGAGCCGGTTGAACAGCACGACGAACCCGGACATCACCGCGACCCCGAGCACGACATGCGCCATGTTCCCCTGCGTGGTGGCGTCCGCGATGTAGGCGCCGAGGCCGGCCGCGGTCAGGGTGGTATGGCCCCAGGACGCCACCTCCGCAACGATCGCGGCGTTCCAGGCGCCGCCCGAGGCGGTGATGGCGCCGGTCACATAATAGGGGAAGATCCCCGGCAGCATCACCCGCAGCCACCACAACCGGCCCCGCAGGCCGAAGCTGGTCGCTGCCTCCCGCAGGTCGCCGGGAAAGGCGCTCGCGCCGGCGATGACGTTGAACAGGATGTACCACTGCGTCCCCAAGATCATCAGCGGCGACAACCAGATATTGGCACTCAAATGGAAGTGGACGATGAACAGGACGACCGGCGGGAACAGCAGATTGGCCGGGAAGGCGGCGAGGAACTGCACCAGCGGCTGCACCCGCCGCGCCCACACCGGCCGCAGCCCGATCCAGACGCCGATCGGCACCCAGATCAGGCTCGCGAGCACGATCAGCACCAGCACGCGGATCAACGTATAGACGCCGAGCAGCAGCACATGCGGGATTTCGGACCAGGTCAGCGAGCCGACGAGGAAGCCCACGATCCAGCGCAGGCCGAACGCCACCGCCACCGCCAGCACGCCGAGCCACAGCGCGTCCATCAGCCGGGACGGCCGCCGCGCCGCCGATGCGGCCCGGGCCGGCCGCGCGAGGCGCAGGCCCGTGAGAATGGTCGCGGCCACACCCACCGCATCGCCCAGGCGCCGCAGCACCTCCGTGCGGCGGAACAGGCG
>JABBNW010000220.1 GCA_019352115.1 Pseudomonadota bacterium
GGCGTGGCGCTGACGGCGGATCGGGCGTGGGCGGAGGTCGCGGTAGCCGGGGTGCGGGTCAGTCTGGTGCGCTGAGGCGGTCGGGACCGGCGACCGTGTCGAGCAGGTACCGGGTCACACCACGATATCGCGCCCGGCCGTCGGCTCGCGGCGCAGGTCGAGCCCGGCACCCACCAGGGGCGAGCGGCGCAGCGCGGCGAGGATGCCGCCGCGTGCCGGCTCCGGAGCCGCCACATCGCGGGCCAGCTCGGCGCGCAACCGCTCCGCCTCTGCGTCGTCGGCCGCGAGCCGCGCCGCCAGTCGGCGCAGCAGCGGCTTGTCGCGGTCGAGGCTGCGGACTTCAAACCGGCTGATGCCCCGCGCGGCAAGCCGATGGCGATAGGCGGCGATCGCGCGGCGCTGGGCGGTCTGGGTCATGCGTCGTCCTTGATCTCTCTCTGGCAACATAGCCTGCCTGCCGGTTGCACCAAGCGATCATGCACGACGAAAGGGCGCGCTCCCCTTGCCGGGGAAGGACATTTCCGCACTTATCCCTGATCGATGTCCCAGGCCGCCGCCCCTCCCCGCACTCCCCCCACCCTGGCCGCGAACGTCATGCACTTCGCCCGCCTGCTGCGCCGCGCCGGCCTGCCGGTCGGCCCGGCGGAGACCCTGGCGGCGCAGCAGGCGCTCGGCCTGATCGACATCGGCCGTCGCGAGGACGCGCGCACCGCGCTCCGCGCCGCCATGATCCATCGCCACGAGCACCAGGAGGTGTTCGACCACGCCTTCGCCCTGTTCTGGCGCGACCCCGCCGCCGGCCGCCAGGCCGCCGCGATGGCGCTGATGGACGCGGAGAAAGCCCGCAAGCCCGAACGCCCACCGCCCGCCGCCCGCCGCGTCGCCGAGGCGATGGCCCCCCCGCGCGAGGCTAGGCCCCGCGACGAACCGCCGCCGGAGCTGGACGCCACCTTCGCCGCCAGCGCCAGCGAGCGCCTGCAACGGATGGATTTCGAATCCATGTCGGCGGCTGAGATCGCCGCGGCGAAGCGGGAAATCAGCCGCCTCACCCTGCCGCTCGATCTCCGCCGCACCCGCCGGGTCCGGCCCGACCCCACCGGGCCGATCGCCGACCTGCGCCGCACCATCCGCACCAGCCTGCGCCACGGGGGGGAGATTTTCGACCTCGCCCGCGCCCGCCGCACCACCCGCCCGCCGCCGCTGGTCGTGTTGTGCGACATCTCCGGCTCGATGGGGCGCTACGCCCAGGTGCTGCTGCATTTCCTGCACGCGGTCACCAACAACCGCGACCGGGTGCATGTGTTCCTGTTCGGCACCAGGCTTACGAACATCACCCGCCAGCTCCGCTATCGCGATCCGGAGGTGGCGTTCCAGACCATCGCCCATATCGTGCCCGACTGGTCCGGCGGCACCCGCATCGGCGAGGCGCTGGCCCGGTTCAACCAGCTCTGGGCGCGCCGGGTGCTGGGCCAGGGCGCGGTCGTGCTGCTGATCACCGACGGGCTCGACCGGCCGCGCGAGCAGGACGGCACGCGCGAGCTGGCGGAGAACATGGCGCGGCTGCGCCGGTCCTGCCGGCGGCTGATCTGGCTCAATCCGCTGTTGCGTTGGGCGGGGTTCGAACCAAAATCCCAGGGCATCCGGGCGATGCTGCCGTATGTCGACGAGTTCCGCCCGGTGCACAATCTGGACAGCCTGCGCGCGCTGGTCGCGTTGCTCTCGCGCCCGGTGCCGCGCCGGCCCATAGTGTCCCCGGCAGACCGGGGCTAGGAGCGGCGCAAATGACTGGCGATGTGGAAGACGTGCTGGCCCAGGCGGCAGCCTGGCGCGACGCCGGCGAGCAGGTGGCGATCGCCACCGTCACCGAAACCTGGGGCAGTTCGCCGCGCCCGGCCGGCAGCCAGATGGCGGTGACGAAATCGGGCCGCATGGCGGGCTCCGTCTCCGGCGGCTGCATCGAGGGCGCGGTGGCCGACGCCGCGCTGCGCACGATGGAAACCGGCGCGCCGCAACTGCTCGATTTCGGCGTGACGAACGAGCGGGCGTGGGAAGTGGGCCTCGCCTGCGGCGGCAAGGTGAAAGTGTTCGTGGAGCCCCTGGCGTGACGCCCGCCCTGCTCGCCGCGCTGGCAGAAGCCCGCGCGGCCAAGCAGCCGGTGGTACTGGCGACCCGCCTGCCGGACGGCGCGCAATGGCTGCTGCCCGACCCCGCCCAGCCCGCGGCGCTGAACGCCGCCGCGGCGCACGCGCTGGAAGAAGACACCAGCGGCACGGTCAAGCTGGACGGCACCGACTGGTTCCTGCACGCCTACACCCCGCCGCTGCGGCTGATCGTGGTCGGCGCGGTGCATATCGCCCAGGCGCTGGTGCCGTTCGCCTCCGAGGTCGGATTCGCCGTCACCGTGGTCGATCCTCGGCGCGCGTTCGCCTCCGACGAACGGTTCCCGAACGTCACCGTGCGCACCGACTGGCCGGACGAGGCAATGGCGGCGCTGGGGCCCGATTCCCGCACCGCGGTCGTGACCTTGACGCATGATCCGAAGCTGGACGATCCGGCGCTCGATCGCGCGCTGCGGTCGGACGCATTCTACATCGGCGCCCTGGGCTCGCGCCGCACCCATGCGGCACGGCTCGGCCGGCTGGCGGCGCTCGGGCACGATCCGGCGGCGCTGGCGCGGATCAAGGGGCCAGTGGGGCTCGATCTGGAAGCGGTGACGGCGCCGGAGATCGGGCTTTCCATCGCCGCCGAGTTGGTCGCCGCGCGCCGCGGCTCCCCGCTCGCGCCCGCCCGGCCGGCGGCGCGCGCCGCATGAGGTTCGGCCCGGTCCCGCTCGCCGAGGCGCGGGGCGCGATCCTCGCCCAGTCGCACCGCCTGGCCGACCGGATGATCCGCAAGGGCGCGGTGCTGGACGAGGCGACGCTGGCGGCGCTGCGGGCTGCGGGCGTGACGGAGGTGCTGGCCGCCCGGCTGGAACCGGGCGACGTGCCGGAAGACATCGCCGCCGACCGGCTGGCCGCCCCGCTCGTGGCCCCGCTGCTCGGGCGCACCCGCGCGGCCACCGGGCGGGTGAACCTGGCCGCCGAAGCCGCCGGCGTGCTGCGGGTCGATGCGGCCAAGATCGACCGGCTGAACGGGGTGGACGAATCGCTCACCGTCGGCACCCTGGCGGACGGCGCGGTGGTCGCGGCGCGCGACCTGGTGGCGACCGTCAAGATCATCCCCTTCGCGGTTCCCGGCACCCTGGTCTCCGTCGCCGCGGCGGTGGCGGCGCATGGCGACCCGGCGCTGCGCCTCTATCCGTTCCGCCCGCTGAAGGTCGGGCTGGTGGCGACCCAGCTTCCGGGCCTGAAAGAGAGCGTCACCGAGAAGACGATCGCGGTGACCGAGGCGCGGGTGGTCGCCTTGACCGGCACCCTGCTGCCGACCTTGCGCACCCCGCACGAGACCGCGCCGATCGCCGCCGCGCTGGAAGCCCTGATCGCCGAGGGCGCGGACCTGCTGCTGATCGTCGGCGCCTCGGCCGTGGTGGATCGGCGCGACGTGGGGCCGGAGGGCATAAGGCGCGCGGGTGGCGAAATCCTGCATTTCGGGATGCCGGTCGATCCGGGCAACCTGATCTGCATCGGGCGGATCGGCACCCGCCCGGCGCTCGTGCTGCCCGGCTGCGCGCGCAGCCCGAAGCAGAACGGGATCGACCTCGTGCTGCCGCGGCTGTTCGCCGGGCTGCCGGTGGGTTCGGCCGAGATCATGCGCATGGGGGTGGGCGGCTTGCTCAAGGAAACCGACCTGCGGCCGCTGCCGCGCGAGAAAGCCACCGCCGAGGCCCGGGTGGGGCCGGCCCCGCGCAGCGCCCCGGTGATCGCCGGCGTCGTGCTGGCCGCCGGACGGTCGCGCCGGATGGCGCCGCTCAACAAGCTGCTGCTGGCGGACCGCGCCGGCAAGCCGATGGTCGCGCGGGTGGTGGACAATCTGCTGTCGTCGAAGGCGCACCCGGTCGTGGTGGTGACCGGGCACCAGGCCGAGCAGGTGGCGCACGCGCTGGGCGGCCGGCCGGTGCGGGTAGTGGCGGCGCCCGACTACGCCGACGGGTTGTCGGCGTCCTTGCGCGCCGGGATTGCCGCGGTGCCGCCGGAGGCCGCTGCCGCCATCGTGTGCCTTGGCGACATGCCGCTGGTGACGGGGCGGATGATCGACCGGCTGCTGGAAGCCTACGACCCCGATGAGGGACGGCTGATCGTGCTGCCCACGTTCCGCGGCAAGCAGGGCAATCCGATGCTGTGGGACCGCCGCTTCTTCCCCGAAATCCTGCGCATCACGGGCGATTCCGGCGCCCGCTTCCTGCTCGGCCAGCACATGGAGAACGTGGCGGAGGTCGAGATGGCCGACGACGCGGTGCTGCGCGATTTCGACACCGCGGAATCGCTGACCACCCTGCCGCCGCGGCTGCGCCCGGCCACCCCGGGCTGAGCGTTCGTGGAGGAATGCCCCGTGCCGATAATCTTTCCGAATGAAGCCAAAAGCTTGCAAGGGGCCTTCCTTCGCAAGTTCGATTTCTTTCACAGGCCCTGAAGCCGATGCCGGTCTGCGAGGCCGATCCCTGGCGCCTGCAGTATTTCGCCGCCGCTGCCTGCCCCGACGACGTGCGAATCTCCACCGAGGATCCGGATTCCTGGACCTGGTATCCGGCGCATCGCTGGATCTACGACAAGCTGGCGGTGGCCTTGTCGCAGGGGCTGGAGGCGGCCCCGCACGGAGTGAAGCCGCCGTTCTTCCCGGTGTTCTCCAAGCCGATCATGAACCTGCGCGGGATGGGGACGGGCAGCCGGGCGATCGCCTCGGCGGCGGAGTACGCGGCGGCGCTGACGCCGGGGCATTTCTGGTGCCGGCTGCTGACCGGGCGGCACGTCAGTTCCGACGTGGCGCTGGTGGACGGGGCCCCGCACTGGTGGCGGCACGCGACCGGGGCCGCGGGCGAGGGCGGCGTGTTCGACCACTGGCATATCCACGCCGAGGGCATGGAGGAGGTCGAGGCCTGGTGCGGCGCCTGGGCGCGCCGGCACCTGGCCGGCTACACCGGCATGGCGAATTTCGAGACGATCGGCGGGCGGATCATCGAGGCACATCTGCGCTTTGCCGACCAGTGGCCGGATCTGTACGGCGCGGGGTGGGTGGACGCGCTCGTGCGGCTCTATGCCTCGGGCGCCTGGGAGTTTGCCGACGCCGATCGGGCGGACGGGTTCAGCGTGGTGCTATTCGCCCCGCATGGGCGGCGCTATCGGCATCCTCCGGCCTCGGTGGTGGCGCGGGTGCAGGCGATGGACGGGGTTTCCAGCGTGCAGATCACCTTCCACGAGGATCGCGACCCGGGACGCCACCCGATGCCGCCGGGAGGCTTCCGGGTGGCGATCGTCAATGCCGCGAGCCTGGCCGCGGGGGTGGCGGCGCGGGAGGTGCTGGCGCGGGTGATGGTGGCCACCGGGGCCGACGGCGATCCGGCCGCACCGCGGGCCTGATCGACGGCGGCCCGGGCAGCGCGGCCCATCCCTTGAAGGCTCGGCAACGACCGGGCAGTGTGGAGCAATCGCACAGGGGGACCGGCATGGAGGACGACGTCGCGCCGCGCCGGCCCGGGGACGGGTTGCCGACGGCGCCGCAGGCCGCGACTGCCGCGGTGCCCGGGGAAGCGGCGACCGAGGGCTACCTCGCGCTGGCCACCGGGCCGCGCAAATATGTGGAACTGGCGATGAACCTCGCCGCCTCCATCAAGGTGGTCGATCCCGCGCGGCGGGTCTGCCTGGTGCACGATCGCAACACCGACATCCCCGAGGAAGCGCATCGGCTGTTCGACGATTTCGCCGTGCTCGACGACGATCCGGCCTATCGCCCGATTCTGAACAAGCTGCGCCTGTTCGACTATTCCCCGTACGACCGGTCCATGTTCGTGGACGCCGACTGCCTGCTGGTGCGCCCCGACGTGTCCGACTACTGGCGGCGCTGCGCCGGCCAGCCCTTCGCGATCACCGGGGAGGTGCTGACGAAAGGCGTCTGGAAGGGCAACCAGGTCGCCACTCTGATGGCGGACTATCAGGCGTCGTATGTCGTGAAGATGAACAGCGGCGTGTTCTACTTCGACAAATCCGCCGCCGCGGAACATTTCTTCCGCGCGCTGAACGCGTTCTATCGCCAGCACAGCGAGGACCTCGTGGCCCTCGATGGCCCGTGGAAATACGAGGACGAGCTGTTCTTCGGCGTGGTGATGGGGCGGCTCGGGATGCCGCCGCTGCTGCATGGCGAGGGGGCGTACAACACGATCATGGCCACCACCTGGCGCGCCCCGATCTGCCTGGTCGATCCCGACCGAGGGCGGTGCGTGCTGTACAAGCCGACCGGTTTCTACTTCGACATTCCCGTGCTGCCGCGCGGGTTCGACCGCCTGTCGCCGACCTTCGTGCATTTCGTGGGGCTGAAGCCGAAGCGGCTGTACCATCGCCTGTCGCACCGGTTCCGCGCGACCGCGGCCGCCCGCCAAGCCGGGTGAGAGCGGGGGGGGGCTGATGCTCTGACATGAATATATGATTCAGCATGGGTCAGAACACTGGCTTGTTCAGGTGGCCCAATTCAGCCGAAGGGAATACCTCTGCAGGGTCGGACTTGAGTCAAACGTCGCGTCGACGTCGACGGCGTCTTCCCCAACGAGAGCGCCATCATCGGCTTGACCGGCGCCATGCTGCTCGAAGCCAACGACGAACGAATGGGAACTCCAGCACCGCCACCATGCAGATAAAGCCGATGGCCGAACTCTTGGCGCGAATGATCAACGCCGTGCCACCCTAGATTGCCGCCGCAGCCGAATGATCAAGGCCACGTCAGATACATCCCAATCTCCACCACATTAGCGGACACGATCGCCCGGAGACACGATGGTTGCTGCTGCATCGCCGATCCTGGATAGTAGACGAGTTGGCCGGGCGGACACTCTCGCTCCGCCTTTTGTCGGAGGGCGCGAATGACGAGGGCGAATATCCTGGTTTTCGAACCGGACTCGACCGGCCACCAGATAGAGGCGATTCACCATATCCTGGCGGGCCTCGAACAGCAGGTACCCGGCGTGAATGTGGTTCTGCTGACCAGTGCCGAGGCGCAGGCACATCCGAATTGCCGCAAGCTGGCGCAGGATTTCGGCCATCTCATGACGGTACGGATCGCCCCGATGCCGACACGCTCAAGCCGGGTTTTCCGGACACTCGGCGCCTACATGCATTCCCAGTGGCTCAACGCCGAACGGCTGTCCGCGGGCCTGCGGGAGATCGGACCGGATAACATCGATTTCGTGCTGATCCCGCACATGGAATCCGTCGGCCTGGTGCAGCTTGCGCTCAGGCCCACGCTGTGTGGCGGCAAGCCCTGGGCCACCCTGGCCGCGACCCTGCGCTTCCACCTCAGGCAGGCTGGCGTCCGGGCGCCGTTCCGATGGTTGGACCTTCTCTACCGCGCCCTGTTCCACTCGGTGCTTCGCCATCCCCGGCTCATCTGTTTCGCGTCTTTCGATCCCTATCTTCAACAAACCATTCGCCACTCCAGGATCGTCTACTGCCCCGTCCATGGCGAGCCGCCGCCGCGCAGCCCGGTCGCCGACGCGCGGCGCTTCTATGGGATCCGCCCTGAGAGCCGTGTCGTCCTGGTCTACGGCTTCCTCGACTACCGCAAAAGCATCGACGTCCTGCTAGTGCTCTGACTCAAACGGAAGCTCCAGGCAGACGGTCGAGTTTGGCGAGGATGACGTCGGCTGGCTTGGTCCAGACGAATGGTTTGGGATTGCGGTTGTGC
>JABBNW010000221.1 GCA_019352115.1 Pseudomonadota bacterium
CACCCGCACGGAACCCAAACAGTATGGGGTCCAGGGGACGAGTTCCCTGGCGGGGTCCAGGGGCAGAGCCCCTGGCCTTTGCTGCCAAGCGCGAGGCTACACCCCGCCCCAGACCTCCTGCGCCACTTCCACGCACAGCCGCAGCTTGTCCCATTGTTGCGCCTCACTCAACGTGTTGCCTTCCTCGGTCGAGGCGAAGCCGCATTGCGGGCTGAGCGCGAGTTGTTCCAGCGGCAGGTATTTGCTGGCCGCGTCGATGCGGCGTTTCAGCTCGTCCTTGCTTTCCAGCGCGCCGGTCTTGCTCGTGACCAGGCCGAGCACGACGATCTTGTTGCCGCGCGGGACGAAGCGCAGCGGCTCGAACCCGCCGGCGCGGTCGCTGTCGTATTCCATGAAGTAGGCGTCGGCGTCGATCTTGTTGAACAGGGTCTCCGCCACCGGCTCGTAGCCGCCCGAGGCCACCCAGGTGGAGCGGAAATTGCCGCGGCAGAGATGCATGGAGATCGTCATGTCCGCCGGCCGGCCGGCGATCGCGTGGTTGATCAGCGCGGCATAGCGGTCGAGCAGCCCCTCCGCGTGCTCGCCGCGCGCGACCAGGCCGGCGATCTGTTCGGGATCGCACAGATAGGCGATATACACCTCGTCCAGTTGCAGGTAGCGGCAGCCGGCGGCCGCGAAATCGCCGATCGCGCCGCGATAGGCCACGCCGAGATCGGCGAAGAAGCGATCGAGATCGGGATAGGCCGCCCGGTCGATCGCGTCGCGTCCGCCGCGGAAATGCACGACCGAGGGCGAGGGGATGGTCTGCTTCGCGACCGCCGTCTTCACGTGCCCGGCCAGGAACCGGTAGTGGTCCAGCATGATCGGATGAGTGTAGCGGATCGGCCCCGTCACCCGCAGCGCATGCGGCAGGATCGCGCCCTTGAAGGCGACCTTCTGTTCCGGCTCGTAGATCTGGACGCCGTCCAGCCCGGCGACGAAATCGTAGTGCCAGTAGGCGCGGCGGTATTCACCGTCGGTCGCCGCGCGCAGCCCGATCGCTTCCTGCTGCGCGATCGCGGCGATGATGCAGTCGTCCTCGACGGAGCGCAGCGCGGCGTCGTCCAGCCGGCCGGCCTTGTGCGCGGCGCGGGCCTCGGCGAGGCGCGGCGGGCGCAGCAGGCTGCCCACGTGGTCGGCGCGGAACGGCGGGCTTGTGCGCGCCCTGGCGGCGGGTGGGGCGATGCTGGCGGACATGTGTTGACCTCCCATGGAGCGACCCCCGTGGGTGCGGTCGGCGAACGGCGGGTGCCGACCGCAGGCCCGGGGCGCCGCAGCTTGCCCGGATCGGCACCGGGACGAAACCCCGCGCGCGGCCAACGGGCCCGGCCGAGTCCCCTGGCCGCCCCCCTAGCGCGCCATGGACCGGGCGCGGCGGAGCGCCTATCACGCCGGCCGTCATGCCGATCCATCGTCTGCTCGTCCGCATCGCCGATACCAGCCGCCGTCACGCCGCACTCGTGGTGCTGGCGGGCGTGCTGCTGACCCTGCTTTCGGTGCTGTACGCGGGCGCGCATCTCGGCGTCACCACCAATACGGACACGATGTTCTCCCCGCGTCTCGCCTGGCGGCAGGCGGAGATGGAGTACGACCGCGCATTCCCGCAGTTCAACAACCTGCTCGTGATCGTGATCAACGCGCGCGAGCCGGAGGAGGCGGACGCCACCGCCGCGGCGCTCACCGCGCGCCTGCGCGCCGACCCGGCGTTGTTCCACGACGTGACCCGCCCAGACTCGTCGCCGTATCTGGAAAAGGAAGGCCTGCTGTTCCTGCCGGTGCCCAAGCTGACGGCGCTGATGAACAGCACGATCGACGCGCAGCCGTTCATCGGCCAGCTGGTTGCCGATCCTTCGGCGCGCGGGCTGTTCTCGGCGCTCGCACTGATCGGGCTGGGTGCGCAGAAGGGGATGGGCAACCTCACGCCCTACCTCCCCGCGCTCGATGCGTTCCACCACGCGCTGGCGCGCTCGCTGGCCGGCCATCCGCAGCCGTTGTCGTGGGAGACGTTGCTGGGCGGCGGCCTCGCCAAACTTGCCGGGCAGTACCGTTTCGTGCTCGTGCACCCGAAGCTCGACTACGGCGCGCTGGAACCGGGCGGGACGGCGACGCGGGCGATCCGCACCATCGCCGCCGGCCTGCCGTTCGTGCGCGCGGGCGACGCGCGGGTGCGGATCACCGGGCAGATCGCGCTGTCGGACGAGGAATTCGCCTCGGTCGCCGAGGGCATGCTGGTCGGGCTGATCGGCAGCGTGGCGCTGATTACGCTCTGGCTGTTCCTTGCGGTGCGGACCTGGCGGCTCATCGTGCCGATCCTGATGACCCTGACCCTCGGCCTGGCGCTCACCTTGTTGTTCGCCTCGGTCGCGGTCGGCACCCTGAATCTTGTTTCGGTCGGCTTCGGGGTGCTGTTCGTCGGCATCGCGGTCGATTTCTCGATCCAGTTCTGCGTGCGCTACCGCGAGCGCCGGTTCGAATACGCCGACCCGGCGGAGGCGATGGCGCAGACCGCGGGGCGCGTGGGCGAGCAGATCCTGGTCGCCGCGGTCGCCACCGCGGCCGGGTTCCTCGCGTTCGTGCCCACCGCGTTCAGCGGGGTTGCCGAACTGGGGCTGATCGCCGGGGTCGGCATGCTGATCGCGTTCACCTGCACGATCGCCTTCCTGCCCGCCGCGATCACGCTGTTCCGCCCGCCGGGGGAGGCTGGGATGGTCGGCTTCGCCTGGGCGGTGCCGCTCGATCCGTTGATCCGGCGCTGGCGCTGGCGGGTGCTGGCGGGCTTCGCGGTGGTCGCGCTGGCCGGCGCCGTGCTGGCGCCGCGCATCGGCTTCGATTCCAACCCGCTCGACACCAAGAACCCGCATACCGAGGCAATGCGGACCCTGAAAGACCTGATGAGCTCGCCGCTCACCAATCCGTTCACAATCGACGTGATGACCCCGAACGCGACCGCCGCCGCGACGCTGGCGGGGCGGCTCGCGCCGCTGTCGACGGTGGACGACGTGCGCAGCATCGCGAGCTTCGTGCCGACGGAGCAGAAGAAGAAGCTCGCCATCATCGCCGATGCGGCGGACATCCTGGGCCCCACCTTACTGCCGCTGTCGCCCGTGGTGCCGGCGACGGCAGGCCAGATCCGGCTGGCGGCGCGGACCGCGCTGGCGCAGATCGACGCCGCGGGCAGCAAGATCGCGCCCGACAGCCCCCTGCGCGCGATCGCCGGAGATCTGCGCCGGCTGGTCGCAGCGCCCGATGCGGTCGTGATGGCGACCAATGCGGCCCTGACCCGGTTCCTGCCGGACGAACTCGACCGGCTGCGCACGGCGCTGTCGGCCGCCCCGGTCACCGCGGCCGACATCCCCCCGGCAATCCGCCGCGACTGGGTGCTGCCGGACGGGCGGGCGCGGGTGCAGGTGACGCCGAAGGTGGCGGTCAGCCGGACCAGCGCGGGACTGCACGACTTCGTGCGCCAGGTGCTGGCGGTGGCGCCTGACGCCGGTGGGCCGGCGGTGACGGTGGTAGCGACGGCGCGGACCATCGTCGATGCGTTCCGCTCGGCAGCGCTCTATGCCCTGGCGGCGATCACGGTGATCCTGGTGCTGGCGCTGCGCCGCCTGCGCGACGTGGCGCTGGTGCTGGCGCCGCTGCTGCTGTCGGCGCTGATGACCCTGCTGGTGGCGGTCCTGCTGCCGCTGCCGTTGAACTACGCCAACATCATCGCGCTGCCGCTGCTGCTTGGCGTCGGCGTGGCGTTCAATATCTATTTCGTGATGAACTGGCGGGCCGGGCGGCACGCAGTGCTGGGCTCGGCGACTGCGCGGGCGATCGTGTTCTCGGCGCTGACGACGGGGACGGCGTTCGGTTCGCTCGCGTTGTCGCACCATCCCGGCACGGCGAGCATGGGCGAGCTGCTGCTGATCAGCCTTGCCTGCACCCTGGTCGCGAGCCTTGTGTTCGTCCCCGCCCTGCTTGCGAGCGTGCGCCGGACGGGGCCGCGCTAGCGTCCCGACGCGCAAAGATCGTCATGATGCGTCGGGGCCGGCTCTTGGTTTTCGGTAGCCTGCCGGTCGATGAAATGGGAAGACATTTCAAGGCCAGGACACTTCGTTTTCAATGGCCTGCCCGTCCCTGAAATGGGAAGGCATTTCAGGGGCAGGACACTGGAGCCGGCCGACGTCGACATCGGGCCACGCGCGCTCGGCCCCGGGACGATCGGGAAACCTGCGCCGGGGCGTGATGGTTGCCTCTCCCGCACTTGCGAGAGAGGTCGGTTCGCGCAGCGAACCACGTGAGAGGCACCTCCCTGCGCGCCCCTACCCGCCCCGCTGCGCGGATCACCACGTCGCCATGATGGTATCGAACATGACGATTGGCGCGCCGATGGCCCCGCCGCGCAGCCGCCCCCGCCCCGCTCACAATTCAGTGTTAGGGGCCGAGGATACGACGGTCTTGAATCGGTATTGTGGTTCGCAATCGCATCGCTATATGCAGGCAGCTATCCTTGCCCGACCGGAATCGCAATCAAACTTTCGTGATATGCAGTGACGGAATCGCGTTGCGCCGGGTAAGGCTTTTTGCGACTATCACCAGAACAAGGAAGTTCGTCATGCGTAAGAATTTCGGCCTGGCCCTGACCCTGCTCGCTCTGCTCGGGATGGTGCCGCTGCTGAGCGCCTGTCACACCACCGCCGGCGCAGGCCAGGATATCTCGGCGTCCGGCCATGCGATCACCAATACCGCCCACAAGGCAACGCCGTGATCCGACGCCGGCCCGCCGCCGCTCGGCCACTCCTCCGGCGCATCGTCCGGGCACGGACGATGCTGCCGCTGGCGATCCTGCTGGCGGCAACGGCGCTGGGCGGCTGCATCGTTGAACCCGGCCACGATGGCTACGGTGGCGGCTACGACCATGGCGGTTACCACGGGGACCAGGGCGGCGGCCACGGCGGCGGCGACCACGGCGGCGACCACGATTCGCGCTGACGGCCAATCTCGTTAAATCCGAGCATCATTCCGACCAAGGAGACCGACCGTGGGCCTGATCCTGATTCTGGTTATCGTTCTTGTCTTGTTCGGCGGCGGCGGCTACTACGGATACGGCCGCTACGGCACCTTCGGCGGCGTCATCCCGCTGCTGATCCTGGTGCTCATCCTGCTGTGGCTCTTCGGCGGCGGCGGCTACCACCGCTTCGGCTGACCCCGGCACGGGTCGGCGCCCCGGACATAAGCTCCGGGGCGCCGCACCTCGTGCGCGCCCGCCGTCTCGTCCGTCGGCCACCGTAGCGCCTGCGTCGCACCGCAGTGCTACAAGCGCGCCGAGCCGCCGCACGAGAGCCCCGCATGACCGCCGAACTTCCCTCCTCCCCCGGCCCCTCCCCCATCGGCCAGGACCTGCCGCGCCGCGAAGATCTGCGGCTGCTGCGCGGCCTCGGCCGCTTCCACGACGACATCGCGCTGTCGGGCGCCCTGCACGCAGCGTTCGTGCGCAGCCCGCATGCCGCCGCCCGGATCGCAGCAATCGACATCACGGCCGCGCGCGCGATGCCGGGCGTCGTCGCGGTACTCACCGGCGCCGACCTCGCCCGTCTCGCCGGCCCGCTGCGCCTTGCCCCGGCGATCGAGGGCCTGCGCCCGGTCAGCATGCCGCCCCTGCCGACCACGGCCGTGCGCATGGTCGGCGACCCCGTCGCGATCGTTCTGGCCGCCAGCGCCGCGGCGGCGGAGGAGGCCGCCGAACACGTCGCCGTGACCTGGGATCCGACCCCGGCTGTCGCCTCGATCGACGCCGCCGCCCATCCCGATGCGCCGCTGGTCGATCCCGACGTGCCGGGCAACCTCGTCTCCCACCAGCGCTTCGCAACCCCGGGTCTGGAGGCAGCGTTCGCCGCCGCCGCGCATTGCGTCACGGCCAATTTCTCGCAAGCCCGCCAAACCCACGCGCCGATGGAACCGCGCGGCTGCCTCGCGTCCTGGGACCCGGGGCGCGAACACCTGACGATGATCGTCGGCACCCAGGCGCCGCACCCGTATCGCACCGCACTCGCCGCCCGGCTCGGGCTGTCGGAGGCGCAGGTGACGATCCGCAGCCCCGACATGGGTGGCGGCTTCGGCCAGAAGATCGTGCTGCTGCGGGAAGAACTGGCCTGCGCCGCCGCCGCCCGCCTGCTCGCCCGCCCGGTGCGCTGGCGCGAAAGCCGCGGCGAGAACCTCGCCGCCGCCCTGCACGCGCGGGAAGACCGGGTGCGCGTGCGCGCCGCGGTCACCGCCGACGGCACCATCCTGGCGCTCGATGCCCAGCTCGACAACGACTTCGGCGCCTGGTGCTTCTTCCCCGCCAACTACATGGCGCGGATGCTGGTGCTGAACCTGCCGGGACCGTACCGGATCGGCCAGCTCGGCTACGAAGTGCGCGTGTGGCTCACCAACAAATGCCCGTCGGGGCCGATGCGCGCGCCGATGGCGATCGTCTCCTGGGTCACCGAGGGCACGATCGATGCGATCGCGCGCCAACTCGGCCTCGACCCGTTGGAGGTGCGGCGGCGCAACATGCTGGAAGCGTCACAACTCCCCTACGTGTCCGCCGCCGGCGAAACTCTGGACGCGATCACCCCGCGCCCGACCCTGGAAGCGGCAGTAGCGGCGATCGGCTATGCGGAGGCGCGCGCCGCCCAGCGGGCGGCGCTGGCGGACGGACGGCTGCTCGGCATCGGGCTCTGCGCGGTGCTGGAAAGCACCACCTACGGCTCGGCCTTCTATCGCGCCTCCGGCGTGCCAGGTTCGGGGCACGAGGCGGCGTCGGTCCGCATCGAACCGTCCGGGGCGGTGCTGGCGAGCTGCGGGCTGATGGGCTCGGGCCAGGGCTACGAGACCTCGCTCGCACAAACCGTCGCCGCCGGGCTCGGCGCTTCGATGCGCGACGTCACCATGCAGCTCGGCGATACCGACGTCGCGCCCTACGGCATGGGCAGCCGCGGCGCGCGCGGCGGCACCGCCGGCGGCAGCGCGCTCTATGTGGCCGGGCAACGGTTACGCACGAAAGTGCTCGCGATCGCCGCCGGCATGCTGGGGCTGAACAGCGCCGAGAGCATCACCCTGCACGACAGCCGGATCCTGCGCGCCGGCGCCGCCGGGTGGGAGGCGACGGGGATCACGCTGGCCGACATCGCCCGGGTCGCGCATTTCGACCCGCTGCGCCTGCCGCACGGACTGGAACCCGGCCTGCACACCGTCGCCGCCTACGACCCGCCGCCGCTCACGTTCAGCAATTCCACCCACGCCTGCCTGGTCGAAATCGCGCGCGATACCGGCACCGTGCACATCCTGCGCTACGTCGCCGCCGAGGACGCCGGCCAGGCCATCAACCCGATCGTCGTCGCCGGACAGACCCAGGGGGCGATCGCGCTCGGCCTGTCGGGCGCGCTGATGGAACGGACGGTGTACGATACGGACGGACAACTGCTCAGCGGCAGCTTCATGGACTACGCAGTGATCCGCGCCGCCGACACGCCCCCGATCGAGTTGCACCACATGAACACGCCATCGCCCCTGACCCCGGCCGGAATCAAGGGCATGGCCGAAGGCGGCGTGCTCGGCGCAATCGGCGCACTGATGAATGCGGTGAACGACGCGCTGGGACAGATCGGCCGGCACCTCGACAGCCAACCGGCATCCCCCGAACGGGTCTGGGCCGCGCTGCGCGGCTGAAGGCAAGAAGGCCAGGGGCGCTGCCCCTGGACCCCGCCAAGGGCATCGCCCTTGGAACCCTT
>JABBNW010000222.1 GCA_019352115.1 Pseudomonadota bacterium
AACGTGGCGGACAAGCGCGGGCGGGAAAGCGGCAGGGCGGGCCGGGGAATTGGACGTGGCCGCATGCCCGCCTGCTATGAAAGCGCCTGATTCGGGGGATCAGGTGCCCGTCCCCTTTCCTCCGCCGCGCTTGACCCCGCCCGCCCCGGCCTGTCACTCCGCTTCCGCCGCCCCCTGCGCCGGGGGCGCGCCGCCCCTATCCGCCCCCCGGGAACCCCGATCGGACCCATGAGCGCCACCGTCACCGTCTCGGCCGACGAAGCCGACATCCGACTCGACCGGTGGCTGCGCCGGCATCATCCCGGCCTGCCGCAGAGCGCGATCCAGAAGCTCTGCCGCACCGGCCAGGTGCGGGTGGATGGCGCGCGGGTGGAGGCGGCGACCAGGCTCGCCGCCGGCCAGGCGGTGCGCCTGCCGCCGCTCGACCCCGCCCCGGCCGCGCCCGAGCCGCGCCGTCCGCCCGACCCGAAGCTCGCCGCGGCGTTGCAGGCGGCGGTGCTGTATCGCGACGACTACCTGATCGTGCTGAACAAGCCGCCGGGGCTGCCGGTGCAGGGCGGCCCGGGGATCGCGGTGCATCTGGATGCGGCGCTCGATGCGCTGCGCTTCGGGGCCGACCGGCCGCGGCTCGTGCACCGGCTCGATCGCGACACTTCCGGCGTGCTGGTGCTGGCGCGCACTGCCGGCGTCGCGGGAAAGCTCGCGGCAGCCTTCCGCACCCGGGCGATGCAGAAGACTTACTGGGCCGTGGTCGCGCGCCGGCCGATCCCACCCGAGGGGCGGATCGACCTGCCGCTGCGCCGGCTGTCCGGCCCGCGCGGCGGGCGCAGCGCCCCGGCCGAGCGCAACGACCCCGAGGCGACCCACGCCATCACCGATTTCGTCACCCTCGACCACGCCGGCAAGCTCGCCTGGCTGGAGCTGCACCCGCTCACCGGGCGGACGCACCAGTTGCGGGTCCATTGCGTGGCGATCGGCGCGCCGATCCTGGGCGACATCGCCTATGCCGCGCCGGACCAGAACGGCGCGTTCGGCGCCACCGTGGCGGGCCTGTCGGAGGCGCTGCACCTGCACGCCCGCGCGCTCCGGATGCCGCATCCCGCGGGCGGCACCCTGGTGGTGGAGGCGGACCTGCCGCCCCACATGGAGCAGACCTTTCGCACCCTCGGCTTCTCCGCCCCGCCGGCGCGCGCGCCGCGCCGGGAACGGGGTGAGGGGGCGGCCACGGAACGGAGCACGGCATGAGCGCAGCGTCTGGGTCCGGCCGGCGGGTTCTGCGCCGGATCCTGCTCGGTCTCGGTGGCCTGGTGGCGCTGCTCGTGGTGGTCGCCGTCGTGGCGCTGCTGACCTTCAACCCGAACCGGTTCAAGCCGCGCATCATCGCCGCGGTGCGGCAGGCGACCGGGCGGACCCTGACCCTGGCGGGGCCGATCGGGATCAAGCTCGCGCTGCATCCGACGATCGAGGCGCACGATGTCGCGCTCGCCAACCCGCCCGGATTTTCGCGCCCCGAGATGGCGCGGCTGGCGGCGGTAGACGTGCGGCTCAGTCTGGCGGCGCTGCTGCACGGGCGGATCGCGATCGAACGGCTGGTGCTGGTGCGCCCCGACATCCTGCTGGAACGGACCCGGGCGGGGGTGGTGAACTGGCGGTTCGCCCGGCCCGCGCCCGCCGCGACGCCCGCCCGCACGCCTCCCGCCGGCACGTCCCCCGCGGCGGCCCCCGCGCCGTCGTCCGGGCCGGGCCTGTTCGTCCAGGACCTGCGCATCCAGGACGGCACCCTCGGCTACCGCAACGATGCCACCGGCGCGGAGACCACCGTGGCGCTGCGCCAGGCCCAACTGCACGCCGCCGGGCCGCGCGCGCCGCTGCGGCTCGACGCGACCGCGACGATGAACGGCGCCCCGGTCAGTCTGACCGGCCGCACCGGGTCGCTCGCGGCGCTCGAGGCGCCTGCGCCCTCGGCGCCCCCCCCGGCCGCGTCCCCGGCCGCGCCATCCCCCTCGGCGGCATCGCCGGCCGCGGCGCCGTGGCCGGTGCGGCTCGTGCTGACGGCAGCGGGCGCGCGGCTGGCGGCGGACGGGACGATCGCCGATCCGCTGGCGGGGCGCGGGGTCGCGCTCCATTTCGACCTGCACATCCCCGATCTGCGCGCCCTTGGGGCCATTGCCGGCGCGGCGTTGCCGCCGGTGCGGGAGATCGCGCTGACGGGCCGGCTGGTTGCTCCGGGGACGATCGCGCAGGGCGCGCGGCTGCAGGGCTTCGCACTGACCCTGCCGCAGGGGCGGCTGGCGGGTACCCTGGCCGTGCGGCTTGGGGCTGTGCCGGCGCTCAGCGGTAGCCTGACGTCCCCGAGCCTCGATGCCGACGCGCTGCTGGCTGAGTTGCACCAGGGCGGCGCGTCCGGCCATCCGGCGGCTGGCGCCCCCCCCGGCCAGCCGGCGACCGCCGTTCCGAGCGGGCCGGCGGCGCCCCCGGCCCGGCCGTCGCCCGCCGCCGCGCGATCGGGCCATCTGATCCCGGACACGACGTTGCCGCTCGGGCTGCTGCGGCGGGCGGACGCCGATCTTTCGGTCTCGGTCGCGGCGCTGCGCAGCGGCGGCGAGACCTGGCGCAATCTCGCGTTCCACCTGGCGCTGGCCCACGGCAAGCTGGTGCTGGCGCCGTTCACCGCCACGCCGCCGGCCGGGCCGCTGTCGCTGCGGCTCACCCTGGACGCGGCGCAGAAGGTGCCGCAGGCGGCGCTCAGCCTGCACGCGCCGGGGCTGGCGCTCGCGTCGCTGCTGGCGCTCGCGGGGGAGAAGGGGCTGGCGACCGGGGATGTCGCGCTGGTCGCCGACCTGCACGGCGCGGGCACCAGCCTGCACGCGATCGCCGCCGGGCTCGACGGCGTGGTGGCGGCGACGATGACGGGCGGGACGATCGACAATGCGGTGCTCGACCGGCTGTTCGGCGGCGTGCTGGCGCGGGCGAACCTTGCCGGGCTGGTGGCGCACGGCGGGACCAGCACGATCCGCTGCCTCGCGCTGCGGCTGGTCGCGCAGCACGGGGTGGCGCAGGTCGCGCCGTTCCTGTTCGCCTCCACCCTCACGACGATCTCCGGCGCGGGCACGGTGCACCTTGGTTCCGAGACGCTCGATCTGCTGCTGCACCCGCAGGGACGGGTCGGCGGCACCGGATTTTCCGTCCCCGTGCGCGTGAGCGGCGGCTGGGCGCATCCGAACGCCGCGCTCAGCGCCCGCGGCGCCGCCGAGGCCGGGATCGGCGTTGCGCTGTCCCTGCTGGGCGGGAAGAAGCTCGGCGTGCCGCAGGCGGTGCAGGCGCCGACCTGCGCCACCGCGCTGGCGCTCGCCCGCGGCCAGCAGCCGCCCGCGGCCGCGCCGGCCGCGCCCGCTCCCACCCAGCCGCCCGGGAAACTGCCCAATCCGGGCACGCTCCTGCGCAACCTGTTCCGCTAGGCGCGGGGGGATGGTCTTGCGCCCGCGCCGCACCGTCCCGCTGATGTCGCGCGGTGCGGCATGAAGCGGTTCTGGACCACCGTGCGGCTCGATCCGGGGCCGGAGGGCCACGCCGTGCGGCTCGACGACCGCCCGCTGCGCCTGCCGGGGGGCGCCGTACTCCGCGTCGGCCCGGCTACTCTCGCCGCCGCGATCGCCGGCGAGTGGCAGGCGGCGGGCGGCGCGCCGGGCGGGGAGATGAGCTTCGCCGACACCCCGCTCACCCGCCTCGCCGGCACCGCGCAGGAGCGCATCGCGCCGGACCCCGGCGCCACCGTCGACGCCCTGGCGCGCTACGGCGAAACCGATCTGCTGTGCTACCGCGCCGAGGCCCCCGCGCCCCTGGTGCGCCGCCAGCACGCGGCCTGGCAGCCCTGGCTCGACTGGGCCGCGCGCAGCCTGGACGCGCCGTTGCGCGTGGGCAGCGGAATTGCCGCGGTGCACCAGCCGCCGTCCAGCCTCGCCGCGCTGCGCCGGGCGGTGGCGCGGCGGGATGCGCTGGCGCTGGCCGCGCTTGGCCTCGCGGTGCCGGCGCTGGGCAGCCTGGTGCTGGGGCTCGCACTGGCGGACGGCGCGCTCGATCCCGCCGCCGCGCCTGCGCTGGGGGCGCTGGACGAGCTGTACCAGGCGGAACAATGGGGCGAGGATGCCGCCGCCGCTGCCCGGCGCGCCGCCGTCGCGGCGGACATCGCCCTCGCGGCGCGCTTCCTGGCGCTGGCCGGCGGCCCAAGGGACGGCGGGGGGGACACCGGGGCTGACATCGGGGGGGGACCATGGCAGCGAAACGGCTGATCCTGCGCGGGCGGGTGCAGGGCGTGGGCTTCCGGGCCTGGCTCGTGGCGCAGGCGGAGCTGCTCGGCCTCGACGGCTGGGTGCGCAACCGGCCCGATGGCGCGGTGGAGACCCTGATCTCCGGCGAAACCGACGCGGTCGAGGAACTGGCCCGGCTGTGCCGGCGCGGCCCGCCGCTGGCGGACGTGCTGAGCATTGTCGAGGAACTGGACGAACCGCCCGACGGCCCCGGGTTCCGCGCCCTGCCTTGAACCGGCGGCAAGAGTGGGTCAGGCCGCATATCCGCTGGGATAGTGCATATCCCGGCATCGTACGCGCGCTGCCGCGGGCCGGTGCCACCCGACCTGCGGAGCGGGGCGGATGGGGTCCCGCCGCCGGTTTCCCAATTCCCCCGATCGCCGCCCCCGTAACGCTTCCTCAACTTCCCCATGCGATCGCCCGCGGATGCGCAGGGTGATGGTGCTGCTCCTCGGGGCGTGCGTGCTGGCCGGGGCGGCGGTGCGGCGCGGGGCCGAATACGACGAAGCCTATAGCCTGTTCGTGGTCGCCGGCACGCCGCGGCCGGACTGGCCCGCCGTAGTCTTCACCGCGGCCCGGGTTCGCCGCGTGATCGCCGCGACCGCCGGCCCGGCCCGGATCGCGGCGGAACTGCGCGCGACCGACGTCCATCCGCCGCTCTATTTCTGGGTGCTCGCGGCCTGGCGTCGCCTGGTGGGGCCAGGTCTGCGGGCCGCGCGGGCGCTGTCCGTCCTGGCCGCGCTCGCCGCGCTGGCCGCGGTGGGCGCGATCGCCGTCGAGGCCGGCGTGCCCCCGGTACCCGCCATGCTGTTCACCCTCGGCTGCTACGGCTTCGCCTACACCGGCGCGATCGCGCGCAATTTCGCTCTCGCCGAGGCGCTCGCGCTCGCCGGCGTCTGGCTGGTGCTGCGCCGGCGCGATCGGCCGCCAGGGCGCGGCGGGCCGGCGGCGGATGTCGCGGCCGGGCTGCTGCTGGGGGCGGCATGCTTCACCAACTACCTGGCCGCCTTCACCGCTGCCGCCGTGGTGCTCGCGCTGTGTTGGCGCGCCTGGCACGCGGACGGTTGGCGCGCTTGGCGCGCGGGTGGTTGGCGCGCTTGGCGCGCGGATGGTTGGCGCGCTCGGCGCGCGGGGCCGCTTGCCGGGTTCGGCCGGGCGCTGGCGTGCCTTGGGGGGCTCGCCGTGTGGCTGCCGGTGGGCTTGTGGTTCCTGCTGGCCCAAGGTGGCAGCCGGCCGGGCCAGTTCCCGCCGTTCCGCCTTGGCCCGGGTCTGGTCCTGCTGGGGCGCGATGCGGCGGGGGCGATCTTCGGTGGCCTGCCGCTGTATGCCGCCGGGCCGGCGCGGGCGGCGCTGGGGGCGGGGCTGGCCGCGGGGCTGGTCGGGCTGGTCGGGCTGATCGCCTGGCGCTGGCGCGGGATCGGGCGGGCGGAGGCGCGCGGCCTGCTCACGCTCTGCGCGGCAGCGCCGGCGGCGGGGCTGCTGGCGCTTGGGCTCGCGTGCGACAGCACGCCGATCGAGTTGCGCTACCTCGCCTTCGCCACCCCATTCTTCGCCCTGCTGCTGGCCGGCGCGCTGGCCCGGCAGGACTCGGGGCGGGACGTCGGGCGCCCCGCGTGCCGGGCATCGCGCGCCGTGGCGGCAGCGGTGCTGGCGGTGCAGGCGCTGGCGCTGGCCGGGCTGCTGACCCGGCCGGAGACGATGCAGCCGGCGCGCGCGGCGGCGGGGGCGGCGGCGCGGCTGGCGGGGCGGGACGGGCGGGTGCTGCTGCCGCGCGGCAACGACGGGGTGGGCGTGGTCGGCCCGTTCCTGCTGGAAGCGCCGCCGTGGCTGCGGGTGCGCCTCGTGACCGCGCACATGACCCCGGCCGCGCTACGAGCCGCTGCGGCCGGCGCGCCGCGTGTCGTGCTGGCCCCGGTCGGGGTGGACCGCGAAAGCCGCGCCACCGTCGCGCACCTGCAAGCTGCCTTCGCCGGGCCGGGCTGGCGGGTCGTGGGGGCGGGGTTCGACGCGCTCGCGTTGGTCCCCACCCGTCCGGCTTCCCCCAGATAGCATGCGGGCCGCGGTCGGTCTTGCCCGCCGCGCCGGTTTCCGTCAGGAACCGGCGCATGACCCATCTCCAGGCGATCGTCCTCGCGGTGCTGCAGGGCGCCACCGAATTGTTCCCGGTCAGCAGCCTGGGCCACGCCGTGGTCGCCCCGGCGGTGCTAGGCTGGCATATCGACCAGCACGCGCCGGCCTTCCTGCCGTTCCTGGTGATGCTGCACCTCGGCACCGCCACCGCGCTGCTGGTCTATTTCTGGCGCGACTGGTGGGCGCTCGCGATCGGCATCCTGGGCCGCGGCTCGGCGCACCAGGTGGCCGAAAGCCGGCGCGTGTTCGGCCTGATCGTGCTCGCGACCCTGCCCGCCGTGCTGATCGGATTCGTGCTGGAACATCCGCTGCGCCGGCTGTTCGGCGATCCCCGGGTGGCGGCGGCGTTCCTGATCGTCAACGGCCTGTTGCTGTTGGGCGCCGAGCGGCTGCGCGGCCGGCGTCCGCCGCAGACGTTACGCGCGCTCTCCACCCTCACCGCACGTGACGCGATCGTGATCGGTTGCTGGCAATGCCTCGCGTTCATCCCGGGCATCTCGCGCTCCGGCGCGACCATGGTGGGCGGGCTGCTGCGCGGCGTCACGCACGAAGGGGCGGCGCATTTCTCGTTCCTGATTGCGACGCCGGTGATCGTCGGCGCCGGCGTGCTGGAAGTGCCGAAGCTGCTGCATGCCGGCGCGACTCACGGCATGTGGGGGATTTCGGTCGTCGCGGCGATCGTGGCGGGCGGCACCGCCTTCGCCAGCACGGCGTTCCTGATGCGCTATTTCCGCGGCCACGAGGCCTGGGCGCTGGCGCCGTTCGCCTACTACTGCCTGGCCGCCGGGGCGGTGGCGCTGGCGCTGCTGGCGGGATAGGCGCCCGATCGACCAGGCCACTCGGTCAAGCCCGCGCCTGCCTCGACAGCGCCGCCCTGCTGGTGTGCAGTCCCTTCGACGTCGGGCGCATCCCCGACGCACGGAGGAACCGCACATGCCGAAAACCCCCACCACCGCGTCCCGCGACAAGGTGCGCGCGACCGTCCCCAAGCTGATCGACCTGACGGAGAAGGTCGTCTACGGCGACATCTGGGAACGCAAGGAACTATCGAAGCGCGACCGCAGCCTGATCACCTGCGCGGTGCTGGTCGCGACCTACCGGCCCGAGCAGCTCAAGGGCCATCTCCAGCGCGCGCTGTTCAACGGCGTGACCCAGCAGGAACTGGCGGAGATGATCACCCATGTTGCGTTCTACGGCGGCTGGCCGTGCGCGATGACCGCGGCCAACATCGCGCGCGAAGTGTTCGAGGCGGAGGCGACCTAGTGCTCTGAACCAAACAGAAGATTCACAACGGGGCGGAACCGTGCGATT
>JABBNW010000223.1 GCA_019352115.1 Pseudomonadota bacterium
CCAGCCACAAGGGTAAGCGAGGTGCCGAAGCTCGTCGCGCCACCGGCGAATGCGGCCCAGCCGAGGGCCGCCTGGGCGAGACCGGCCCGAACCTCCGGCGCCCACGCGACCAGGGCTGCCTGCGCGGCAGTCGTGGCCAGCCGCTGCATGGCCGCGGAGTCGCCGCACACAGCCGCGTAGAAGTCGCAGCGGGCGGCCGCCTCGTCCACCATCAAGCTGCCGATCCGCGCGGTGCCCGGCACCTGCCGGAACGCAGCGGCGGCCGCGCTGGCCTCCTGTTCACCGGGTGCCACGGTCAGTGCCCGCAGCGCGGTGCTGAGGACCAGCTTCTGGGCCCCGGAGAGGGCTTGGTCTGCGCGCATCCGTCGGCGTTGGCTTTTGGCCGGCCACCCACGGCTCACCTCCGATCCGGTGGCCCGAGGGTTGCCATCGCTGTCAGTACCGATCAGCCGGGGCAGCAGGATCTCGGCCCAGGCCTGGGCGTCGGCGGCAAGATCATTGCGGAAGAATGGCATGTCGAGCAATAATTCTTCGAGGGTCGGCAGATGGTGACCTTCGCGTGCGGCACGGCTCCGGCGCCCGAAATGATGTCGGCGACGGGCACGCCCGCCGTCATCGGCTGCGGGTTTCATTGCAGGTCTCGCTGTGAACGACCGTCAGATCAGCACGGACCGGACAAACCGTGTGCAAAAATGCCCTGCCTTTCGCGCATTGCTGCGTTGCCAACGTTTTGATGGCGCATATTCCGGACTTGCGGAGAATGTCTCGCCGCTCACGCACGCTTATGATTGCAGGAGCTGGAACTCAGGCAGCCTTCGATGCGCCAGCCCCCAAGTCGGCTAAAGGCGTCGATCGCCGCACGGTACGTCAGATAGAACGGCAGGAGGGCCAAGCGTGACGGCCTGGTCGAACACCTCAAGCGACAGGCTGTTGCTGCGTCGGACGGTCGCCGGAATGCCCCGGAGCGCGGCCTGCAGGTAGGTCATCCCCGCCATCTCATCGAACTCGGCGGCCTCGTCCACAAAGCCGGCCTCGTCGAACTGGTGGACGACGATCGCGGTACCCTGCTCGGCGTCTTCCTCGATCTCGCCGACCGGTCCGAGCGTCGGACGACGCCGGCGACGATCCGCGCCACCTCGCCGTGCGCTGGCACCGCCGCGGCCTGCGCGCCTTCGAGGCCGACCGTGACGCCGCAGCTCACGCGACGACACCGCCAGCACCGGAAAGCCCGGTCGTGGCTCAGGGGGAATCTGTGGAGGAATCTTAGAGTTTGGACGTCATCTCAGCTGCTGCACCACGCGATTGACGCTCGGGATGATGATGACCGGGCCGGTGTACAACGGCTGCGCCGCATAGCATCCGGAAGTCGCTGGCGTTGTTCGTGACCAGCACAAAGTCCCCTTCGGCGGCGTGGCGGGCGATGTCCCAGTCCTTCCATCCGGCGTTGCCGACATGGGCAACGTGCTGGGCCTCGTGCCCGGCCTGGCTGGCGATCGAGACCAGGTCGATGCTCAGGCACTCATCGATCAGAAATCTCATCTGGCCCCGATCGTCGCCACCTTCCGGCGGGTGCTCTGTACCGGTGGCTGACCATCCCATGGCTGCGCGCGGGGGCGCCCCCGGGGGGATAGGCAGCCGCGTAGGTCGGGGCCAGGTGCACCATCTCGGCTGTCAGGCGCGGGTAAGCCTCAAGCAGGTCCGTCTCGGTTGAACCCTGCCCGATCAACGTCGCGATCAGGTGCACGGGCACGCGCGTGCCCCGGAATACAGCGGCGCCCCCCAGAATGTCGGGATCGCTGACAACGCAGTCGCGGACGCGGCGCAGTGTTCGCAGTGCGTTCGCCAATTCCTGAATCCTAGGAATGCATATTGCTAGGAATCTAGGTCTCTTCTAACGTAGGATCATAGACATCCGAAACCCTAGGCCCCTAGGAAGCTAGCCATGATAATCGCGCTGATCTCCCAGAAAGGCGGTGTCGGCAAATCCGCCCTGGCCCGGCTCCTCGCGGTCGAGTTCGTCCGCGCGGGCTGGCAGGTGAAGATCGCCGATCTCGACACCATGCAGGGCACGGCGACGAAGTGGAAAGCGCGGCGCGACCGCGCCGGGCTGCAACCGGAGATCCCGGTCGAGAAATTCGCCACGGTCGAACGGGCCGTCCGCGAGGCGGGGCGGTTCGATCTGGTGCTGCTAGACGGGCCGGCCCATGCGGAGCAGGGCGGGCGCGGCATGGCGAAAGCGTCCGACCTGGTGCTGATGCCGACGGGCTACGGGCTGGACGATCTGGAAGCCCAGGTCGAGGCCGCGTACGAGCTTGAGGAAAGCGGCATCGAGCGCGGCAAGATTTGGTTCGTGTTCTGCCGCATCACCGGCTCGGCGTCCGAGGATCAAGCCGCGCGCGAGTACCTTCAGCGCGCGAAGATCAACGTCTTCGATCCTGTACTGCACGAGCTGCCCTCGATCCGGCAGGGGCACAATGCCGGCAAGGCCGCCTCGGAAATCAGCTTCCCCGCCGTCCAGGAACGCGCGACGGCCCTGGCCGCCGCCATTGCCGCGCACATGCAGGCCGCGAAGGAGGCGGCATAGGATGGTCAACCCGTTGAAGATCGCGCCGCCACCGCCGCGCCGTTCGATGCCCGAGGTCGCCGCTGCGCCGCCGCCGGCGAGCGTCGCCACCCCGAAATTCGACCAGGTGAAGGAGGATGGGCGCGTCCAGTTCAACAAGCGGGTGACGCGCCGGGTCGCGGACGGTTTCGACATGCTCGCGATCCGCACTCGCCGCAGAGTGCCGGAACTGTTGGCCGAAGCCATTGAAATCCTGGAAGAACGCTACGGGAAAACCTAGATATCTATAATCCTAGGACTATAGCTTCCTATCATTGTTCCTCGTTCGACGCCCGCCGCAGGCGTCTTGGCGTCGATCTGTCGGGACGTTCCTCGTTCCGGCGCATTCAGGACGGCATGGCGCGGAGGACGGGTCAAAAGCGCCGCGCCCCTTCGCGCGGCGGGAGCGGAGCCACGCGCAGCCCGCCCTTCGCGGGCGAGCATGACGAGCACCCACCTTTTGACGCGCCCGAGCACCGTGGCCTCCGCGCCCGCTAATCCGAACGCGGAACCCGGTTTAGCTTCCGCTGCAAGTGGGCCTTGAGAATCTTGTCGCGGACGTGGGCGAAGAAGCGCGGCGGCAGCATGCCGTAGTCGAAGCGGCTTGGCCGTGTGCGGGGCAGGGGCACCAGGTTGGGGCCGGGCCACAGGAAGTCGTTGGTCTCGGTCACGACGATCCAGGACGGCATCTCATCAAGCCCGAGATGGGCTTTCAGGGCAGGGGGTATCTCGACGGCATCCGCCGGGTCGGCCGGCGGCGAATGCGTCACCGGCACGACGGTCACGACCTCATGGCCTTCCATCACCTGCCGCGCGGCGACGATAGCGCACGGTCTGGTCTTGCGGCCTTCCTCTGCCCCCTGTCCGTGTTCCCTCGCCCATGGATACGAGTAAGAAATCACAAGCCCCGGTACCGGCGACGGCAGACTCACGGCATCCAGTCTTTGATCAGTTCATCGAGCCTGGCGTGAGTGGCCGGCACCGCCGCGCCGGCGATCGCCCGCAGGGTATCGTCGTCGAGGTCTTCGACCGGTCGGGCGACGCGGCCCTTCATCACCACCTCGAACAGGGCCGCCGACATCAGTACGGTGTGGGGGCGGTCGTGCTTGGTGATAACGACAGGTGCTTGAAGCGCCGCGTCCTGGTAGCGCCCGACATTCTGCTGGAACTCGGTGGAAGTGACTTTCATGACTGGCCTCCTTTTATCCATTATATCCATTCTAGATAGAATTTGCAAGTCTTCCTAGGTTCCTAGGTTGCTATAAGACTAGGAATGGCGGCCATGATCTCGGCTCTTGCGACTGATCCGGGTGTTGCGAGAATGATCGCCGCCGGCACCCCGGGCGCGCGAGCACGGCGGCCAACTCTGCCGGAAAGCCGGCGCCGCTGGCTCTGCGTCCGGGCGCGGCGCTTCGACTCATGCTTCCATGCTTGGGCCGCAATCCGGCTCCTGGTGCCCGCGCTCCGCGCCAGGGGCACGGTTACGGACGCGCCGGCGTCGCCGCTCGAGCTCCATCGCCGTGCGCGCGTCCTTTTCAACCACGCGGGCTGCCTTTTCGGCGTCGGCTGCTGCCTGCGCCCGCTCAAAATGCGGTTTCGTTTCCGCTACGATAATATCGTGCCGCCGCCGGGCTGTGTGCTCGGCCTTCGCCGCCCGCCGAGCGTCTGCCCGCGCGGCGACCCAGGCCGGATCGGCGCGCACCCCCATCCGATCCAGCACGTCGCGCCGCGCGGTGGCCGCCGTCAGAGCTGCCTCCGCCGCCTCCCGGGCCCGCCGCGCCTCGTCCACCGCCCGCGCGGCCTGCGTCAACCGGATACTGTGCGGCTCCAGCGCTGCGCCGGCCTCTGCCCGCGCCAGCTCAGCCGCCTGCCGCGCGGCCGTGACCGTCGTCAGCCGCGCGACCAAGGCCGCCAGCCGCGCCCACCAGAGCCTCTCGGCGGCGCGTTCGGGCGGCTCGGCGGGGGGCGGCTCGAGCGAGCCTGGATCCACCCAGATCTGGCTGTCCGGCACCACGCCGCGTCGCACCGCAAAATCGTATTCTTCAAAGTCGAGCGTGGTCTCTTTAAGTCCAGATCTGGATAGTGTGGAGACCAGGTCATCGTACGAAGAGAATTCGTCGGCTCCATATAGCATTTCCACGCCATTTCTGTGCCGTGACATGGAAACATAGGTCATATGTCGGTCCATTGTTCGTGAAGCCAGGACATAGGTACGGTCCAAAGTTCTACCCTGCGATTTATGGATGGTCGTAGCATATCCGTACGCTATGTCGCGATATTCGGCGGCTTTGACGACGATCTCAGCACCATCGTCCAGCAGCACTCTCAAAGTGTCATCGTGGGCCTCGATCACGCTGCCGGCCGTACCGTTGACCACCCCGAGACGTCGATCATTGCGTAGAAATACCAACCGGTCGCCCACTGCGAGCACGATCGTTCCAGATTCTGCATCGAACTGGTGGTCAACCCCGAGCATGTCCGCAGCGCGCAGCCGGTCCCGGATCTCGCGGTTGAGAGCCGCGACATCCGCGCGGCGATGGGCGAGAGCCATTTGCGTCTCGCGACCCCAGTTCGCGACATATTTTTTAGCGATCGCCCCGCGCGCAGCCGAGACAGTCGCATGCCCCTGGATCGCCCCGGTCGCCGCGTAGACGCCAAGTCCGGCGGCAGTCTGCGCGGCTGCAAATCGCGCTGTTGCCGACGCCTCTGATGGATCTCGCTGTCGATGAATTTCGTCGAGGCGGACGCAGCCGAGCCGCTCAGCCAACGCACGGAAGCCGGCGCCCGGTCCGATCGGCTGGAGTTGCTCCGCGTCCCCCACCAGCACGATTTTTGCGCCCGCCGCGCCGGTGCGACGCACCAGATCGGCGAGCGTGTGACTGTCTAACATCGCAGCTTCGTCCACTACGAGAATCGTATGCTGATCTAGGTGCACGTACCCCCCGTCAAGCGCGTGCAGCAGCGACGCGACAGTGCGACTGGCGATCCCCGCCCCAGCCTGCAGCCCGCGCGCAGCCTGGCCACTGAGGGCCGCACCAAGAACCTGATAACCCGACGCACGCCAAGCCCTCCGGGCCACATCGAGGGCCGTCGATTTTCCACCACCAGCTACCCCAGTGATGACCGCGATACCAGCAGGCCCTGTCACGGCGTCGACCGCAGAAATTTGCTCGTCCGTGAGCCCGTACCCGTGTTCAACGGCGTACTCTGCTGCGGCGCCCTTAGTCGCGCCGGGGGCAACCGGATGCCGGCGACCGACCGCGAGCATCTGTGCGTCGGACAGCATGCCGCGTTCCAGCCTGACCAGCGCACGCGTAGAGTAGATCTCGGGGCTGAGCGCGCCACCAGAATCACGACGATCTGCGGTCAGCCGAACGAGGTCTGGATGGGCCAACACGCGAGCCAGCAGCGCCTGAAATTCGGCAGCGTCGACGTCAACGTGCCGCGCGATCTCTTTTGCGATTTCTGCACGGGTGAACACGCTGACACGGGCAGTAACTAAACGCAGGACGACACCTGGATCCAGCTCGATCTGCGCGGCGTTGTACTCGGCCGCCTCTGGCGTCAGGCGTGGCCGATCTGGCTCACCGCCGCGGCGCTCGACATCCGTCGCGCCCGGCCCTTGGTGCCGTTGGGGCTCGATCTCGATTCCCCGCCGACGATAGGACCGGTGATCGACACGCGCCTCGACGCCGGCACGGGCAAGCGCGAGGTTCGTTAGCCGTTCGATTTCGGCTCGAATTTCCTCAATCTGTTGGGCACCCGTAGGCAAACCGCGCGCTCTCAGAGCGGCGTCGGACAGCTCAAAATCAGACTTCTCACCGAGGCCGGTTGGCGTGATTTTACGGGTGGTTATAAGAATATGGACATGGTGATTCCCGTCATCCCCGTCCGTCGAGGGAAGGTGGAGAGCAAAATCGACGGCAACGCCGTAGCGCCGCGCAAAATAGCGCGCGATCCGACGCGCGAGCACAAGCCGCTGCGCATGGTTCAATTCCCTCGGTAGTGCCACCAGGATCTCGCGCGCAGTAGTCGCATCCGCTCGTCGTTCCGCCCGCTCCGCGGCATTCCACAGCTCAGACCGTGAGCACTCGAAATCTACTCCGTCTGGGAGCACAATCTCTGTGTGTATGACGCCATCCCGACCGCGATAGTCATGGACTGTTTTTTGCCTCTCGTCGATCAAGCGCTCGCCAGCCCTATATGCCGCGGCCGCGACCGCGCTACGCCCGCTCCGGCGACTTATGCGGCGGACAGAAACACTGTACATTGGCACGGGACGGGTACTCCTACTGCACCGAACAAAAGTTGTCTAGACAAGTCAGACTCGTAAGTGCGCATTTCCAGCAAAAAAAGCAGGAAGGGGAGGGAGCCGTACACAGAAGAGCAAGATTAGGGAGGGGAGTGGTGGCAAACAGGCAGGATGAAGGCGTAGGATCAGTATAGGAGTTAAGGATGAAAAAAAGGCGGCTATGGACAGCGCTAAAGCGAAGAAATGCCGGGGCGGGGAAGGGGAGCAAGGCAAGCCAAAAGGCCGATAGGCGAAAAAATTGCTGGGTATAGTGCAGGGCTGGTAAAAGAGATCTGGTTCAAGGAAGGACGGCTGAAATGGCATCTGCGAAGGAGCGCCTGGCGGCGCTCGAGGCGCGGACGGCGGCGTTGCGCGCCAGGATCGGAAAAAAAACCAAGGCTGAGGAGACCCGAAGGAAAATATTGCTCGGGACATGGGTACTCGAACGCGCCGAGCAGGACGCCGCGCTGCGCGAAAAATTGGTGCGAGAGCTGCCGGGATTTCTGGTCCATGCGCGCGACCGCGAAGTTCTGGCCGACCTTATTGGCAGCGTAGCGGCCAGCGCGCCGCCAAAGCCGCGGCTTACAGGAAATGAAAGCGAACAGGAGGCATAAGCGCCACGCACCATAACCACTACAGGTCGGCAGGGCGCGCCTATTCGAGCGGGGCGGTACGGAACGCCGTAGCCAGGCTTTCCCCGCGGGCACGGGCGCGCGCGGCCGCGCCGACCAGGATCAGCGCCGCGATGACCGCGGCCGCCAGGCTCTGGAA
>JABBNW010000224.1 GCA_019352115.1 Pseudomonadota bacterium
CTAGGAAGGCAATCAGCGCCGCGACAATGCCTGCTTTGGAAACGGAGATCATCGCTTTCACTGCCCATTCTGTTCGTGGACGGCGCTTGCTTCCGACCACTTTCAGCGCCTGCTTAGGGTCGCGCCGCGATCGTGTCCAGAGGAATGTCATGAATGCAATCTTTCTGCAACGCTTTGCTGAAATTCCGTTCACCCCCGACAGGCCCTGTGCCAAAACACCTAATAAGGGTTAAGCCTGCGGAAGCGTCCGAGCGGGTTTCCGCGACGGCGAATGGCGCCGCGACTGGACGGGCGTGGCACTGCTCCTCCCTCCCGTGCCTCACACGGGGTACCAGCCTACGCGGGCCGCGACCCTGGCGTTCGGTAGCGCCACAGGCAAGTATGGTCCCAGAAATGCAGCCAGCCCCCGATCGGGACCCGAATGACCCGCGCCACCGTCTACGAAGCTCCCCGCTCCGCCCCGCGCAGCGCCGGCGAGACCGTCGTCACCACCACCTGCGGCCACAATTGCGGCGGCCGCTGCGTCGTCAACGCCCATGTCGCCGACGGGCGGATCGTGAAAATCTCCACCGACACCCGCCCCTGGAACCCGGACCATCCGCCGCTGCCCGCCTGCGCCCGCGGAGTCGCGCAGATCGAGCGCATCTACCACCCCGACCGCCTGCTGCACCCGCTGCGGCGCATCGGCCCACGCGGCTCCGGCCAGTTCGAACGCATCTCCTGGGACGACGCGCTCGACCAGGCCGCCGGCGAACTGCGCCGGGTGCGCGCCACCTACGGCAACGCCGCCATCCTCGATGCCTCGCGCTCCGGCAGTCTGTCGATGCTGCACGGGCGCGCGGCGGCACAGCGCTTCCTCAACATGTTCGGCGGCTGCACCGTCCTGTGGTCGAACATGTCGGCCGAGGCCGAGATCTTCTCCGTCCGCACCACCTTTGGCCCGCGCACGCCGTACAAATCCGCGGGGCGCGAACCCACCGATTACGCCAATTCGAAACTCATCCTGATGTGGGGCTGGAGCCCCGGCGACGGCACCTTCGGCACCAGCACCATGCCGTACCTGAAATGGGCGAAGCGCCAGGGAACCCATATCATCTGCATCGACCCGCGCCGTACCGAAACGAGCCGCCAGCTCGCGGACGAACACATCTTCATCCGCCCGTCCACCGACACCGCCGCGCTGCTCGCGATGGCCTACGTCGCGGTGACCGAGGGCCTGCACGACCAGGACTTCTGCGACCGCTACGTACTGGGCTTCGACGACGCCCACCTGCCGCCCGGCGCCCCCGCCGGCGCGTCCTGGCGCGCCTACCTGCTCGGCGAGGCCGACGGTGTGCCGAAAACCCCCGAATGGGCCGAACCCATCACCGGCATTCCCGCCGCGACCCTGCGGCGCCTCGCCATCACTTTCGCCACCACCAAACCCGCCGCCCTGCACGCCGGCTACGCGCCCGGACGCACCGCCTACGGCGAGCAATTCCACCGCGCCGCCTACGCGCTCGCCGCCATCACCGGCAATATCGGCATCCCCGGCGGCAATTCCGGCGTCAGCAACGGCGCCACCGGGCGGGCGGGGATCAAAAGCCTGCCCACCGGACGCAACCCGATCGCGGCGCGCGTTGCCTCCCCGCTGCTCGCCGACCTGCTCGCGCGCGGCACCGCAGGCGGCTATCCCGCCGATATCAAGCTGATCTACACGGCGGGCGGGGATCTGTTTAATCAATGCCCGAACGTTACGAAAACGGCGGGCGCGCTCGACGGCGTGGAATTCCTGATCGCGCAAGACCACTTCCTGACCCCCACCGCGCGCTACGCCGACCTCGTGCTGCCGGCGACCACATTTTTGGAACGGAACGACGTCCACACACCCTGGTCCGGCGCCGGGCACTACGGGATCTTCATGCGTCAGGCGCTCGCGCCGATGGGCGAATGCCGCAACGACATCGACATCTTCGCCGGACTCGCCCGCCGCCTGGGCATCGCCGGCTACAACGACAAAACCGAACAGGACTGGCTGCGCGAGCTGACCGCCGACGCGGTCGACGACTTCGCCGCCTTCACGAACCAAGGCGTCGCCCGCTTCCCCCCGCCCGAGCACGCGGTCGCCTTCGCACGCGAAATCCGCGACCCCGAAACCTGCAAATTCTCTACCCCGTCAGGCCGGATCGAGATCTACGCCACCACGCTCGCGGAAAACCCCGACCCGTGCGGCCTGGGCGCCATCCCGCCCATCCCCACCTGGATCGACTCGGAAACCCCCGCCGCCTACCCGCTGCGCCTCTGCACGCCGAAATCCCGCGCGCGCACCCACTCGATCCACGGCAACCAACCCCGCTTCGCCCGCATCGATCCGGATACGATCTGGCTGCACCCAACCGACGCCGCCGTGCGCGGCATCACCAACGGCCAGCACGTCCGCGTGTTCAACGCCCACGGCGCCACAACCCTGCCCGCCGAAATCACCGACAGAATCGCCCCCGGCGTCGTCGCCATCAAGGAAGGTGCCTGGTTCACCCCCGACGCAACCGGAACCGACACCAACGGCTGCGCCAACGTCCTCGCCACCGACCGCGCCGCCCCCTGCGGGGCCACCACCTACAACACCAACAACGTCCAGGTGGTGCCAACCACGCAACGACCGGTGCCAACCAGCCTGGGGGGCGGCTGAAAGGAAAAAGGCCTGGGGCGCTGCCACTGGCCTTCGTCCCTTCACCTGCCCTCCACGCCGTTGGTATCAATCGTTGACTGGGTAGGCCGCCATCAGACGTTTCTGGCGGCGCCAGAGGCGCCATAGGGCGGCGACGCCTGTTGGACGGTGGCCGCGGGCGCGGTTGGTGGCGCCGATACGCCAGGCTTGGCCGTAGTGGTAGAACTGGGCGCGCCAGGCGTCGGCCAGGCGGGTTCGCGGGTCCCAGACGTGGGTGGCTTCCGATCCGGTGCCATTGATTTCGATCACCTGCATTCCTTCGCCGCGGGCGAGGGCTGCCGGAGATTCGAAGCGGACGTCGATGCGGCCGAAGTGGAAGTCCGGCAAGGCGCGGGCGAGGCGTTCCATCGCGGCGGTCAGGGCCGGGGTCACGTGATCGGTGCCGTCGCGGAAGATCGAGCCTCGGCAGTGGTTGCCGACGAACACCAGGCGCACGGTTTCGCCTTGTGGCGGCACTTCTTCCAGGCGTGGCCCGAGGCGCGGCAGGTATAGCTCCGGCACGCGGCCGGCGCGCGGGTCGGCGAGGATCAATTTGCGCAGGGTGGAGCGGCCGTCGCCCACGACCATCGGCGTGTATTTCAGCGTGACGGACGTGATCCGCCCCACTTTCTCGTCGGGGTGGCGGATGTAGAACAGCCCGGCCTCGCCTTCGAACGGGATGAACGCCTGCAGCACGACGACCTCCCCGCGCGGGAACGCCGCCAGGTAGGCGGCGAGCGCCGCGGGGTCGGCGACCAGCCGCACGCCGCAGCCGTTACAGCCGATGTCCGGCTTGGCGACCACCGGGTAGCTCAGGCCGGCCGCCGCCATCGCCGCCGCGGCCGCCGCCGGATCAGCCGCGGGCCGAGCGGGATCGGTGCGCAACCGCGTATAGGGCGCCAGCAGCGCACGCGCCTCCCCCTGCACCTGATCGAGGATCGACAGTTTGGATTCTCCGCACAATCCGCCCGATTCGATATGCGGGTTGGCCGCCGTCGGCAGGGTGATCGAGCGGTAGCGCAGCGCGAGCCCCACCCATTGCGCCACGATCGGCGCGTAGAACGCCCAGGACGGCCAGAACTCGAAGAACGAGATCGCCGGCTCCGCCACGGGGTGGGCCGTGCCAAGGGCCGAAAGGCCCAGCGCGTCGGCCGGCTTCATGGACGCGAGGCGTCCGATAACGCTGGCCGCGGCCGACGCAGCATCTGCACCAGCCTTCCTGCCAGCAGCATGAAGACTACGAGCCCAGCTGCCCCCGCCCAGCGCCATGCGCCGAAATGGGCCATCAGTATACCGCCGATGCGGAAGGAGAGTGCGAACAATCCGGACGTCCAGACCAGAGTGGCGAGACCGGTCGCCAGGGCGAACTGGCGCAGGTCAGCGCGCAGGTAGCCGCAGGTGGTGTAGGTCGGCAAGCGGACGCCGGGCAGGAAGCGGCTGACCAGCACCACCTTGAAGACCTTGCCGTCGAGCCAGGCGCGCATGACCTCGGTGCGCTGCGGCGGCAGCAGGCGCTGCACCAGCGGCACCAGGCTCGCCAGCCGTCCGAACCCATAGAGCCCGAGGTCGCCCAGCACGATGCCCACATAAAGTGATCCCAGCGCCAGCGGCACCGACAGCGCGCCGGATTGTGCCTGCATGGCTGCGAGGACCGTGGCCGCGTCTTCCAGGATGAAAGTGGCGAACACGATCGCCAGCGCCTGCAAGGCGGGATGGTGGACGGCGTACTGAAGGATTTCGGTGACCGACAGATCCAGCATGGTGTCCCGACCCGTCGGTTCCCGTGGCGCGTCTCGGCCGCGTCCGATGGACGCTCCGCCGCATGGCATTCAAATGGATATAGGGTATCCCCCCCGTACGCAGAAGGGGCGCGCTGCACCGCGGCAGCCCCAACGGCGGCGCCTTGGCGATAGCCTACAGCGGCACGCCAGCGAGCAGCCGGCTGGTACGAATGGTCTGCAGGGTCTGCACCCGCGCCACGGTGGGCAGGCCGGTCAGCTTCTGGGTGAGCTGGTTTTCCTGCGTCGTCTCGCGCGCCACCAGCTTGAGCAGGAAGTCGCCGCCGCCGCGGATCATGTGGCATTCGCGCACTTCGGGCCAAGTGCTGACGGTCTGTTCGAACGCGGCCAGCACCACCTCCTTCTGGCTGTCCAGGCCGACGATGGCAAAGAACGTGATCTCCCAGCCCAGTTTCTGCGGGTCGGGATCGGCGTGGTAGCCGCGGATGACGCCCGCTTCCTCCAGCCGGCGCACCCGGCGCAGACAGGGCGGCGCGGAGATGCCGGCGCGGCGAGCCAATTCCACGTTCGTGATGCGCCCGTTCGCCTGCAGCTCCGACAGGATGCGGCGGTCGATGGCGTCCAGGACGGGCATCTCGGCGGTCGAGGGCTTCATGCGGGCGGGTACGGCCAGCGAAGGCCGGTTCCTGATCGGATCGGGCGCGGCGAGCGGGGAGAAAGCGGGCGGGGCGGAGGACAGACTATCCGTGTCCCGGGGCCGATCTGCAAGAGAGACGATGACGCATGCCGCCGGGGGAGACGAACGTCGCGCCTCGCCTGGGGGGATGCGGCGAAGGCGTCGTCGGTTAGCCTCGGGTTAAGCATCGCCGGCGCAGTCTGCGGGCCATGGCAAAGCGCGAACAGAGCGGTAACGGCAAGGCTCGCCCGATCATCATCCGGCGGGAGGAGGAAACGGGCGGCGGCCACCACGGCGGGGCATGGAAGGTCGCCTACGCCGATTTCGTGACCGCGATGATGGCCTTCTTCCTGGTCATGTGGCTGATCAACGCGACCACCGAGCAGCAGCGCAAGGGGCTCGCGGATTATTTCAGCCCGACCAACCTCATGAGCCACAACTCCTCCGGCACCGGCAAGCCGTTCGGGGGCGAGACGGCGTTTTCGGACGGGGCGATGGTGTCCGACAAGGGGGCGGTCGAGGTGACCACCGGTCTGCACCCGGTGCTGGACAACCCGATCTCTAGGCGCCATCCGGAGAAGACGCCCCCGCATGGCGGCCAGGGCACGGGTCATGCGGGCGCAGCGGCCCCGGGACAGGGGGCGGGGGGCGCGGCCAGCCGGCCTGGCGGGGGTCCCGGTCAGGCGGCCCCGGCTCTGGCGGCGCAGCCGGCCGGTTCGCAGGGTGCGCCGCCGACGGGCGCGGGGCCGGCCCCCGTTTCGCTCGCGCGCGGGATCGCGCCGGCCGGAGGGCTGGTGGCCCGCGCGCGGGCCACCCATGCCGGACCGTCGGCGGCGGATCGCGCCCAGGCCGAGAACCGCGCCTTCGCCACCGCCGGCGCCACGGTCAAGCGGCTGATCCTCAAGGACCCGAAGCTCGCCGCCATCGCCTCCCAGCTCGCGATCGACATCACGCCGCGCGGGTTGCGCATCCAGCTGCTCGATTCGCGGCAGGATGCGATGTTCCGGGCCGGGTCGACAGAGCCGAACGCGCCGGCCCGCCGCCTGCTGAAGCTGATCGGGCCGATCGTCGCACAGTTGGCCGGCCCCGTTCGTATTGCCGGGTTCACCGATGCGGCCCCCTTCCCGGGCGGGACGATGAGCAACTGGGATCTCTCCGCCGGACGGGCGAACGCGGCGCGGCGGCTGCTCACCGGTGCCGGACTGCCCGATCGGCGGATCGAGGCGGTAACCGGGCATGGGTCGCGCGAGCTGCTGCTGCCAAAGGATCCTCTCGCACCGGAGAACCGGCGGATTTCCATCCTCGTGCTGCGCGGCGCCGCCGCGGTCCGCACGGCCGCGGCGGCCGTCTCCCCTGTCTCCGCCACCGACACTCCGATCGGGGGCGCGCCCCCGCTGGGGCGCTAGCGCAGCCGTCCGTTCCCGAAAGACCCCGCATGATACCAACCCGCTTCGCGCTCGACTATCGCCCTTGTCTGCCGGCCCGGCGTCTTCCGTCGTGGCCGGCTCCATCTGCCCCCAATCCTCCGTGTGCAGATGGCTGGCGCAGAGCCGGCCATGACGGGACGGGTTCCGACGCTGGCAGTCCGCCAGCCTCTCGGCGAATCGGTATGAGACCCTGCGCCCCCCCGCCGTCCCACGCCGCCGCCGCGCCGCCGCGGCGCGCCGCCTAGCCGAGGGGCCTGCCCATGCTGACGATCGGCGGCTTCGTCTTCCTGCTGCTGTGCGTATTCGGCAGCTTCATCATCACCGGCGGCAGCGTCGCCGCACTGGCCGGATCGCTGCCGTTCGAGATGCTGACGATCGGCGGCGCCGCCGTCGGCACCTTCATCATGGCCAACAGCATGCACGACGTGAAACACACGCTGGGCGGCCTCGGAAAGACCATGAAGGGCGCCCGGTTTCACAAGCCCGACTATGTCGAGCTGCTCAGCCTGCTGTTCGTACTGGTCCGGCTGGCCGCCACCAAGGGCGCGATGGCACTGGAAGCGCATATCGAAAAACCGGAGGAAAGCGCCGCGTTCCAGAAATTCCCCAAGGTACTCGCCAACAAATTCGCCTGCACCATGATCTGCGACTACCTGCGCATTGTCGGCATGAACGCCGATGATCCGAACCAGATCGAAGACGTCATGGCGCGCGAGCTGAAGAAGACCCTGGCCGAGGAAATGCACGGCGCGCACGCCTTGCAGGCGATGGCGGACGCGCTGCCCGCGCTCGGCATCGTCGCCGCCGTGCTCGGCGTGATCAAGACCATGAGCCATATCGACCAGCCGCCAAAGGTGCTGGGGGAGATGATCGGCGACGCGCTGACCGGCACCTTCCTCGGCGTGCTTCTGGCCTACGGGCTGGCCGCGCCGCTCGCCGCCCGGCTCGGCGGAATCGTGACGGAGGAAGCCAAATACTACGAGGTGATCCGCGCCGTGCTGGTCACGCACCTGCACGGCAACGCCCCGCAGGTCAGTATCGAATCGGGGCGCAAAATGGTACCGAACGAGCACATGCCGAGCTTCCAGGAGCTGGAGGAAGCGGTGCAGTCGGTGCAGATCTAG
>JABBNW010000225.1 GCA_019352115.1 Pseudomonadota bacterium
GTGCATCCGAACGTGCGCGCGAACTACCTCGCCTCGCCGCCGCTGGTGGTGGCCTATGCGCTGCTCGGCAAGATGTCGGAGGATATCACCACCGCCCCGCTCGGAACCGGATCGGACGGCAAGCCGGTCTATCTGCGCGACGTCTGGCCGACCAACGCGGAGATCGCCGAGACCATCCGCATGTGCCTGTCGCGCGAGCAGTTCCTGGCCCGCTACGGCGAGGTGTTCAAGGGCCCGGCGCAGTGGCAGGCGGTGCAGGTCGAAGCGACCGAGACCTATCGCTGGTCGGATGGTTCCACCTACGTGAAGAATCCACCCTATTTCGAGGGCATCACGATGGAACCGGCGCCGGTGGTGGATATCAAGGGTGCACGGGTGCTGGCGCTGCTCGGCGATTCGATCACCACCGACCACATCAGCCCGGCGGGCTCGATCCGGAAAGTGTCTCCGGCCGGGGACTACCTGCTGGAACGCCAGGTGCAGCAGAAGGATTTCAACAGCTACGGATCCCGCCGCGGCAACCACGAAGTGATGATGCGCGGCACCTTCGCCAATATCCGCATCAGAAACGAGATGGTGCCCGGCGTCGAAGGTGGGATGACGAAGCACATCCCGTCCGGCGAGCAGATGCCGATCTACGACGCGGCGATGCGCTACAAGGCCGAGGGCGTGCCGCTCGTGCTGTTCGGCGGCAAGGAATACGGCACCGGCTCGTCGCGCGACTGGGCGGCGAAGGGCACCCTGCTGCTCGGGATCCGCGCCGTGATCGTGGAAAGTTTTGAGCGTATCCATCGGTCGAACCTGGTCGGCATGGGCGTGCTGCCGCTCACGTTCCAGGACGGCATGGACCGCAAGAAGCTGGAACTGACCGGGGAAGAGACGCTCGACATCGCGGGTCTCGACGCGCTGCACCCGCGGATCGAGCTGAAGCTCGTGATCCATCGGCCGAACGGCAAGACCGATACGGTGCCGGTGCTGTGCCGGATCGATACCGCCGACGAGGTGGAATACTACCGCCACGGCGGCATCCTGCACTACGTGCTGCGCGGGATGGCCCGCGCGGCGTGAACGACGATTGGCTCCATCGCCCGCTGGGGCGCGCCGTGTATGCGGCGCGCTGGGTGATGGCGCCGATCTACCTCGGGCTGTTCGCCGCGCTGGTGATGCTGGCGGCGAAATTCCTGCAGAAGCTGGTGGCGCTGGGCGGCCGGCTGGTGGCGCTGTCGGGCGCGGACACCGTGATCGGCGTGCTGCAACTGGTCGATCTGGCGCTGCTCGCCAACCTCGTGCTGATCGTCGTGCTGGCGGGGTGGGAGGGGGTGATCGGGCCAATCACTCCGGAACGGTCCGGGTTCTCCGACCTCGGCTTCGGCGCGGTGAAAGTGAAGCTGCTCGGCTCGATCGTGGCGATCGCGGCGATCCAGGTGCTGGAAAGTTTCGTGCATATCGATGCGGCCAGCCTGTGGACGGTCGTATGGCAGATCGCGTTGCTGCTCGGTTTCGCCGTCGCGGGCGTGCTGCTGGCGGCGATGGATCGCATAGGCGGAGGGCACTGAACCATGCAGGTCGGCATCCAGTTCTTCCCCGACATCGGCCCGGCGGAGAAATCCGGCCAGGACTACTGGGCCGAGGCGCTGCGCCTGGTCTCGTTATGCGACCGCTACGGCTACAGCCATGTCCGCACGGTCGAGCATTATTTCCACCCCTACGGCGGCTACAGCCCCAACCCGCTGCTGTTCCTCGCCGCCGCCGCGCAGGTCACCCGCCGCGCGCGGCTGATCACGGGGGCGGTGCTGCCGGCGTTCAACCACCCGCTGAAACTGGCGGGCGAGATCGGCATGCTGGACGCGCTGTCGGACGGGCGGCTGGAGGTCGGGTTCGCGCGCGCCTTCCTGCCGCATGAATTCGCCCGCTTCGGCGTGAAACTGGACGAAAGCCGCGCCCGGTTCGACGAAGGCGTGGCGCAGGTGCGCCTGCTGCTGGAGCAGGAACACGTGACGTCGGAAGGCCGCTTCCATAGTTTCCGCGACGTCACCTCCCTCCCCCGCCCGACCCAGCGCCCGCGCCCGCCGTTCCATGTCGCGACACTCGCCAGCCGCGAATCGTTCGAACGCGCCGGCACCGCGGGCTACGGGATCATGGCGATCCCGATGGCCGGTATCGCGATGGCCGAGCTGATCGCGGCGTATCGCGAGGCCTGGGCACGCGCCGGCCATCCCGGCACCGGCACCGTCATGCTGGCGTTCCACATGCTGTGCCACCGCGACCAGGCGGAGGCGGAAAGGCTCGCGCGCGGGCCGCTGGAACGCTACCTGAAATCGCTGGTCGCCGCCGCGTCCGACTGGACCGCCGGCGCCGCGTCGGCCGACTATCCCGGCTACGACAAGCTGATCGCCAGTCTGGCTGCCGAAACATTCGCGACCCAGGTGGCGAAATCCGCCGCCTGGGTCGGCACGCCGGCGCGCATCCTGGAAACGGTGCTGGCCTACCGCGAACAGGTCGGCTGGTTCGAAACGGCATCGTTGCAGGTGAACTTCAACGACCTGCCGCTGGCCACGGCGGAAGCCTCCCTGCGCCTGTTCGGCGAGACGGTGCTGCCGCGCCTCAAGGTGTAGCGCCGTGCTGCTGATCTTCGGCCTCGGCTATTGCGGGGCGGCGGTCGCGGCGGCGGCGCGGGCGCGCGGGGTGAGCGTGGTCGGCACCACCCGCGGGGCGCCTGCGGCACCCGGGACGATCGGCTTCGACACCGCCGGCCCGGCGATCGCCGCAGCGTCCCACCTGCTGGTCACGGCCGCGCCGGACCCGGCGGGCGATCCGGTGCTGGCCCGCCACGGCGCGGCGATCGCGGCAGCGGTGCGCGCCGGCGGGCTGCGCTGGATCGGCTACCTGTCGTCCACCGTCGTCTACGGCAATCGCGACGGCGGCTGGGTGGACGAGGCGACGCCGCCCGCCCCGTCCGGCCCGCGCGGGGCGCGGCGGCGGGATGCGGAAGCGGCCTGGGCGGCGGTCGCCGGGACCACCCCGCTCGACATCTTCCGCCTGGCCGGCATCTACGGGCCGGCTCGGTCCGCCTTCGACGATCTGCGCGCCGGGCAGGCGCGGATCGTGGCCAAGCCGGGGCACGCATTCGGGCGCATCCATCGCGACGACATCGCGCGCGCGGTGTTGGCGGCGATGGAGCGGCCCGCGCACGGGGTGCGCGTGCTGAACCTCGCCGACGACACGCCGGCCGAGAGCGCGGAGGTGATGACCTACGCCGCGCGCCTGCTCGGGGTCCCTGCCCCGCCGCCGGTGCCGTTCGCCGTGGCCGCCGCGACCATGAGCCCGATGGCGCAGAGCTTCTGGGCCGACAACCGCAAGGTGGCGAGCCGGGCGACGCAGGCCGCGCTCGGCATCGCCTGGCGCTACCCCAGCTACCGCGAAGGCCTAGCCGCCATCCTCGCCGAGGAGCGGGGCCAGCACGGCGTCCAGCAGGGCGAGGTCGGCCGGGCGTGACAGCCGGTGGTCGCCGTCCTTCACCAGGGTCACGCGCACGTCGTTGCCGGTGATCCGCCCCGCCAGGTCCAGGCTCGTTTCCCACGGAACGTCCGGGTCCCGCTGGCCGTGCAGCAGGCGCACCGGGCAGGCAAGCGGGATCGGCGCATCGAGCAGCAGGTGGCGGCGCCCGTCCTCGATCAGCGCGCGGGTGATGGGTGTCGGCGGGCCGTACTGGCTCGGGATGTGCAGCACCCCCTCAGAGAGCAGGCGCGCGCGTTCCGGCGGCGCCATCGCGTCCCACATCAGCCGCTCGGTGAAATCGGGCGCGGCGGCAATGCCCACCAGACCGGCCACCCTTGCGGGATCGGCGCGTGCGACCAGCAGCGCGATCCACCCGCCCATGGAGGAGCCGACCAGCACCAGCGGTCCCGCCGTCAGCCGGTCGATCACGCAGCGCGCGTCTTCGGCCCAGCGGCTGATCGTGCCGTCCTCGAACCGTCCCCCGCTCGCGCCGTGGCCGGAATAATCGAGCCGCAGCAGCGCCTGGCCGCGCGCGGCGCAGACGCGGGCAAGATGGGTCGCCTTGTCGCCGCCCATGTCGCTGCGAAAGCCGGGGAGGAACACGACCGTCGGCCCGCGCCCGGCCAGCAGCCGCGCGGCCAGGGTCACGCCGTCGCCGCGGTCGATCCGGATCGGGTCTGGTTCGGACACGGGGGCCACGGTCAGGCCGGCGCGACCCGGCGCAGCAGGCGGATGAACGGGATGCTCACCGCCACCGCCCACAGCTTGCCGACGATCTGCCCGGCGAGGAAGTGCAGGCTGCCGAACGCCAGCCACAGGAACACCACCGAATCGATCGTCAGCCCCAGCCCGGCCGAGGCGAGCACCGCGAGCACCAGGCGGCGTCGTTGCAGCGGCGTATAGACCACGAAATCGGCAAGCTCGCTCAGCAGGAACGCGGCACCGGACGCGGCGACCAGCGCGCCGGGCGCGACCAGGGTGGACAGCGCGGTGCCGGCAAGGATTGCCACCAGCCCCCAGGTGATCCCCAGGCAGCGCTGCACCACGTCGCGCAACACCAGCGCCACGCCGACGGTCAGCACGCCCGACGGCGCGAGCAGCCCCGGCGCGACCGGCACCAGGCACGGGCCGCCGGCGGTGCAGACGGTGCCCACATGCTGGATCATCCAGTTGGCAAGCGGGATCAGCCCGAGGAAGGCCACGAAAGCGACGGCGCCGAGCCGCAGGCGGACGGAGGGGTACATCACGCGATGAGGTAGCTGGCGATTTCGATCAGGTTGCCGTCGGGATCGCGACAATAGACCGAGCGCATGGCGCCGAGCGCGCCCACCCGCTGCACCGGACCGGCCGTGATCTCCACGCCGAGATCATGCAGATGCGCAACCACATCGTGCGGCCCCACCGCGGTGATGAAGCACACGTCGGCCGCGCCGGGGGTGGCGCAGGCACCGGTGACCCAGGCGCGCGGATCGGCCTCGGTCGGGCGCAGGTTGATCTTCTGGCCGCCGAATTTCAGCGCGGTGCGCAGGTCCGGACCGAACTCCTCGCGCTCCATGCCCAGCACCCGCTGGTACCAGGCGGCGGCGATCTCGACGTCGGCGACGTTGAGCACGATGTGGTCGATGCGGTCGATGGTGAAGCGCATGCGCTGACTGCCTCCGGGGGCCGCGATCCGCGCCGGGACGCCCGGCACCGCGACGGCGTTCCGCTGCCATATCCGCCCGGCAAGGTCAAACCGCGGCAGCGGCGCGGGGCGGGCGCCGCCGCGAACAGGTCCTCGCTACGCCGGTTGCATCGCCTCCGGCCGCGCCTACCCCAGCCCCTCGTAGAAATCGTTCCCCTTGTCGTCGATCACGATGAAGGCCGGGAAATTCTCGACCTCGATCCGCCAGACCGCTTCCATCCCGAGCTCGGGGTATTCCAGTACCTCCACCTTGCGGATGCAGTCCTGCGCCAGGCGCGCCGCCGGGCCGCCGACGCTGCCGAGGTAGAAGCCGCCGTGCGCCTTGCACGCCTCGCGCACCGCCTTCGACCGGTTGCCCTTCGCCAGCATCACGAACGAGCCGCCGGCGGCCTGGAATTCCGCCACGTAGCTGTCCATCCGCCCGGCCGTCGTCGGACCGAAGCTGCCGGTGGCGTAACCGGTCGGCGTCTTGGCCGGCCCGGCGTAGTAGACCGGGTGGTCCTTGATGTAGGCGGGCAGGCCCTCGCCGCGATCCAGCCGGTCCTTCAGCTTCGCATGCGCGATGTCGCGCGCCACCACCATCGTCCCGGTGAGCGCAAGCCGCGTCTTCACCGGATAGCGCGACAACTGCGCGCGGATCTCGGCCATCGGGCGGTCGAGGTCGATCGCCACGGCCTCGGCATCCAGGTGCTCGTCGGTGGTCTCCGGCAGGTATTTCGCCGGATCGGTCTCCAGCTGTTCCAGGAACACGCCGTCGGGGGTGATCTTCGCCAGGATCTGGCGGTCGGCGGAACAGGACACGCCGATGCCGACCGGCAACGACGCACCGTGCCGCGGCAGCCGGATCACGCGCACGTCGTGGCAGAAATACTTGCCCCCGAACTGCGCGCCGATGCCGATGTGCCGGGTCATTTCCAGCACCTGCGCTTCCATCTCCAGATCGCGGAACGCGTGTCCCGCGCGCGAACCCGAGGTCGGCAGCCCGTCCAGCCAGCGGGTGGAGGCAAGCTTCACCGTCTTCATCGTGAGCTCGGCCGAGGTGCCCCCGATCACGATCGCCAGGTGGTACGGCGGGCAGGCCGACGTGCCCAGGGTCTTCACCTTCGTTTCCAGATACGCCGCCAGCCGCGCCGGCGACAGGATCGCGCGGGTTTCCTGGAACAGGAAGCTCTTGTTGGCCGACCCGCCGCCCTTGGCGACGAACATCAGGTTGAGCTCGTCGGCGTGGTCGTCCCCGGGGGCGGCCATGATGTCGAACTGCACCGGCAGATTGTTGCCGGTGTTCACTTCCTCGAACATCGACAGCGGGGCCATCTGCGAATAGCGCAGGTTCGTTTCGGTGTATGTGCGATGCACGCCCCAACTCAGCGCTTCCTCGGCGTCGCCGTCCACCCACACGCGCTGGCCCTGCTTGCCGAACACGAGCGCGGTGCCGGTGTCCTGGCACATCGGCAACACGCCGCCGGCGGCGATGTTGGCGTTCTTCAGCAGATCAAGCGCGACGAAGCGGTCGTTCGCGGAGGCTTCGGGGTCGTCGAGGATCCTGCGCAACTGCGCGAGATGGCCGGGGCGCAGCAGGTGGGAAACGTCGCGGAACGCGTGGAATGCAAGCTCGCTCAGCGCCTCCGGCGCGATGCGCAGCACGGTCTGGCCGTCGCAGGTGGCGGTGCGCACGCCGGCGATCGGCAGGCGCTTCCACGGCGTCGGCAGCGGCGCCAGCGGGAACATCGGGGAATAGCTGAATCCTTGCGGACGCGGCATCGGTGCGTTCATGGCACGGCCTTCGGTTGCGGCGGGGCGGTCCCGGGGAGATCAGAGCCTGGCGATCAGGTCTTGGGCGGGGAGCGGCGGCGGAACGCGTCCAGGCTGACGACCTGCGGGGCCGGTGCGGCCTCCGGGGCGGCCGCGGCGGCGGGTTCGCCAGCGGACTCGGGGGCTTCGTCTGCCGGCGGGGCGGAGCCTTCTTCGGCCTCCGCGGCGGGGGGCGTAAAGCGCAGGCCGAAACGGACATAGGGATCGGCGAAGGCGGTCATCGCCGCGAGCGGGATCACCAGGGTCGAGGCCATGCCGCCGAACGACAGGCCGACGCTGATGAGGCCGGACTCCTCGTCCATCTTGAGGTCCCAGAACTGGTGCTGCAGGACGATGGTCATTTCCTGCGGATATTGCGCGCGCAGCCGGGCGGGGATGACGACGCCGGGATGGTCGGTGCGGAAGGTCAGGTAGAAATGGTGCTCCCCCGGCAGCCCGTGCACCGCCGCGTGGGCGAGCGCGCGGACCATGACCTGGCGCATCGCGGCCTCGGTCCATTCGTCGTAGGGAAGCAGGCTCTCGACAGGGGGGGCGGGATCGTCGGACATCGGCCGATCCATACTGCCGTGCGCGACGTGTGACCAGAGGGGGGCGAAGTGGGGGGCTTCTGTTGCCCGGTGCCCCCCGAACCGCGCTTATCGCTTAT
>JABBNW010000226.1 GCA_019352115.1 Pseudomonadota bacterium
CACCCGCACGGAACCCAAACAGTATGGGGTCCAGGGGACGAGTTCCCTGGCGGGGTCCAGGGGCAGCGCCCCTGGCCTTTGCCGCCCAGCGCCGAGGTCCACCCCGGTCGGTCTCAGACCTGCGGGGGGGCGGTCCGGCGCCGCATTCGCCACACCCACCAGGCGAGTCCGGCCAGGATCAGGATCACGGCGGCGATGTCGAGGCGATGCATGACGGTGTGCAGCATCGGGCTGTGGTTCCAGGCTTTGCCCAGTCGGTAGCCGGCGTAGGCGAGGGCGAAGCACCAGGGCCAAGAGCCGACGAAGGTGTAGATCTGGAAGCGCAGCATTGGCATGCGCGCGATTCCGGCTGGCAGGGCGATGAAGGTGCGCACCACTGGCAGCACGCGCCCGACCAGGACGGTGATGCCGCCCCAGTGCCCGAAGAACCGCTCCGCCAGGTCCAGTTCCCGCCGGCCGAGCAGCACGTAGCGTCCCCAGCGTTCCACGGCCGGGCGGCCGCCGTAGTAGCCGACCGCGTAGGCGATGGTGGAGCCGATGTTGGAGCCCACCGCGCCGGCGGTTGCGATCCAGAACAGGTCCAGCCGCCCGAGCGAGGCGAGGTAGCCCGCGAACGGCATGATGATTTCGGAAGGCAGCGGAATGCAGGCGGATTCGATCGCCATCAATCCCGCGATGCCGGCGTAGCCCAGCGCGGAGATGGCGGCGACGATGAAGCCGCCAACGATGCCCATGATAGACAGGGGGAAGGCTCCGTCGGATCAGGAGGGAAGGGGAACGCGCGTGTATCGCACGCCCCGGCCCCTCACCACCAGCCCCGGCACCGATCGTGCGGTCCTGTCCCCGTGCCAGGGAGCCGCGGCGGCCAGGCGCGTCGTCGGTTCAGACGTGGAAGCTTTCGCCGCAGCCGCAGCGGCCCTTTTCGTTCGGATTGACGAACGTGAAGCCGGCCGTCAGCGCTTTGGTTTCGTAATCCATCACGGTGCCGATCAGGAATAGGCTGGCGCGGCGATCGACCAGCACCGTCAGGCCCTTGTCGGTGACGACCTCGTCGCCCGGCCCCGGCGCATCGGTCCAGGACATGACGTAGGACAGGCCCGAGCAGCCCTTCGTGTTCACCCCGATGCGCAGCAGCTTGCCTTGCTCGCCCTTGGCATAGAGCGTGCGCAGGCGGTCGGCCGCGGCCTCCGTCAGGGTCATCAGCGGCGGCAGCGGGCGGGTCGGGCGGCGGGTTTGCGTGGTGGTGCTCATGATCCTGTCCGATGTGGGCGCGTTCAGAACATGTTCAACTGCAGGCGGGCTTCCTCGGTCATCCGGCTCGGGTCCCAGGGCGGGTCCCAGACGGTTTCCACCTCGCAGGCGGCGACGCCGGGGACGGCCATGATCGCCTCGCGCACCTGCTCGGGCAATTCCTGCGCGCTCGGGCAGGCCGGGGCGGTGAGGGTCATTTCCACCTTCACCTTGCCGGCATCGTCGATGTCGATCGCGTAGATCAGCCCGAGTTCGTAGATGTTCACCGGGATTTCCGGATCGTAGACGGTGGCGCAGGCGTCGATCACCGCGGTCTCGGTGATCGGGCCGGCCACCTCGCCCGCGGGGGTCCAGGTGGTGGCGGGGCCGTTCGGGGCGTCATTCACTGCTGGCCTCCTGCGCGCCATCGAGCGCGGCGATCAGCGCGTGCCACGGCAAGGTGGCGCATTTCACGCGCGAGGGGTACTCGTGCACGCCGGCCAGCGGCGCGAGCCGTTCCAGCGGGTCGGCCAGCGCGGCATCGCAGGCGGGGCAGGCGCCGGTGCGCACCAGGTCGCGGAAGGCGGCGAACAGCGCGCGTGCGTCGTCGGGTCGTTTGCCCGTCACCGTTTCCGCCATTAGATCGGCCGAGGCGATGCTGATCGCGCAGCCGCGCGCGTCGAACCCGGTCTCGGCGATCGTTCCGTCCGGCGCGTGGCGGACGAAGACTTCCACCCGGTCGCCGCACATCGGGTTGTCGCCCTTGGCCGAGGCGTCGAAGGTCGCCAGGCGGTGGCCGTGGCGCGGATGGCGACCGTGATCGAGGATTACGTCCTGATACAGGTCGCGCAAGTCATCCAGGCCGCCGCTCATGCGAAAAACTCCCGTACCCTCACCAGCGCGGTGGCCAGCGTGTCGATTTCCGCTTGCGTGGTATAGACGCCGAAGCTCGCCCGCGCGGTGCTTTCAAGACCGAACCGATGCATCAGCGGTTCGGCGCAGTGATGCCCGGCGCGCACCGCGATGCCGAAGCGGTCGAGCAAGGTCGCCACGTCGTGCGCGTGCGCGCGGTCGAGCGCGAAGGACACCACGCCGCCGCGATCCTGCGCCGCACCGAGGATGCGCAGGCCCTCGATGGCGGACAGCGACGCCAGCGCGTGTTCCGTCAGCGCCGCCTCGTGCGCGGCGATGGCCGGGTAGCCGATGGCGCGCACGTAGTCGATCGCGGCCTTCAGGCCGATGCCTTCCAGGATCGCGGGCGTGCCGGCTTCGAATTTGTGCGGCACCGCGGCCCAGGTCGCGCGTTCGTAGCTGACCGAGGAGATCATTTCGCCGCCGCCGAGGAACGGCGGCATCCGCTCCAGCAGTTCGCGCCGCGCCCACAGCACGCCGATGCCGGTGGGGCCGTACAGCTTGTGCCCGGTCCAGGCGTAGAAATCGGCGTCGATCGCCTGCACATCCACCGCGCGGTGCACGATCGCCTGCGAACCGTCGAACATCACCTTCGCGCCGTGCGCATGCGCGATGCGCGCGATCCGTTCCGCCGGCGTGTAGGTGCCGAGCACGTTCGACATATGGGTGATGGAAACGAGCCCGACCTTGCCGTCTTCCAGCAGCGCCTCGAACGCTGCCATGTCGAGCTCGCCCGCGTCGCTGATCGGCGCCACCCGCAGTTCGATGCCGTGGCTGTCGCGCAGCATCAGCCAGGGGACGATGTTGGAGTGGTGCTCCATCGCCGAGATCAGCACCGCCTGGCCGGGCCGCAGCAGGTGGCGGCCGTAGCTGTGCGCGACCAGGTTCAGCGCCTCGGTGGAGTTGCGCACGAAGACGATCTCGTGCCGATCGGGCGCGTTCATCAAGGCGGCGACGGCATCGCGCGCGGCTTCGTAGGCTTCCGTGGTGCGCTCGCTCATCCAGTGCAGGCCGCGATGGACGTTGGCGTATTGCGTCTCCATCGCGGTCTTCATCGCCTCGATCACCGCGACCGGCTTCTGGGCGGAGGCGGCGCTGTCGAGGAACACGAGGGGCTTGCCGCGCACCGTCTGGCGCAGGATCGGGAAATCCGCGCGGATGCGGTCCACGTCGAAGCCGGGGGAGGGGGTCATGTCGTTCATGCGCCTGCGCGCTCCCACCAGCCTGTGACCGCCGCATCGAGCGCGGCGCGCGTCGGTTCGTGTGCCACCGCTTCCAGCGCGTCGGTCAGGAAGGCGTGCACCAGCATCGCGCGCGCCTCGGCTTCCGGCACGCCGCGCGAGCGCAGGTAGAACATCTGCTCGGGGTCGAGCGCGCCCACCGTGGCGCCGTGGCTGCATTTCACGTCGTCGGCGAAGATTTCGAGTTCCGGCTTGGTATCGATCTCGGCCTGATCGGACAGCAGCAGCGCCTGGCTCATCTGGTAGCCGTCGGTCTTCTGCGCATCCCGCGCCACTTCGATGCGGCCCTGGAACACCCCGCGGGAGCGCCCGGTGAGCACGTTCTTCACCGCCTGGCGGGAGGTGCCGCGCGGCGCGTCGTGGCGCACCACCGAGGTCACGTCGGCATGCTGCGTCCCGCCCAGCAACTGCGCCGCGTTGATCGCGGCGCGCGCGTCGGCCCCGGCAAGCCGGACATGGAATTCGCTGCGCGCAACCCGGGCGCCGAGCACCAGGGTGAAGCCGTCATAGACCGCGCCCTCGGCGAGTTCGGCGTAGATGGTGGCGAGATGGAACGCACCGGCGGCTTCGTCGGCGAGGCGCACATGGTGAAGGACCGCGCCGGGGTCGAGCACGATCTCGGTGACCGGATTGTGCAGATAGGCCCCCGCGCCGGTCGCGGTTTCCAGCAGCGTCAGGCGTGCGCCGGCGCCGAGGCGGATCGCGTGGCGGGGATGAAAGGCGGTGCTGCGTCCCTGCGCTTCGGTGGCAAGGCTCGCAAGCTGCACCACCCCGGCATCGACGCCGGCGGGGATTTCGATGCGCGCGCCGTCCTCGGCCAGCATGGTGTTGAGCGCCACCAGCGGATCGCGCTCGGGCCGCGCCAAGGTGCCGAATGTCGGCGCATCGGCGAAGCTGGCGAACGTCGCGCCGTCCGGCTGGTTGGACAGATCGGGGCGGTAGCGCCCGTCCAAGAACACGAGCCGCGCCGGTGCCAGGCGCAGCAGGCCGGCGGCATCGGCGCCGACCGTGCTCAGGGGCGCATGGAAAGGCGCGTCGGCGAGCGGGCGGAGTGAGGTGTATTTCCACGCCTCCTCCCGCCGTCCCGCCGCGGCGCCGGGCAGGCCCAAGGTGCGGAAGGCGCGCGCGGCCGCATCGCGCGGCGCCGGATCGCCCGGCAGGCGGTCGCGCAAGCCGTCGTAGCGGGCGAGGAAGCCCGCCGCCCCGGTCGCGGGCTGCACGCTCATGCGGCTTCCGCGGTCAGCGCCGCGTAGCCGCGCGCTTCCAGCTCGCGCGCCAGTTCCGGCCCGCCGGAGCGGACGATGCGCCCACCCGCCAGCACATGCACCCGGTCCGGCACCAGCCGTTCCAACAGCCGCTGATGATGCGTGATGACCAGGGCCGAGAACTCCGGCCGCCGCTGCGCGTTCACCCCGTCGGCGACGATCTTCAGCGCGTCGATATCGAGCCCGCTGTCGGTCTCGTCCAGGATCGCGAGGCGCGGCCGCAGGATCGCCATCTGCAGCACTTCGTTGCGCTTCTTCTCGCCGCCCGAGAAGCCGACGTTGACGTTGCGCTTCAGCATGTCGTCGGCCATCGCCAGCAGCTTCGCCTGCTCGCGCGCGAGGCGCAGGAACTGCACCGCGTCCAGCTCCGCCTCGCCGCGGGCGCGGCGCACGGCGTTCAGCGCGGTGCGCAGGAAATTGGCGTTGCCGACGCCCGGCAACTCGATCGGCGCCTGGAAGGCGAGGAACACGCCGGCGGCGGCGCGCTCTTCCGGCGCCATCGCCAGCAGGTCGGCGCCCTCGAACGTGACGGTGCCGGCGGTCACTTCGTAATCGCCATGGCCGGCGAGCACGTAGGACAGGGTCGATTTGCCCGACCCGTTCGGCCCCATGATGGCGTGCACCTCGCCCGACGGCAGCACGAGGTCGATGCCGCGCAGGATCGGCTTGCCGACCACGGACGCGGCGAGGCCCTTGATTTCGAGCATCAGCCCACCGAGCCTTCCAGGCTTACGGCCAGCAGCTTCTGCGCCTCCACGGCGAATTCCATCGGCAATTCCTTCAACACTTCCTTGCAGAACCCGTTCACGATCAGCCCGACCGCGTCTTCCTCGGTCAGCCCGCGCGAGCGGCAGTAGAACAACTGGTCGTCGGCGATTTTGGACGTGGTCGCCTCGTGCTCGATCTTCGCGCCCGGGTTGCGGCATTCGATATAGGGCACGGTATGCGCGCCGCAGTGCGAACCGATCAGCAGGCTGTCGCATTGCGTGTGGTTGCGCGCGCCGGTCGCACGCGGACCGATGCGCACCAGACCGCGATAGGTGTTGTCGGATCGCCCGGCGGAGATGCCCTTGGAGATGATGGTGGAGCGCGTGTTGCGCCCGATGTGGATCATCTTCGTCCCGGTATCGGCCTGCTGGCGGTTGTTGGTCACCGCGACCGAGTAGAACTCGCCGACGCTGTCGTCGCCCTCCAGGATGCAGGACGGGTATTTCCAGGTGATCGCCGAGCCGGTTTCCACCTGGGTCCAGGAGATATGCGCGCGCGCGCCGCGGCAGGCGCCGCGCTTGGTGACGAAATTGTAGATGCCGCCACGGCCGTTGGCATCGCCCGGGTACCAGTTCTGCACCGTGCTGTATTTGATCTTCGCATCGTCCAGCGCCACCAGCTCCACCACCGCGGCGTGCAACTGGTTCTCGTCGCGCATCGGCGCGGTGCAGCCTTCGAGGTAGCTGACCTGTGCGCCGGCGTCGGCGATGATCAGGGTGCGTTCGAACTGGCCGGTGTTGCGCGCGTTGATGCGGAAATAGGTGGACAGCTCCATCGGGCAGCGCACGCCAGGCGGGATGTAGACGAAGCTGCCGTCGGTGAAGACGGCGCTGTTCAGCGCGGCGAAGAAATTGTCCGCCACCGGCACGACGGTGCCGAGGTATTTGCGTACCAGCTCGGGGTGCTCGCGCACCGCCTCGCTGATCGGGCAGAAGATCACGCCGGATTTCGCCAGGGTGGCGCGGAAGGTCGTGGCGACCGAGACGCTGTCGAACACCGCATCCACCGCGACGTTCGATCCGGCGCCCGCCTCCCCCGCGCCTTCGACCCCGGCCAGGATGGCGCGCTCGCGCAGCGGGATGCCGAGCTTCTCGTAGGTGGCGAGCAATTCGGGATCGACCTCGTCCAGCGACTTCGGCCCCGCCTTCGGTCGCGGCGCCGCGTAGTAGTGGATGTCCTGGTAGTCGATCGGCGCGTGCCACACGCGCGCCCAGTGCGGCTCCTCCATCTTCTTCCAACCGGCGAAGGCGGCGAGCCGCCAATCAAGCAGCCAGGAGGGTTCATCCTTGCGCGCGGAAATCAGCCGGATCGTGTCCTCGGTCAGCCCCTTGGGGGCGAGGTCCATTTCGATCGCGGTCTCGAAGCCGAATTTGTAGCCGGAATCGGACAGCGCGCGAACGGTCTCGAGGGTTTCGGTAACGGCGGGCATCGGCGTGTCCTATTCGGCAGCGGGTTGGGCGTCGCCACGGGCGTCCTGCAGAGTGGCGGCGGGCAGGCGGAAGGCACGCGGAACGGCGGCCGCCTGCATGTCGGCAAGCGTGATCGCGCCCAGCGCCTCCTGGATCGCGGTATTCACCGGGTCCCAGCGTCCGCGTACCGGGCAGAGGCTTTCGGACTCGCAGCCACCGGCCGCACCTTCGACGCAGGCGGTCAGCGCGATTGGTCCGTCGATCGCGGCAATCACGTCCGAAACCGGAATCGCGGTCAACGGACGCAGCAACCGGTAGCCGCCATGGGCGCCGCGCTGGGACGCCACCAGCCCACCGCCGGCAAGGATTTTCAGCACCTTGGCAACCGTCGGTTCCGGAATCCCGGTCGCCGCAGCAATACCGGGCGAAGTCTGCATCCCAACCTCCCGCACTCGCGCGCCGGGAAGCGCGGGGCCGGCCTGGGCCAGGCGCACCAGCACGACCACGGCATAATCGGTGAGTTTCGAGAGCCTCAACATGGCAGACGATCCTGGCGGGCGCAGCAGACCCGGTAAGAGGACCCATTCGGTCCTGATTGACGGCAGATGGGCCATCCGGCGGTACCCGTCAAGTGCCCGCCGCCCTGCCACACGCCAAGGCCGGGCCATGGTCCGCGTTGGGCGTGGCTTCCGCGGGGGGCGCCAATCGCGGGGTGATCGGCCCAGTCAGGAAGCAAGGCCAGGGGCTCTGCCCCTGGACCCCGCCAAGGGCATCGCCCTTGGAACCCTTCCGTT
>JABBNW010000227.1 GCA_019352115.1 Pseudomonadota bacterium
CCAGGCATGGACAGGGCGCATCGGCGCCCTGTCCATGCCGGCGCCCCAGCCGCTCCGACGCCACACGCCCACGCGCGATACCCCCCATCCGCTCGGAACCAATGGACGGGTTCCAAGGGCGAGCCCTTGGCGGGGTCCAGGGGCAGAGCCCCTGGCCTTCTTTGCCTGCCCACCCCAAGGAGTTCCCGGTCCATGACCCGCTGCGGGTTTGCGGCGATCCTGGGGGCGCCGAATGCGGGCAAGTCGACTTTGCTTAATCGGTTGACGGGGGCGAAGCTTTCGATTGTTTCGCCCAAGGCGCAGACGACGCGGTTTCGGGTTCTGGGCGTGGTGATGCGGGGGGAGAGTCAGGTTTTGTTGGTGGACACGCCTGGGATTTTCCAGCCGCGGCGGCGGTTGGACCGGGCGATGGTGGCGGCGGCCTGGGGTGGGGCTCGGGATGCCGACATGGCGATGTTGTTGGTGGATGCGCGGGCGGGGGCGACGGCTGCCGTGCAGGCGATTGCGACGGCGCTGGGCGCGAGTGGGCGGGCGTGTTGGCTGGTGTTGAACAAGATCGATCTGGTGGCGCCGGCGCGTTTGTTGCCGTTGACGGCGACGTTGACGGCGTTGGCGCCGTTCGCCGAGACCTTCATGGTGAGTGCGACGACTGGCGATGGGTTGGATCGGCTGGGGGAGGCGTTGGCGGCGGCGGTGCCGGAGGGTCCGTGGCTGTATCCGGCCGACGATCTGACTGATTTGCCGGACCGGCTGTTGGCGGCGGAGATCGTGCGCGAGCAGATTTTCCTGCAGACGCATGAGGAGGTGCCGTATGCCGCGACGGTGGAGACCGAGAGCTGGCAGGAGCGCAAGGACGGCAGCGTTCGGATCGAGGCGACGGTTTATGTTTCCCGTGCCGGCCACAAGGGGATTCTGATCGGCGAGCATGGTGCGCGCATCAAGGCGATCGGCGCGCGCGCGCGCCACGAATTGGCGGCGCTGCTGGAGCGGCCGGTGCATTTGTTCCTGAACGTGAAGGAGCGCGCCGGCTGGGACGAGGAGCGGGCGCGGCTGCGCGCGATCGGGCTGGACGATCCCGGCTGAGATAGCTGGCCTGGCTGAGGCGCCGGGTTCAGTTGCAGGCGCAACCGGGCGTGGGGCCGGCGTCGGCGCGGACCACGTGGTGGTCGATCCATTCGGCGACCAGGCGCCGTGCCTCGGCTTCCGAGGCTTCCGGGTGGTGGATGCGATAGAGGGTCGTGCAGGCCTGGAAGGCGCCCATGTCGTCGGTGCCGAGCTGGCGCAGGTCGCGGTAGGCGGTGACCACCGCGCGTTCGCAGCGGCGCGCGATCAGGCTCGTGTCGTTGCCCATCAGGCCAGGCTCCTAATTGCGAATCATTCGCAAGTTCGGGGAAGCATAGGCAGTTCGCCGCGGGCCGGCAAGGCGCGGGTTCGGGCCAGGGCGGGCAGGCTCATCCGGCCGAGACGGACGCGGCTTCCAGCCCCATCGCCTGCGCCAGGCGATCGAGCCGGCGCAGGATGCTCTCGCCGCCGAACACGCCGTGCGAGGCTTGCAGCCGCAGCACGAGCCGCGTGCCCTCCGGGTGCAGCGACGCGCCGGCGAGCAGGTCCGGCGTGCCGGCCGACAGGGTGTAGGCGAGTCGCAGCGCCATCCCGAGCACCTCCGCCCGGTGCGCCCCGGCGACGTCCAGCAGGGCGCGCGCGGGCCGCAGGAAGCCGACGTCGGGATCGGCCTCGTAGCGCAGCGCCACCGCCAGCGCGAGGAAGGCGCGCGCGTGATGATCGAGCCCGATCCCGGGCTGGCGGAAGACGCGCAGGAACGCCTGTTCGGCGCGGAATTCGGGATGGTCATGGCTGCCGAGGTCCGACATCCAGCAGGCGGCCGCGCGCAGCCGGGCCGCCTCGGCGGTCTCATGCGCAAACAGCGGCGCGGTCCAGTCGATCAGCGCCGGCGGCAGGCTGGCATCGCGGCCGAGGAAATGCGCGTAGTGGCGCGCGGCGGCGAGCAGCGGGTCTTCCGCGCGCACCGCGTCCGGCACGCGGCGGAGGTACCAGCCCTCGCGCAGGCCGCTGGCGCTGAACACGACCCGGCGCAGGGTGGCCGGGCGCAGCAGCCGGCGCAGCACGATGGCGGCGAAGGGCAGATCCTCGATGCGCCGGCGCGGCATGCCGGGCATCCGTTCCAGCGCGCGGCGACCGGCGCCGGCGATCATGGCGGCGAGCGCGCGCGCTTCTTCCCGCCCGATCGCGTATTGGTGCACCATCTGCAACGGATAGGCGAGCTGCGCCATGTGCACCCGCGCCAGCGCCCGCCAGGCGCCGCCGACCAGATAGAGATCGCGCCCCTCGGCTTCCGCGAGCCACGGGACCGCGGCCAGGTCGGCATCGACGATCGCGCGCGCGCGTTCCACGTCCCCGCCGGCGCGTTCGGACAACCGGATCACGCCGAGCCCGAGCGTGCGCGCGCCCACGTGCCCGCCGGCGGCGATGCGCACGAGTTCGAGCGAGCCGCCGCCGATATCGGCCAGGATGCCGTCCGCGTCGGGGATGCCGCACAGCACGCCGAGGGCGGAGAAATCCGCCTCCTCCGGCCCCGACAGCACGCGGATCGCGACGCCGGGCATGCGTTGCCCCAGGGTCGCAACGAACTCGGGACCGTTGGACGCATCGCGCACGGCGGCGGTGGCCAGCACCTCGATCGGGTCGGCGCGCATCGCACGCGCGACGGCGTGGTAGCGGTGCAGGACGGTGAAGGCGAGCTGCATGCCCTCGGCGTTCAGCCGCCCGGTCGATTGCAGGCCGCGGCCGAGGCGGAGGACCGCTTTTTCGTTGAAGATCGCGACCGGATTGCGCCCGAGCCCCTCATAGACGACGAGCCGGACCGAGTTCGAACCGAGATCGACGACCGCGCAGCGTGGCAGGGTATCCATGTCAGTCCTCGATCCCGCGCTCGGCGCGCCGCGGCGGCGCCCCGGGCGGGATGGTCAGCAGCGGGCCGTGCAGGGCCGAGCCGCGGCCCGACAGGGATGGATTGGTCATGAAATAATCATGCGCGGAGACCGGCTTGCGCCCCGCCGCCACCCGCCGCCAGGTGCCGTCGGGCGAGAGTTCCCACGATTGCAACGAGTCCTTCAGGTTCACGACCATGATCTGGTCCAGCACCTGCGCGTGCACGGTCGGGTTGGCGATCGGCACCAGGCTTTCGACCCGCCAGTCCATGTTGCGTTCCATCCAGTCGGCCGAGCTGATGTAGACCCGTGCCTGGCGCGAGGGCAGCTTGTGGCCGTTGCCGAACACGCAGATGCGGCTGTGTTCCAGGAACCGCCCGACGATCGATTTCACCCGGATGTTCTCCGACAATCCCGGCACGCCCGGGCGCAGGCAGCAGATGCCGCGCACCACCGCCATGATCTGCACGCCGGCGGCCGACGCCCGGTACAGCGCGTCGATCAGGGCCACATCGACCAGGCTGTTGAGCTTGATCCAGATCCCGGCGGGCCGGCCGGCGAGGGCGAAGGCGATCTCGCGCTCGATCAGTTCCATCAATGCCGGGCGCAACGTGAGCGGGGAGAAGGCGATCGCCTCCATCCCCTCCGGCCGCGCGTAGCCGGTGAGGTAGTTGAACAACCGCGCGGCGTCGCGGGTCAGCGCGGGATCGCAGGTGAAGAACGACAGATCGGTGTAGATGCGCGCGGTGATCGGGTGGTAGTTGCCGGTGCCGAAATGCGCGTAGGAGCGCACCGACCCGGCTTCCCGCCGCACCACCAGCGACAGTTTCGCATGCGTCTTCAGCGCGGCGAAGCCGAACACCACCTGCACGCCGGCGGCTTCCAGGGTGCGGGCGAGGCGGATGTTCGTTTCCTCGTCGAACCGTGCGCGCAGCTCGATCACGGCGGTGACGAACTTGCCCGCCTCCGCCGCCTCGATCAGCGCCTTCACGATCGGGCTGTCGCGGCTGGTGCGATAAAGCGTCTGCTTGACCGCAATCACGGTCGGGTCGTCGGCGGCCTGGCGCAGGAACTGCACCACCACGTCGAAGCTTTCGAACGGGTGGTGGACGACGATGTCCTTGGCGCGGATGGCGGCGAAACAATCGCCGCCGAAATCGCGGATGCGTTCGGGAAAGCGCGGCGTGTAGGGCGGGAACAACAGGTCCGGGCGGTCGTCGACGATGAGCTGGCGCAGATCGGCAACGCCGAGGATGCCGCGCTGGACGAAGATCTCGTCCGGCGTGGCGCCAACCTCGCCCGCGACCAGGTCGGCCAGTGCGTCGGGCAGGTCGGCGCTGAGCGTGAGATGGATCGCGACCCCGCGCCGGCGGCGCTTGAGCGCCGTCTCGTACGAACGGACGAGGTCTTCGGCCTCCTCCTCGAACTCGATGTCGGTATCGCGGATCAGGCGGAACATGCCGTGGCCGGCGACCCGGAAGCCGGGGAACAGCCGGTGCAGGAAGCGGCCGACGAGGTCTTCCAGCATCACGAAGCGGATCGGCTGGCCGGGACCCGACGGCAGGCGGATGAAGCGTTCCACCTGGGCGGGCAGCGGGATCAGCGCGCGCATCCCCTGCCCGTCGTCGGGGCGGGCGAGCCGCAGCACGATCACGAGGCCCATGTTGGGGATGAACGGGAACGGATGCGCGGGGTCGATGGCGAGCGGGGTGAGGACCGGGAACACCCGCTCCATGAACCAGGCTTCCAGCCAGGCGAGGTCGTCGGGGCCAAGATCGGCGGTCTCGCAGACCACCAGCCCGGCGGCGCCGAGCAGGCCGCGCAGTTCAGCCCATACCCGCTGCTGGTCGGCCAGCAGGGTTTCGGTGCGGGCGCGAATCTCGGCGAGTTGCTGCGCCGGGGTGCGTCCGTCCGGGCTGGGCGCGGTGACGCCGGCCTTGGCCTGGCCGATCAGCCCGGCGATGCGGACGGAGACGAATTCGTCGAGGTTGGCGGCACTGATGGAGACGAAGCGCAGGCGTTCGAGCAGCGGGTGGCGCGGGTTCTCGGCCTCCTCCACGACCCGGTGGTTGAAGTCGAGCCAGGACAGCTCGCGGTTGAGGAAGCGGTCCGGGCTGTCGGCTGCGATGCCGGGCGCGGAGGGCGCGGGGCGGGCCAGCTCGTCGGTGGCGTAGGGGGGGGGCATGGGGGCAGCTTACAGGAGCCGCGGGGGTGGCGGCGAGGGGGTGTTCCGTTACACCTGCCGGCCGCGCCCGCGCGGCCGGTCCCGACCGGTCAGCCCGCCGCCGCGAGCCCGGCCCGGAAGCGCGCCGCCAGCTCGCGATAGATGACGGCGTTGCGGTCGTAGGCCCGCCGCTCCTCCTCCGTCATCACCCGCTTGAGCTTCGCCGGCGTGCCGGTCCAGAGTTCGTTACGCCCGATCACCTTGCCCGGCGTCAGCACCGCGCCGGCCGCCAGCATCCCGCTGTCCTCGATCACCGCGCCGTCCAGCACGGTCGCGCCGATGCCGACGAAGGCGCGGTCGTGCAAGGTGCAGGCGTGGATGACGGCGGCGTGGCCCACCGTCACGTCATCGCCGATGACGGTGCAGAACTTGCCGCTGTCGATATGGACGATCGTTCCGTCCTGGATGTTCGTCCGCGCGCCGATGCGGATGGAATTGCTGTCCCCGCGCACCACGCAGGCGAACCAGATGCCCGTCTCGGCGCCGATCTCCACGTCCCCGATCACCGCCGCGGTGGGGGCGATGAAGGCGGTGGGGTGGATGCGCGGGATCACCCCGTCGAGCGCATAGATCGGGCCGCGACCGTAGTCAGCCATGATCGAGCCCCAGCATCAGCCGCAGGTTCTGCACCGCCGCACCCGACGCGCCCTTGCCGAGGTTGTCGAGTCTTGCCACCAGCACCGCCTGGCGATGGTCTTCGTTGGCGAACACGAACAGTTCCAGCCGGTCGGTGTCGTTCAGCGCCTCGGGCTCCAGCTTGCCCGCCGCCGGCGCCGGCAGCACCCGCACGAGCGCCGCGTCCGCATAGCGCGCCGCCAGCACGCCGGCGAGGTCGGAAGCCGCCGGCCGTCCCGGCAACGCATCGAGATGCAGCGGTATCGAGACCAGCATCCCCTGGCGGAAATGCCCGACCGAGGGCACGAAGATCGGCCGCCGCGCCAGCCCCGCGTAAAGTTGCGTCTCCGGGATGTGCTTGTGTTCCAGCCCGAGGCCGTACAGTTCGAACGCCGGCCCGCCGTCGCGTTCATGCGCCGCGATCATCGCCTTGCCGCCGCCGGAATAGCCGCTGACGGCGTTGATGCTGATCGGATGATCGGGCGGCAGAAGTCCCGCATCGACCAGCGGGCGCAGCAGCGCGATCGCCCCGGTCGGGTAGCAGCCAGGGTTCGCGACCTTGCGCGCGCGCGCGATGCGGCCCGCCTGGTCCGCCGCCATCTCGGCAAATCCGTAGGTCCAGTCGGGGTCCACCCGATGCGCCGTGCTGGCGTCGAGCAGCTTGGGCGCGGCATTGCCGAGCCCGTCGGCCAGCGCCACGCTTTCGCGCGCCGCCGCATCCGGCAGGCACAGCACGACCAGATCGACCGCCGCCATCATCTCGCGCCGGGCGGCCGGGTCCTTGCGGTGCGCGTCCGGCAGGCTGCGGACCGTTACGTCCGCGAGTGCTGCCAACCGCGCGGCAATCCCGAGGCCGGTGGTCCCGGCCTCCCCGTCGATGAACACCGATGCCATGGCGATCCTGCCTCCGCCGGCGCCGCTGCCGGCAGGGCAGTATCACCCGACGACAGCGGCGCGCGCAATTACCGCTTGGAGAACTGGAAGCTCCGGCGGGCCTTGGCCTTGCCGTATTTCTTACGCTCGACCACGCGGGAATCGCGCGTCAGGAAGCCGGCGACCTTCAGGATGCCGCGCAGGTCGGGCTCGTAGTTCGTGAGCGCGCGGCTGATCCCGTGGCGCACCGCGCCGGCCTGGCCGGACAGGCCGCCGCCGACCACGGTGCAGAACACGTCGAACTGGTTGTAGCGATCGGCCACCAGGAACGGCTGGGTGATCAGCATGCGCAGCACGGGACGAGCGAAATACTGCGACGCCTTCTTGTCGTTGATCAGGATCTCGCCCTTGCCGGGCTTCACCCAGACCCGGGCGATCGCGTTCTTGCGCCGGCCGGTGGCGTAGGCGCGGCCCTGCGCGTCACGCTTCGGCTCCCGCTTCGGCTGGTCGGACGGCACGACGGCTGCGGCGACCGCAAGGTCCTTGAGGTCGGCGAGGGTGCGGCTTTCGGTTCCGGACATGCGCTCAATCCCTCCGGTTCTTCTTGTTCATGGCGGCAATGTCGAGCTTCGTCGGGGCCTGGCCCTCGTGCGGATGCTCGGGTCCGGGATAGACGTGCAGATGCTTCATCTGCTTGCGCTGCAACGGGCCGCGGGTGATCATCCGCTCGATCGCCTTTTCCAGCACGCTTTCCGGATGCTTGCCCTCCAGCCGCTCGCGGATGGTGCGGCCCTTGATCCCGCCGGGATAGCCGGTGTGGTAGTAGAACACCGCATCGGCGGTCTTGTTGCCCGTGATCCGCACCTTGGCGGCGTTCACGATCACGACGTTGTCGCCGCAATCGACATGCGGGGTGAACTGCGGCTTGTGCTTGCCGCGCAGGC
>JABBNW010000228.1 GCA_019352115.1 Pseudomonadota bacterium
TTGAAGCCGTACTATATCGTCTTCACCGAAGGCTACTGGTATCTCGAGCATTTCTGGCGCGAGATGTACAACAGCCTGTTCATCGGCGTGATGACGGTGCTGTGCACCCTCGCGATCGGCTCGTTCGCCAGTTTCGCCGTGGGACGGATGCGCATCCGCAAGGGCTGGATGCTGACCAACGCCGCGCTGATGACCTACGTCATTCCGATGTCGTTCCTGGCCATCCCGTTCTACCGCCTGATGCATATCTACGGGCTGTCGAACAACCTCTGGGCGGTGATCGCAGTCGAGGTGACGTTCGCGACGCCCTATGCGATCTTCATCTTCCAGCAATACGGCACCTCGATCCCGATCGAGCTGGACGAGGCGGCGCGCATCGACGGCGCTTCGCCCTGGCAGATCTACTGGCGCATCTACCTGCCGCTGATGGCCCCGGCCCTGGTCGCGGTCGGCACCTACGCGCTGCTGCTGGCGTGGAACGAATACCTGTACATGACCCTGCTGCTGTCGTCGCAGAACAACATGACGGTGCCGCTGGCGCTGTCGCAGTTCCTGAACAGCGACGAGGCGCCGTGGAACTACATGATGGCGACCGCCGTCGTCTATGCGATCCCCCCGATCGCGATCTACTATGCCTTCCGTCGCTTCATGACCGCGGGGCTGACCATGGGCGGGGTGAAGGGCTGACCCCCTACAGCAACTGGATCAGTTGCGCCTTCAGATACGCGGTTTCCGGCAGCGCGGGGTGCACCGGGTGATCCGGCCCCGCGCCGGTGGTCGCCAGGATCCGCCCCGGCCGGCGCGCACGCTGCAACCCGTCTGCGATCCGTCCCGCCCACGTATCGAGCGGGGCATGGTGGCTGCACGAGGCGACGAACAGGAACCCGCCGGGCGCGACCAGCGCCGCCGCCAGCCGGGCCATTCTTCCATAGGCGCGCAGCCCGGCATCCGCGTCCTTGCGGGTGCGCGCGAAGGCCGGCGGGTCGCAGATCACGATGTCGAACCGATCGCCGGCGGCCGCGTGCGCGGCCATGATGTCGAACGCGTCGCCCCGGCTGGTCGTGACCACCGCGCCCCCCGGGTTCAGCGCCGCCGCTGCCTCGGCCTGCGCCAGCGCGGGGGCGGAGCTGTCCACCAGCCGCACGGACGCCGCACCGGCCGCGGCGCAGCGGAGGCCGAAGCCGCCGGTGTGGCAGAACACGTCCAGCACCGACGCGCCGGCCGCGAGCGCCGCCACCCGATCGCGGTTGCCCCGCTGGTCGAAGAACCAGCCGGTCTTCTGGCCTGCGAGCAGATCGACCGGGAACCGGACGCCCGCCTCCGTCACCACCGCGCCGCCCGGGCCCCCGTGCAGGACGGAGATCGCCTCGTCCAACCCTTCCAGCCGGCGCGCCCCGCTGTCGTTGCGGGCGACGATCGCGCGCAGGGGTAGCTCGGCCAGCAGCGCGTCGCGCAGAGTATCCAGCAGCCGGTCCATGCCGGCGACGTTGGCCTGCACCACCGCCACGTCGTCGTAGCGATCGACGATCAGCCCGGGCAGGTAGTCGGCCTCGGCGTGCACCAGGCGATGGAACTTGCTGTCGCAGACCCGCGCACGCAGCGCGATCGCATCGCGCAACCGGGCGCGGAACCAGTCGGTGTCGATCGCAGCGTCCGGATCACGGTCGAGCAGGCGCACCGCGATCAGGCTGTGCGGGTTGTACATTGCGACGCCGAACCGCAGCCCGCCGTCGCCTTCCAGCCGCACCAGGCTGCCCGGAGCCAGCCGTTGCGGCACGACCTCGTTGCTGTAGGCCCAGGGCGCACCGGCACGCAGCCGTCGCCCCTGGCCGGGGTGGAGCTTCAGGACCGGCCGGGACTCGCTCACGCCCGTTCGAAGATCGCGGCGATCCCCTGTCCGCCGCCGATGCACATCGTCACCAGCGCGTAATGGCCCCCGGTGCGGCGCAGCTCGTACAGCGCCTTCACCGTCAGCATCGCCCCGGTGGCGCCGACCGGGTGACCCAGCGAAATGCCCGATCCGTTCGGATTGGTCTTCTCCGGATCGAAGCCGAGGTCCTTCGCCACCGCGCAGGCCTGCGCCGCGAACGCCTCGTTCGATTCGATCACGTCCATCTGGTCGAGCCGCAATCCGGCCCGCGCCAGCACGCGGCGGGTGGCCGGCACCGGCCCGATCCCCATCACGCGGGGATCGACCCCGGCATGCGCGTAGGCGACCAGCCGCCCCAACGGCACGGCGCCGCGTTTGGCCGCGGTGGCGCCCTCCATCAGCACCACGGCCGCGGCGCCGTCGTTGATGCCGGACGCATTGCCCGCGGTCACCGTGCCGTCCTTGCGGAACACCGCGCGCAGCTTGCTGAGGTCCTCGGCCGTCGTCTCGGGGCGCGGATGTTCGTCGGTGTCGAACACCGTCTCCCCCTTGCGGGTTTTCAGGCGCACCGGGAGGATCTGCTCGCGGAACCGCCCCTCGCGGATCGCGCGGCCGGCGCGGCGATGCGATTCCACCGCGAGCGCGTCCTGCGCGGCGCGGGTGATCTGGTGCGAGTCCGCAAGGTTCTCGGCCGTCTCGCCCATGTGGATGTGGTGGAACGGGTCGTGCAGCGCGGCCAGCATCATGTCGATCATCGCGCTGTCGCCCATGCGCGCGCCCCAACGCACGCCTTGCGCCAGATAGGCCGCGCGGCTCATGCTTTCCGCCCCGGCGCCGACCGCGATTTCGGCATCGCCAAGCAGGATCGATTGCGCCGCCGACACGATCGACTGCAATCCGGACCCGCACAGCCGGTTCAGGGTCAGCGCCGGCGCCGCCTCGCTGACGCCGGCGCCGAGGGCGGCGACGCGGGCGAAGTACATGTCCTTGGCTTCGGTATGGATCACGTTGCCGAACACGACATGATCCACCTCCCCGCCCGCCACGGCGGCGCGCGTCAGTGCCTCGCGCACGACCTGCGCGCCGAGTTCGGTGGGCGGCACGTCCTTCAACGCGCCGCCGAAATCGCCGATCGGAGTGCGTACGCCGGAAACGACCAGGACGTCGCGTGCCATGTGGGTCTCTCCTGCCGCAGATGTGGTGCGTGCTGTGACATGGCACCCGGGCGGAGGCAAGCGGTGGCCGGTTTGACACCCCGCGGTGCTGGCGGCGATGCTGGTCTCGGCTGCGCCGGCGCGCGGCCGGGGAGGCGCGAAAACTGGCCATGACCAGCGGCACGCTCATCATCATTGCCTGCTCGGGGCGCGCGGCCGCTTGCGCAACGCCGCCCCGGACCCGCGGCAGCCGCCTCCCGCACCGCACCATCGGACCGACATGACCCACCACGACGACGACACCTACGACTTCATCGTCACCGGTGCGGGCTCGGCCGGCTGCGCCGTTGCGGCTCGCCTGTCGGAATCCGGCCGCCATCGCGTGCTGCTGCTGGAAGCCGGGATGCGCGACCGCAATCCCTGGGTGCACATCCCGCTCGGCTATTCCAAGCTGTTCAACGATCCCACCCACAACTGGATGTTCGATTCCGAACCGGAGCCGAACCTGAACGGGCGGATCATGTACCAGCCGCGCGGCAAGGTGCTGGGCGGCACCAGCGCGATCAACGGCATGGTCTACATGCGCGGCAACCACGCCGACTACGACCAGTGGCGGCAGATGGGCTGCGAGGGCTGGGACTGGGACTCCGTCCTCCCCTATTTCCGCCGCGCCGAGGACAACGCGCGCGGCGAAAGCGACTACCACGGCGTTGGCGGCCCGTTGGCCGTGTCCGACCAGCCGCAGCGCTGGGAACTGGCGGACGCTCTGCTCGCCGCCTGCGTCCAGGCCGGCATCCCGGCCAACAATGATTTCAACGGCGCGCGCCAGGAAGGCGCCGGCTACTACCAGACCACCACGAAGGACGGCCGCCGCTGGAGCAGCGCCACGGCCTACCTGCTGCCGGCACGCGGGCGGCCCAACCTCGTTGTGCAGCCCGAGGCGCACGCCACCCGCCTGGTGATCGAGGCCGGGCGCGCGGTCGGTGTCGACTACCTGACCCCGGCCGGCCCGCGCACGGCGCGCGCCCGCGGCGAGATCGTCGTCTCCGGCGGAGTCTACGGGTCCCCCCAACTGCTCCTGCTGTCCGGCATCGGCCCGGGCGCGCATCTGGCGGCGATGGGCATTCCCGTGGTGCGCGACCTCGCCTCCGTCGGGGCCAATCTGCACGAGCATTTCAACAGCTACATCACCTATCGCTGCACGAAGCCGATCACCCTGAACGAGCTCAATCGCAGCGCCTGGCGCAAACTGAAGGCCGGGGCCGAATACATTCTGCACCGGAAAGGGCCGATGGCCGGCAACGGGCTGTATGTCGGCGCCTTCGTGATGAGCGATCCGGCGCTGGAGCGGCCCGACCTGCAGATCAACACCTTCGCCTGGAGCGTGCTGGAACGCACCCGACAAGGGATCGTGGCGCACCCGTTCCCCGGCTTCTCGATCAGCCCGGTGCACCTGCGCCCCGAAGGCCGCGGCACGGTGCGGCTGAAATCCCCCGATCCGCTGGCGCCGCCGGAAATCCGCTTCAACTTCCTTGCCACGGCCTACGACATGCAGGCGATGCTGGCGGGGATGCGCTGGGCGCGGAAGATCGCCGCCCAGCCCGCGCTCGCGCCCTATATCGCCGCGGAGACCCTGCCAGGGCCGCAGATCGCGTCCGATGCGGCGCTGGAGGCGGATATCCGGGCGCGCGGCGTGTCCAACCTGCATCCCGTCGGCACCTGCCGGATGGGCCACGGCACGGATTCGGTGGTCGATCCGCGTCTGCGCGTGCACGGCATCGCCGGGCTGCGAGTGGCGGACGCCTCCATCATGCCGCAGATCGTCGCCGGCAATACCAACGCCCCGTCCATCATGATCGGCGAGAAGGCCGCCGCCATGGTGCTGGAGGACGCGCGCGCCGGCACGCGCCCGCGTGTCACAGCAGGCTGAGCTGCGCCGGCGCCGTGGCCGCGGCGGCCCCGGGGACGGCGAAGCGGGAGCAATCGAGCCCGGCGCGGGCATTGGACAGTTTCCACTGCCGCGCCGCCCGGTCGAAGCGGCGGGCGAGCAGATCGGCGTACACGCCCGAACCCCGCATCCGCCCGTGGAATTGCGGGTCCGACAGCGCGCCGCCGCGGGTTTCCCGGATCAGGTTCAGGATGTGGCGCGCGCGGTCGGGGACGTGTTCCGCCAGCCAATCCTGGAACATCTCCCGCAGCTCGTGCGGCAGGCGCAACAGGACGTAGCCGGCCGAGGTGGCGCCGGCGCCTGCTGCGGCCTGCAGGATGCGCTCCAGCTCCGCGTCGTTCAGCCCCGGGATCATCGGCGCGGCCATCACGCCCGTAGGCACGCCGGCCTGCGCCAAGGCCGCGATCGCCGCCAGCCGGCGCGCCGGGGTCGCGGCGCGCGGTTCCATCCGCCGCGCCAGCCCGGCATCCAGGGTGGTGACCGACAGGCACACGCGCGCCAGCCCGCGCGCCGCCATCGGCGCCAGCAGATCGAGGTCGCGCAGCACCCCCGCCGATTTGGTCACGATCGTGACCGGATGGTTGAACCGGTCCAGCACCTCCAGCACCGAACGGGTGAGCTTCAGGGTGCGATCGACCGGCTGGTAGGGATCGGTGTTGGTCCCGAGCGCCAGCGGCAGCGGCGTGTAGCCCGGCTTGCGCAGCTCCTTTTCCAGCAGCGCCGCGACGTCCGGCTTGAACACCAGCTTGGTCTCGAAATCGAGGCCGGGCGAGTAGCCGAGATAGGCATGGGTCGGCCGCGCATAGCAGTAGATGCAGCCGTGCTCGCAGCCGCGGTAAGGGTTCACCGCGCGGTCGAAGCCGATGTCCGGCGAGGTGTTCCAACTGATCGCCGAGCGGGTGGCGTCGCGGATCAGGGTGGTGGAGAGCGGCGGCAGGCTCTCGGCCCCGGCCTCCATCGTGTCCCAGCCGTCGTCGAACGGGCTCGCCGTCGCGCTGTCGTAGCGGCTCGGCGGATTGGAGACGGCGCCGCGCCCGCGGCGGGCGAGCGACGAGGCCGGCGCATCGGGCGGTGGTTCGGGCAGGCCGGCGCGATCGAGCGCGGCCAGCGCGTCCCGGTCCACGCCCGCAGCCGGATCGGCGCGGGCGGCCATGCGGGGGCCGCGGCCGGAGGGAGGTCCGGGCGGAGATAGGGGCGGACGGGGGGTGGTCTGGGCGGACGGCATGACGAGGGTCCTCGCCTGTTCATCCGCGATGTTGCCGATCTGGGCGCCTGCCGTCAAGAACAACCACAGAACCTAATCGGGGAATGCCATGAACGGCCCCTTGAGCGGACACCGCCTTCTTTACGCCCGCGCGACTACCTCCCCCACGCGCGGGAGGTCCCGTACCGGACGGTCCCCGCGGGGAAGATGCCTCACCCCTGGGTCGCGAGCGAATCGCCCAGCAACGGCATCATGCTGCGGTGGCCGACCCCGAAGCCGCCCGCCGCGGAGGCGAGCGAGCCGAGGTCTCCCCCGGTCAGCAGCAACTCCGCCTGTGACCCGCAGTCATTGGGCCCGGCGCTGGTCGGCCCGCCCGCCCAATGCGCGCGGTAGCGGTGCTGCGCGCCGGGCGCCGCGGATTCCACCACCAGGCTGCCGCGGGTCTTTGCCATGACGCTGGAATCGAGCCGGCAGGTCGTCGGCCCGCTCGGGCCGACCCTTGTGGCGGTGAAGGCCACCTGCGGCGCCAGCGCCGGCCTCGGGGTGGCGAAGCTCACGATGTCCCCGACGCCGGGGCCCCAGTGATCGGCCGCCTGCGCGAGGCGCACCATGCTCAAGGCCGTCACGCCCAGCGCGAGCACCAGGCCGTAAGCCCACAAAGGCGTGGGCGCCGTCGTTCCGTTCCGCTTCGTCCGCATCGTCCGTTCCGCACCTGCTCGCAACCCGACCAACCAGACATACCCGGCGGTAGGGCGCATTGACCTCGATCAAACCGGTTGGCGATCGATCCCGGTGCGTGAAATGAAGGCCTCCACGTCACTCCGGGTCGGCAGCGATGCCTGCGCTCCTGGACGTGTCGTAGATAGTGCGGCAGCAGCGCTGGCGTAACCCATCGCCGGCAGAATTTTGTCGCCTGCGGCGAGCCTGCATGCCAGCGCGCCGAGGAACGCATCCCCCGCGCCGGTGGTATCGACCGGGAGGACCGGCACCGGTGGTTGCAGATGTACTTGCCCAGCGTCCGCATAGACCGCGCCGGCCGCGCCGAGCGTGATCAGCACCGCCCGCGCCCCGGCCGCGACCAGCGCGCGCGCTCCTGCGGCCGCGTCCTCCGGCCCGCGCAACGGACGGCCGAGCAGGGCGGCGGCCTCCGTTTCGTTCGGCGCGATCAGGTCGATCGCGGCCAGCAGGTCGGGGGCGACGGGTCGTGCCGGGGCGGGATTGAGCAGCACGAACCAGCCGGCGGCGCGGCCGGCGCGCAGGGCGTGCGCCACGGCGGCGGGCGGAATCTCGTGCTGCACCAGCAGGATGCCCGGGCCGGGAATGGCGGCGAGCGCGCGGTCGATCAGGGCCGCCCCGGTTGCGGCGTTGGCGCCCGGCACCA
>JABBNW010000229.1 GCA_019352115.1 Pseudomonadota bacterium
ACAGAAGGGTTCCAAGGGCTAGCCCTTGGTGGGGGTCCAGGGGGCGAAGCCCCTTGGCCTTGCTAGCGATGGGTCAAACACTTCGAAGGTTGGCATCACACGGCCGGTTGCGTCGCGTCGGCGAATCCGTGTTCGGCGGCGGGGAAGCGGCCCTCGCGCACATCGCGCGCGTAGGCCGCGATCGCCGCCCCGGCGTCCCGACCCAACTCGGCGTAGCGGCGGACGAATTTCGGCCGGAAGTCGGTGAACATCCCCAGCATGTCGTCCACCACCAGGATCTGCCCGTCGCAGGCCGCCCCGGCGCCGATGCCGATGGTCGGCACGGCGATCTCCGCCGTGATCCGCTCGGCCAGCGCCGTCGGCAGCTTCTCCAGCACCACGGCGAAGGCGCCGGCATCCGCGACCGCGGCGGCGTCGGCCAGGACCCGGGCTGCCGCCGCGCCGCGGCCCTGGACCTTGTAGCCGCCGAGGGCGTGCACCGCCTGCGGGGTCAGCCCGATATGCCCCATGACCGGGATGCCGCGCGCGGTGAGGAAGCGGATCGTCTCGGCCATCGCGGTGCCGCCCTCCAGCTTCACCGCGGCGCAACCGGTTTCCGCCATCACCCGCGCGGCGGCGACGAAGGCTTGCGCCGGCCCGGCCTCGTAGCTGCCGAACGGCAGGTCGACGACCATCAGCGCCCGCTCCAGCCCGCGCCGCACAGCCCGCCCGTGCAGGATCATCATCTCGAGCGTGACGCCGAGCGTGGACGGCAACCCGTGCAGCACCATCCCGACACTGTCGCCGACCAGCGCGACGTCGCAGTGTGCGTCGACCAGCCGCGCCATCGGCGTGGTGTAGGCGGTGAGGCAGACGAGCTTCGCGCCGCCCTTCCGCGCCGCGACGTCGGGCGGCGTGATCGCCTTGCCTTCTTTCTGTACGCTCATGATCTCGATCCGTGCGGCGCCGGTGTCAGTTCCACAGGACGTTCGACGGATCGGGGCGCAGGGTCCCGCGTTCGACCTGCTTCACAACTTCCGTCAGCCGGGCGTGGGTGGGGGCGGGGACGCCGGCTTCCGCGGCCTTGGCGGCGATGAAGCCGTTCATGAACTCGATCTCGGTGCGCCGCCCCTTCGCCATGTCCTGCGCCATCGACGGGCGTTGCAGGTCGCTGCGCGCCTCCCCGCTGGTGCCGGCGAGCAGCAGCCGTTCCACCTCGGCGAGCGCGGCCGGATCGTCGTCCCCGGCGCGCGCCAGCGCTTCCGGGTCGAGCGCGCCGACCTTGCCCACCCGGAAACCGAGCGCGCGCCCGACCCGCACCGATTCGGCACCGAGCCGGATGCACACCCGGCGCACCGCGTCGTGGCGGTCGCGTTCGTTGCCGCCCATGCCGGTCGCGGCGGACACGCCGTTGCGCATCCCGTTGACGCAGAGCTTGGTCCAGCGCTCGCCCCACAGGTCGTCGGTGGCATGCGTCCCGTCGACAGCGCCCAGCAGTGCCGCCAGCGCGCGGGCGCGCGCGGTGACCCGCCCGCTCGGCTCGCCCACATACAGGCAGGTGCGGCCCGGCAGCTTCGCCATGGTGCGGCGGATATGCGCGGGCTCATAGAGATCGAGCGCCAGGCCGCCGCTCACCACCGTGCCCATGGTGCGGCCCCAGCCGACCAGGGCGGCGATGCGCTCCTCGTTGATGCAGTTCTGCAGGGAGACGACCACGCCGGCCGGCGCCAGGTAGGGCGCGATCATCAGGGTCGCCCATTCGGTGTCGTAGGATTTCACGGCGACGAAGGCGATGTCGATCGGGCGCTGGCGGGCGAGCCCCTGCACCTCGGTCAGGTGCAGGGCGGGCACGCGCACGGTGCGGGTTTCCGCTTCGGTCATGCCGGAGAGGTGCATGCCGCCGGCGCGGATCGCCTCCACATGGGCAGGCCAGGGGTCGATCAGGGTAACGTCGTGGCCGGCCGCGGCCAGGCCCGAGCCGACGTAGCCGCCGACCGCGCCGGCGCCGACCACCGCTATCCGTGGTTCCATGGCCCATCTTCCTCCTTGCGTCCCGGCCGGTGGCCGGCCGTGTCGGGGGACACTCTGGCGCCGCGCGCCGCCGGCGACAACCGGCCGGCCGGTCCGCTAGGACCATCTGCGTGCATCGGCGTATATCTGCGGTTGAATCAGTCTTCTGCCCGACTTCTTATCAACGGGGTTTCGCAACAAGAGCGAAAGCAATCGAACTCGTGCCGGAATACCCGTCGTAATTGCGCGCGTTTTCCAGCGGCCATTGCAGTTGACGGGCATTCTTGCACAAACGCTCAGCGCGACTTTCCGCATTTTTCGCGGCGTCGTCCGGTGAACCCGGCTGCCGATCGGAACCGCCGAGCTTCCCACAGGCCTCCGCCGGAGACCCGCGGCCGTTACGCAGTCGGTAAGTAATACCAACCCTTGCGGGTTTCGACTCTCGCCCTTGCGTGCCGGCCCGGCGCCTCCCGTCGTGGCCGGCCCTGAGCCGGCCATCTACCCCCGATCGTCCGTGCGCAGATGGCCGGCTCAGGGCCGGCCACGACGGGACGGGTTCGAGGCTGACAGTACGTCAGTCTCTCGGCGGGTTGGTATAAAGGCCCCATTCTGGCACGAAATCGCAAGCGATGGTCTTGGCCGCTTCCAGTTGCGTGCCGCCGCCCTAGGCGGCCCGCACGTCGTGCAGGAACCGATCGACCTGCGCCTTCAGGGCTTCGCTGTTCTGGCTGAGGCTGCTGGCGGAGGTGAGCACCTCTCCCGCCGCCGCACCGGAACTCTGCGCGGCGCTGTTCACGCCCACGATATTGCTGGAGACCTCGCTCGTGCCCTTGGCCGCTTCCGCCACGTTGCGCGCGATCTCCGCCGTCGCTGCCCCCTGTTCCTCGACCGCGGCGGCGATGGCGGAGGCCGTCTCGCTGACCTTGCCGATCCGCGCCGCGATGCTCTGGATCGCCAGCACCGAGCCCTTCGTCGCCGCCTGGATCGCGGCGATCTGCGTCGAGATATCGTCCGTCGCCTTGGCGGTCTGGTTCGCCAGCGCCTTGACCTCGCTGGCCACGACCGCAAAGCCCTTGCCGGCGTCACCCGCGCGCGCCGCCTCGATCGTTGCGTTCAGCGCCAGCAGATTGGTCTGGCCGGCGATCCCGCTGATGAGACCGACCACCTGCCCGATCCGCTCCATGGCGGAGGCGAGAGCCTGCATGTCGCTGTTGGCGGCGTTCGCCTCGGTCACGGTTGCGTTGGTAAGCTCGGAAGAATGCGCGATCTGCTGCACGATCTCCCGCACCGAGGCCGCCAGTTCTTCCGTCGCGACGGCAACCGTATTGACGTTCTGCGTCGCCTGCTCGGACGCCGCTGCCACCGTGCTTGCCTGCCGCGAGGTCTCTTCCGAGATCGACGCCATCGACTGCGCCGTCGCCCGCAACTCCGTCGCCTGGGCGGTGACGTTGGCGACGATGCTGCCGGTGCTCGCCTCGAATTTGTCGGCGAGGCCGTGCATCGCCTTCCGCTGCTCGTCGGCCATGCGCTTGGCGGTCTCCGCCTGCTCGGCGCGTAACCGATCGGCCTCGATCATGCTGACCTTGAACACCTCCACGGTACGCGCCATCGAGCCCACCTCGTCGCCGCGCCCAACACCCGGGGTGTTCGCCGCGAGGTCGTTGCGGGCGAACGCTTGCATCACGGCGTTCAACCGGCCGATCGGCCGCGACAGCCCCTGCACGCCGATCCACAGCGCTACGGCGATCGTCGCGAGCAAGCCGGAACCAATCAACAAAACGATGGACCAGATCGTGCCATAGGTCTCTTGCGTCAGGCCGTTGGATTTGCTCTCGGCGTAAGCGATCAGGCGGTCCGTCAGCTTGAGCTGCGCTTGCTCGCCAGCCCTGATCAAGGGATCGCATTCGGCTTTCAGGCGTGCCGTCGCCTTCCCATTGTCTTCGGCGGAGGTTGCCGATGCCGCGAAGCGAAGTACCGGCTCGCAGGCATTGAATGCGCCACGGACCTTTGCAACAGCTGCATCGACAATTGCGGCCTGTTCGGGGATGTTGACCCGCACTTTCGCCATCGTCGACTCATAGCTTTTCTGGCTGGCCGCCGCGTCGGCAAGCAGCCGCTTATCACCTGCGGTGGTCGTTTCCACCACAAGCTCGTAGGCTCTCGACTCGAACGTTGCAATAGAGCGCTCCGATTGGGCGGCAAGCGTGGTGGATGCGGCGACCCGGGCTATAAGATCGGAATACTTGGCGTCAACTCCAGCCATGCGGAGCGCCGTAAAACCCGCCGTACCGATGGAGACGGCGGCGAAGAGCGCCACGATCAGACATATCTTGGCAGCAATGGGAATATTCTGGAGCTTCAACCATTTCGACATGATGGACCTCATCTGCGCGCATGCGCGGTTCGTGCTCAGATAAGCGCACCAATATAAAGGAAAGATTACCGAAACAGCTCCGGCATGGATAAACCATGTGTGTCGCGCCGCACCCGGGGTTTTCGCCGACCTCGTCGAGCTGGCCCGCAGCTTCCGGCAGGCGGTAATGTGACCGCGCTTCGCGATCGTGGCGCCGGAAGGCCGGAGATAACGAAACGCCTGTGAATCGGCGCCCAACTGGGACCCCGCCGTGTTTGCGGCATAACGCCTTGAGTGAGCGAAGAAAGCAGACCGTTTAAGGGGGGGGCGATCGGCGCCCCCCTGGAACCGTCTATTCCTCTAACGGTGCGAATAAGTTGCCCTTTCCGCGGGGGCCAGTCGGGCGCCGGCCTGCACCGCAGGGCTCAGGGGCCTGCGCCTCGCCGCCTGGCGCGCCGGAACGTAAAGCTCAGCCCGCCCGCTTGTCCGGCTTCTGGCCGACGCGCCGGCCAACCCCGCGCGGCGTCGGCAGCACGGACTCGGCCGCGACCGCGGCCTCCAGCGCCGCGCGCTGCGCGGGCGGCCAGGGCGCGGTGCGGCGTTCGCGCATGTCGATGTGCAGGCACAGCAGCTCGTGCAGCGCCACCCGCTCGCCGCTGCGCGCGTGGCGCATCTCGTGCACGAAATGCAGCCGCTTGGCGTCGACCGCGAGCAGCCGGGTCGCGACCAGCACCGGCTCGCCCTCCGTCACCTCGCGCTCATATAACGTATGGGCCTCGGCGACGAAGCAGGAGTTACCGCTCGCCGCCCGATAGGCGTTGCCGATCCCGAGCGCGTCGAACACCGCATCCGTCGCCTGGTCGAACACCAGGACGTAATACGCGAGGTTCATGTGCCCGTTGGAATCGATCCACTCGGGGCGGATGTGCGTCGTGTGCTGGGGCAGGGGCATCGAAACGTAGCTTGTTGCGCTCGCCGAGGCCGGTCAAGCTGGGCCGATGCCTCCCATCTCCACCGCCCCCGCCAACCCCGTTTCGCCGCCCCCCCGTCCGGCCGAGCTGTCGCCGGGCGACGGCCTGCCGCCAGCCGAGCGATGGCGCGCCATGACCACCATCGCGATCGCGGTGGCGATGGCGGTGCTCGATTCGGCGATCGCCAACATCGCCCTGCCGACCATCGCGCAGGAGCTGCACGCAACGCCGGCGGCCTCGATCTGGGTGGTGAACGCCTACCAGCTCGCGGTGACCGTCTCCCTGCTCGCCTGCGCGGCCCTCGGCGACATCATCGGCTACAAGCGGATCTACTGGACCGGCCTGCTGGTATTCACCGCCGCCTCCGGCGCCTGCGCGCTGTCCGGCTCCCTGCCGGTGCTGGTCGCCGCCCGGGTGGTGCAGGGGTTCGGCGGCGCCGGCATCATGAGCGTGAACACCGCGCTGGTCCGCTTCATCTATCCGCGCGCCCACCTCGGCCGCGGCATCGGGTTCAATGCCTTCATCGTCGCGGTCGCTTCGGCCACCGGCCCGTCGATCGCGGCGGCGGTGCTGTCGGTGGCGAGCTGGCACTGGCTGTTCGCGGTCAACGTGCCGCTCGGCATCATCGCGCTGTGGTACGGGGCGCGGGTGCTGCCGGCCACGCCGCGGTCGGGCAACCGGTTCGATCTGGCGGGCGCGCTGCTGAACGCCGCCTCGCTCGGCCTGCTGATGATCGCGGTCGACGAGATGGGGCGCGGGGAAAACCCCTGGCTCGGCGCGGCCGAGATCGCCGGGGCGGTGGTGTTCGGAGTGATCCTGATCAACCGCGCGCGCGCCATGACCGCGCCGCTGCTGCCCGTCGATCTGTTCCGCCGGCCGGTGTTCGCGCTGTCGGTCGGCACCTCCATCTGCTCCTTCATGGCGCAAGCCCTCGCCTACGTCGCGCTGCCGTTTTGGTTCGAGGACGTGGGCCACCGCTCGCAGATCGCCACCGGGCTGCTGATGACACCCTGGCCGGCGATCGTCGTGATCATCGCGCCGATTGCCGGGCGGCTGTCCGATCGCTCGGCGCCGGCGCTGCTGGGGGCGGTGGGGCTCGGGGTGATGACGGTGGGGATGGTGGCGCTGCTCACCCTGCCGGTCGATGCCGGGTGGCTGGACGTGGCCTGGCGCATGGCAGTGTGCGGCCTCGGCTTCGGCTTCTTCCAATCACCCAACAACCGGCTGCTGCTCGGCTCCGCGCCCCCCGAACGCAGCGGCGGCGCGAGCGGCATGCTGTCCACCGCCCGTCTGCTCGGCCAGACGGTGGGCAGCGCGCTGGTGGCGCTGACCTTCGGCCTGTCCGGCGCGGCAGGCACCGGCGTGGCCGGCGGCGTGCGGATGGCGCTGGGGGTGGGCGCGGCGGCGGCCGGGATCGCGACGGTGATCAGCCTGCTGCGCCTCGGCCAGATGCGTACCGCCACGTGACGGCGCCCCCCACCCGCAGCGTGCGCGTGTGGGACCTGCCGGTGCGGCTCGGACATTGGCTGACCGCGGCGCTGGTGCTCGTGCTCTGGATCACCGAGCGGTGGAACTGGATGGGCTGGCATGTGGCAGCGGGGACCATCCTGCTCGGCCTGGTGCTGTTCCGGCTCGCCTGGGGGGTGATGGGCAGCGACACGGCGCGCTTCGCCCGCTTCCTCGCCTCCCCCCGCGCCGCGCTCCACCATCTGCGGCACCTGTTCGTGCGCGAACCGGATCGCGAGGCCGGACATAACCCCGCCGGCGGGTGGATGGTGCTGGTCCTGCTCGGGCTGCTGCTGGCCGAGTGCACAAGCGGTGTGCTGGTCAACAACGACGTCGCGGACCAAGGGCCGTTCACCGACATCATGCCCGCCTGGCTCGCCAACCTGCTGACCGACCTGCACACGATGCTGTTCCAGGTGATCGTGGCCGCAGTCGCGCTGCACGTGGCAGTGATCGCCATCTACGCACTCGCCAAAGGCCAGAACCTGGTGCGCCCAATGGTCACGGGCCACAAATCCCTGCCACCGACAGTGCCCGCCCCACGTCTCGCCCCCTGGTGGCGAGCTCTCCCCCCCGCCATCCTGGCGGCAGCCCTCGCGGCCGGGTTCGCCTGGTTCGGCTGACCCGATCGGGGCAGGTTTCGAGGGGCTGGCGGCAAAGGCCAGGGGCGCTGCCCCTGGACCCCGCCAGGGAACTCGTCCCCTGGACCCCATACTGTTTGGGTTCCGTGCGGGTG
>JABBNW010000230.1 GCA_019352115.1 Pseudomonadota bacterium
CGGTTCAAGACCGCGGCGATCACCATAGCCGGGATCGAACTGCTGCGACGGATCCGCAAGGGGCAGTTCAACCTCGGTCGGCTGCGTCTTCGGGGTCGACGTGCGCCTGCTGTCTGGGATGCAGTCCTGGCAGCCCGATAAAGCGACAACATCGCAGACCTCGCAGCAGCGACCTTTGGCTCGTTACGCTATTTGTACCAGAACCGCCGATCTCTACTTTTCGGTCGGGGCCTCGGCCCGGCCGCCTACTGCTGCTGCTTCCAGGCCGGCCGGCCGCGCGCGTTGCTGGCACTGCCCGCGGTGCCAGGCTGCCCCGCATCGGTCTTCGCCTTGGCGGAACCATTGCCGCCGACACCATCGGTGTAGCTCTCGCCGACCTTGGCCGAGCCGTTGCCGCCCACCCCCTGGCTGAACTGCTCATTGGCAGCCATCATAACCTTCCCGTTGCCGTGGAAGACGGCCGCATGGGCAAGGCCGAGGCCACCGGATAGGGCAAACGCTGCCGCCAGCGCCACTGTCCATTGATGCGTTTTCATCTCGGGCTCCTGTTGTTTCTCGGGTGTCGGGGACGCCACGACACCGGGCGTTACCAATGTCGTGTCGATGCCCAGGATATGGCCTGCCGGAACTCATCGCATCTTGGCGTTTTGCGCTTTTTTCGGAATGGCCTCGCGGGCGTGCCCGCCGGATCGTCACCGCGTCACGGGATGATGCACCGTCCATCGGTTGGTATCACTGCCGAACGGCGTGAATCATGCGGCCGTCTGCCCACGGTGCAGCATGCGCAGCACCGACGGAACCATGCTATTCAGAACCTCACCGGTCGCCGCGTCGAAGCCGCGAACGACGCCGTCAAGGGTGTTGTCAGCGGCTGATACCGCAGCGGCGAGCAGGCTGCGGCCGACCGTGCGGCGGCCCGGCAGCGCGATGAGATGCAGGTCGAGGCTGACCGCGACGACCGGTGGGTGCGTACCCTGGCCATGATAACGGGCCTGAAAGGCGCGGATGTCGGTCTCCAGCGCATAGCCCCGCGCAAGCCCGTCCGCGCCGCGCCCCACGTCGGCGATGCGTCCGCTGTTCTCGAACACCTCGACCAACAGGGTTTGCACCAACGCTGGCACGCGGTCGGTCCAGATCGACTCGGCGTAATAGTCGAACCTCGTCCTGCCGAGCGTGAGTGCGATGCGGTCGGTGTCGAGGCTCTCTGGTGCCGTCGGCATCGCGATCGCCAGGGTGGTGTGCAAGGCCGGACCCGGGACAGGACGAATCGTCGGCGGATCGAGACGGTAGATCCGGGCCGCCGGCGGGTCAGGCAGCACGCTGCAGCCCGCGAGCGGCAGCGCCGCCGTGGCGGCCGCAAGGACGCGCCGGCGCGACAGGCACCGGGGGATCATCAACGGGCTCATTTCGGCCGGAAGCCTCCCTGCGCGGCGCCGAACAGAAGACCGCTCGGATTGCGTTCGAGCTCGCGCGATACGCGATCGAGGCTCGTCGTCAGGCGGTTCGCCTCGGCCAGCAGTTGGTCCAGCCGCGCGGCATCGGTGCCGGTCAACTGTTGCAGCCCCGGGCGCGCGGACTGCACCGCCGCGTCCAGATGGCCGGCGAGCCGGCTGGCGCGGTCGAACGTGACGGTCGCGGAGGTGACCAGGCGGTCGGCCTTGCCGGACGTACGATCCAGATTCGCGACCAGCCCACCCAGCATCGCGCTCGCGGCGGCGAGATTATGCATCGTCTGTCCGCCGTCCGCGATCAGCCGGTCGATATCCTTGGTCCGATGTGCGAACGCGCCCGTGGCGTCGCGGATATTGGCGAGCGAGGCAGCAATCGCCTGCCGGTTCTTGTCGTCGAGCAGCGCGTCCAGGCGATCGGCCACCACCATCAGCCGCGCCAGGAGCGCCGGCGCGTTCGCGAAGACCTCCTGCAGTCCGGACGGGCGGGAAGCAATGGTCGGATAGGTTTGCCCCGCGGCGGCGCGCAGCAACGGCGCGCCCAGTGTCCCGCCGGCGATCTCGACGTAGCTGACGCCTGTCAGGCCCTGGGTCTCGAGCGAAGCCACCGCGTCGGCATGGATTTTCACCGTGTCGCGGACCTGCATCCGCACAGCAACCCGCGCGGGATCGGTGGGGTCCAGCCCGATCCCGCTCACACGCCCGACGTCGATCCCGTCCAGCCGTACCGGTGCGCCAAGGCTCAGCCCGCTCACGGAGCCTGAGACATAGGTGTCGTAATAGGCGTAACCGGTCTCGAACCGCGCGCTCGCCAGCCAAAGGAAGGCGACGACGACGCCCGCCAGCACCAGCAGGACGAAGGCTCCGACCGCCACGTAGTTCGCGCGCGTTTCCATCTGCTCGCTGCCCGCTCAGCCTGTCATCGCCGCTCTGCCGCGCACACCGGCGAAATATTCGTGGATCCATGGATGCGGGTCGTGCACCAGGCTCGCCATCGTGCCGATCCGGAGCGTCCGGTCCGCCAGGACCGCGATCCGATCGGTCGTCGCGCGCAAGGTGTCGATGTCGTGCGTCACCATGAAGACAGTGAGGTGCAGGCTCTGCTGCAGCTCGCGCACCAGCACGTCGAACTCGGCCGCCGCGATCGGATCGAGGCCGGCAGTCGGCTCGTCGAGGAACAACAGCTCCGGATCGAGCGCCAGGGCCCGCGCGAGGCCGGCGCGCTTGCGCATCCCGCCCGACAGCTGCGCGGGGTATTTGCCGGCAGCATCGGCCGGCAGTCCCACCATGCTGAGGCGGACCGAGGCGACCTCGTCCATCAGGCGCTGCGGCAGATCGGTATGCTCGCGCAGCGGCACCTGAACGTTCTCCGCCACCGTCTGGTCGCCGAACAACGCCCCCTCCTGGAACAAAACGCCCCAGCGCACCTGCATCCGCACCAGCGCGTCCCCGTCAAGATCGCGGAGCTCCTGACCCAACACCGTGATGCGGCCCGCGGCCGGGGTCTGCAACCCGACGATTGACCGCAGCAGGACCGACTTGCCGGACCCGGAGCCGCCGACCACGCCCAGTATCTCGCCGCGGTACACGTCGAGATCGATATTGTCGTGCAGCACGCGGCCATCGATACGCGTGAGCAGTCCGCGGATGCAGATCACGACCGGCGGGGCGGCGCCGGCGTTCATATGCCGAGCCGGGCGAACAGGACGGAAAACACCGCATCCGCAACGATCACCAGGAAGATCGATTCGACCACTGCCTGCGTCGTATGCCGCCCGACGCTGGAGGCATTGCGTCCCGCCTGGAAGCCCTGGTGGCAGCCGACCAGCCCGATGACGAAGGCAAACACCGGGGCCTTGATGAGCCCGACCCAGAATGTCCCTCCCGCCAGAGCGCCGCGCAACTGATGCAGGAAGACGGGCACCGAGATGCCGAGGTCGAAATAGCAGGTCACCGCCCCGCCGATCAGGCCCATCACGTTGGAATAGAAGGTCAGCAACGGCAGGGTCAGGACGATGCCGAGCAGGCGCGGCAGCACCAGCACCTCGGTGAGGTTCAGCCCGCCGATCTGGATGGCGTCGATCTCCTCGTTCACGTTCATCGTCCCGATCTCGGCGGCGAAGGCCGAGCCGGAACGACCGGCGGCGATGATCGCGGCCATCAGCCCGCCCAGTTCGCGCAACACGCCGACCGCGAGCAGGTTGACCGTAAACACGTCGGCACCGAAGCGACGCAGCTGGTCGGCCCCCTGGTAGGCGAACACAACACCGACGAGGAACGACAGCAGCCCCACGATCGGCAACGCGTTCAGCCCGGTTTCCTCCATCTGGTGAACCACGGCGGCGACGCGCAACCGGCGGGGTCGCAGTACTGTCGCGAGCGTCTCGAACACGATCAGGCCGAGAAACCCGATCAGCAAGTAGCCCTGGTGCACCGCCTGGCACAGACCGCGGCCGATGCGTTCCAGCCGCATGGCGACAGTATGCCGCGGCGGCAAAGTGACGGGAGGCGCCCGGCACTCATGATCGATCGTGTGCACCAGGGCGTGGTACTCGGGATCGACATTGATCGGCTGCACGGTCACGCCGCGGTGCTCCAGCACCCGCTTGGTGCGCAGCAGCAGCCAGGCGCCAATCGTATCGAGCCGGGCGAGCCCACCGCAATCCACGTCCGCCCGCGTGCAGCCCATGGGATCGAGGGCACGCAGCAACGGGTCGAGACGCCGCGCCTCGCTCCGAACCCAGGCGCCGCCGACGACGACGCGCAACGTACCGCCCTGCCGTTCCAGACGGTACCACGCCGCCGCGTCCGGGGCCGGCGTCACCATGCCGGTCGCGCACCGGACGGGCCGGGGCAGGACCGATGACCCGATGACGCGAGCGGCGCGCTGCCAGCAGCGGCGGCATCCTGCTGCCGCATGCCGGCACGTCGGACGGGGCCGTACCGATCGGCGGAATATGCAAGGTCGGACATCGCTGCGAGCATCATTGTCCGGGTTTGCCGGGTCTTGGACATTACCGCGAAAATTTGACGATTCCGCCTCCGGCCACCGTCACCCAGGACAGATTGATCGGACGGACGTCAGCGCGGGGCGCGACCGGGTCAGAAGTTGCCACGTGCGCCCGGACGCAGCGCAGGGGTCGGGGCCATTCCATCCCGCCGTGGATTCGACCCGTGGCTCGGCGCTCGGCGCCACCCTGGCAACGCACGAACCGAGCGGCAGCTGCGCTACTTTCGGCGCCTCCGGGGCCCCCTCCGTGGCATTCGACAGCTCGGCATTCTGCCGCACTACCGGCGCACGCCTGCGCGCCCCAATGCGGCTCAACGAGCGCCTACGCCTGATCGGCTGTGTCGCTTTCACAACGCACTCCATCGCGCCGATACCAGGCAAGCGTGATCTCAGTGCCGGCATCTGAGCCGCAGCGAGGGAACGAGGGCTGGTTGGCCGTGAGACGAAGCATCAGAGGGTGACGATGATCTTCCCGACCTGCTCCCCCGCCTCCATGAAACGGTGGGCATCGGCGACCTGCTCGAAGGAAAAAGTTCGCACGATCGTCGGGTGGAAGGCGCCACCAGCAAGTCCCTCGCCGACGAACCGCTTCAGAGCGGCCAGCTTCGCGTCGTCGCGGGTGAGCGCGGTCAGTGAGAAACCGCGAACCGTCAGGTCGCGCGCGAAGATATCGAAGGGCGGCACGACGGTCGGCCGCGGGTCGAGCGCGCCGTAGAGAACTAGCGTGCCGCCCGCAGCAGCGGCCTTGGCGAGAGTCGCGAATTCGGGGCCGCCGACGGGGTCGAAGACCAGCTCGGCCCCCTTGCCGCCGGTGAGATCCCTGATCTTGGCGACGACGTCCTGCTCAGCAGTCGCTATAACCGCCGGGGCGCCCAGGCGGCGGAGGTCATCCGCCTTCGCCGCCGTGCGGGTCAGCGCGACCGGACGGGCCCCGAGTTGGTTGGCGACCTGAATGGCGGCAAGGCCGACACTGCTCGAGGCAGCTGGGATGAGCACCGTCTGCCCAGGCTTGAGCGCACCGACAACGATCAGGCCGCCCCAGGCGGTGCCATAAGCCGCCCAGGTGGCCGCTGCCTCGGCAAAGCTCACATCATCCGGGATGGCCACCAGACACCGCGCGGGGGCGATGGCCACCTCGCCGTAAAGCGCATATTGCGCGGCTCCGTAGGACGGAACGAGGGCAACGCGATCGTCGAGCGAGACGCCGGTGACGCCTGGACCGAGCGCCTCGACGACTCCGGCTGCCTCGAAACCTAAACCGGTTGGAAGCACCGGTTTCGCGGGCGACCGGCCGCTGCGAAGCGTAATCTCGGTGCGATTGATGCCGATGGCATGGATGCGAAGGCGAACCTCGCCGGAAGCGGGCTCTGCAACTTCGACATTCTCGATGCGGAGAACGCCGGCATCGCCGAATTCGTGGATCCGGATGGAGCGAGACATGGCGGAAGGTCCTTGAAACTGGGGGTTTTGCGACGACGAGCGCCCGGCTTGCGAGCGATGCGCGGGTGCGCCTTGGCGGTGCTGCAAGCCGATTGCCTGATCGATCAGCCGGCAGACTTGCCGCCGTCCGCGGAGAGGATCTGTCCGGTGATGAAGGAGGCGGCGTCCGAGGCCAGGAACACGATCGCGCGGGCGATCTCGTCCGGCCGGCCGGCGCGTCCGAGCGGGACGGCCGATGCCATGGCCGCTTTCCGTTGCGGGTTCCCGGTGAAGCGGTCAAGCATGGCCGTATCGGTCGGGCCTGGCGCCACGGCGTTGACCCGGACACCGGACGCAGCGGCTTCCAAAGCCGCGCACCTGGTCAGGCCTTCGACGGCATGTTTGCTGGCGGCATACACCGACGCGCCGGGCCCCCCGCGATGACCGTAGGTGGAGGACACGTTGATGATGCTGCCGCGGCCCTGCGCCTGCATCGCGCGCAGTTCGTGCTTCAGGCAAAGCAGCGTGCCGAGGACGTTCGTTTCGAACGTGGCGGCATAGCTCTCCGCCGTCTGTTGCACGACCGGCCCCGGCTGCCCCTCCGTGCCGGCATTGTTGACCGCGGCGTCGACATGTCCGAAACGTGCGAGGGTCGCTTCCAGCAGCGCGGCAACGTCTTCGTCGTGACGCACATCGACCCTGGCGAAGAACGCGTCCGCACCCAGACCCGTCAGCTCCGCTTCGAGCGCCTTTCCTTCCTTGTCCCGGCGGCCGGACACTGCGATGCGGGCGCCCTGCCTGGCGAACTCGATCGCGGTCGCTCGGCCGATGCCCGTCAAGGCGCCGGTAATCAGCACAACCTGGGTGTCCATTTGATGCTTCCATCGGTCGCGCGGCGGTTCGAAGTCGTTACCGCGTGCGCCAGTCCTTGCCAGATGGAGCGGGCCGGGGATTGTTGCTTCCGGGCGCCATTTTGTACTTTCTGATTATTGGGCGCATCGGGGGGCGCGACATCGTGCTTGACCCGCTCCGAAGCAGCGGGATTAACCCGAGTTGCCGGATTGGCGTCATGGCCGCTCCCGGCTGTCCGTTTTCATTTCCGGCCCGCGCGAAGGTCCCTTGGGGGCCGTCGGGTTGGGGGGCTCTGGTCCGGCACTGAGCAGGCTTTGCGGAGTTCTGCGCCGCGACGTCTTCCCGGCGATGGCGAGACGTCGGGCCGACCGGGCCAGGCCAACTCTTCGGCCGTCGCGGGTCAGACGCGGATTCCACCCGCCGCCGACATGCTATCGTCCTGACGACGCCTCGTTCGGCGGGCTTTGCCGATAGCGTTTGCCGCGATGACGACATGCGTTCAAAATCGCTGATATGCTCGGAATTGGAGCGGGCCTGGCCACCGGCCGAAACGGAAGGTCGGCGCGGGCGGTGGCGTGTCACCGCGGCATTTGGGGGATGCGAAATGCCCGACAACACGAACTCTGTGCTTGCCTTCGGTCCCTTTCGTCTCTTCCCGGCAGAACGCCGGCTGGAGAAGGACGGAAACCCGGTTCGGCTCGGCGGCCGCGGCCTTGACCTACTCATCGTGCTCGTCGAACGCGCCGGTGAGGTCGTCCCGGGGCAGGAGTTGCTCGCCAGCGTGTGGCGCGGCGTGAATGTCG
>JABBNW010000231.1 GCA_019352115.1 Pseudomonadota bacterium
ATTTCGCCAAGCGCCGACCAGCGGCCCCGCCAAACCGCGCATAGCGCACGCCCGCACCCGGCATCCCCACACACGAGGAACCGACAGAAGGGTTCCAAGGGCTAGCCCTTGGTGGGGGTCCAGGGGGCAAAGCCCCTTGGCCTTGCTGGCGATGGGTCAGACATTCCGCCGTTTGGTATCAGTTGCCACCGGCGGGGCCGACCCTTCGTGGAGGAAAGCCGTCCCGACCCCGGTGGCGGTCTGCGCCGGCTTGGGGACTTTCTGTTTAGTTGCCACCGGCGGGGCCGACCCTTCGCGGAAGAAAGTCGTCCCGACCCCGGTGGCGGTCTGCGCCGGGTTGGGGACTTTCTGTTTAGTCAACGCCCACTCGGGGGCGTCGGCATCGGACCACTACGACCGCCGCAGCCGGCGCGCGTTCGCCTTCGCCCGCTTGTGCCAGGGGGCCAGCACGGCGGCCAGGTTCGCTTGGCCGCCGGTCGCCATCATCGCGATCGCCGACAGCTGCGCCGCCTGCATCTTTTCCGTCACCATCCGCTGATATTCCAGCGGGGAGCAGCGATTCTGCGCCATCAGCAGGCTGCGCCGCGCGATCACCTCCCACGAGGAGAACATCAGTTGCGCGGCCATCAGGGGCAGCGCAGCGGGGGAACGTCGGGTGCGGGGCATCATGTGCATATGGCGCGCGCGTGGCACGCGGCAAGCCCGGCACGCATCAGCGCACCAGTCGCCGTCGCGCCGCCCGCCGGCGCGCAAGCCCGGTCGCGGCGACGGCGGTCGCGAGCAGCACGAACGACATCGGTTCCGGCACCGGCACGTACCCGCCCCCGCTCGGCACGATGGTGACAAGCTCCGTCAGCGCATAGGTCGCGCCGGGCGCGAACGGCAGGGAGAACCCGCTGGAGGCGCTGATCAACTGCCCGAAATCGGTGAAACTCTGGCTGCCGAGAAGCGATTCCGTTCCGTACAGCGCGTTGTCGGCATTGGCATACACCGACCAGGTCACGGTCGCGCCGGCAAGCCCGGTGTTGGTATCGAAGAACGAGGCCACCGCCGTGTTCGCGGTGAAGCCTGCCTGGCTCAGCATGAAGGTCGCGCTGTGCCCGCCGCTGCCGCTCGCGGTGATCGCGAGGCTCATGCCGGGCGTGCCGATGCCGGCGAGCGCCGTGTAGCCGGGTCCCTTGGCGCTCACCGAGGCCGTGTTCGCGGTCGCCATGGCAGCGCCAAGCAGGCTGCCGTCGTCGGACACGCGCAGCCCCACCGTGGGCGCGGCCGAGGTGAGCGTGTTGCCGCTCACCGTATCGGCCGAGCTCTGGTCCACCTGCGCGGCGGTCAGGCCGGTGATGACGTTGCCCGTCACCGTGGCCGGCGTCGTCGCCGCGTTGATGACCGCGATGCTGCTGCGCGAGCCGTCGTTGTTGACGATCGTGTTGCCGCTGACGGTCAGGCTGCCGGAATGGAGGTTGCCCTCCTCCCCGTTCGAGATGATCGCCGGATTCTGCGAGGCCGGGCCCTGCTGGATGGTGTTGCCCTGGATCGTCGCTGCGCCGCCGTTCGGCAGGTCGATACTGTAGCTCGCGGTGCCGGTCGGGCCGTCGGCGATGACGCTGTTGGTGATGGCGGTGGATTGCGCGCGGCTTTTGACCTCATGGCCAGAATTCGCCGCGGTGATGGCGCTGCCCGTGATGCTGAGGCTGGCGACGTCGTTGACATAGATGTTGTGGGTATATCCGTAACCGGCGGTGAGCGAGGGATCCGACACCCCGTTGTTCGTGAAGGTGCTGTTGGTGATCGCGATGGACCCGGTGCCGGCGACGTTCGGCGTCGCCAGGATGCCGTCCTGGTTGGCGGAGAACTGGTCGCCGTTCAGCACGAGGTTGCCGCCCTGGCAGCGGATGCCGGCGGCATTGGCGCCGTTGGCGTTGGACGTGGCCGCCCCCGAGAAGGCGACGTTGTTGATCGTTACGGTCCCGGGCGCGTTTACCACCAGGATGCCCTGGTCGTTCGAGACCGGCTGGGTGGCGACCAGATACGCGACGCCCCCGGTGCCCGATATTGTGACGTTGTCCGTAACGGTCGCCGTCTGGTTGAGGTAGATTCCGGCCGGCAGGTTGATGGTGTCGCCGCTGTGCGAGGCGGCCAGCGCCGCGCCCAGAGTGGCGAAATCGCCCACTCCGGTGCCGACGGTCAGGATGCTCATGAACGCTCCACCTGCTGTTCAGGGCGACATGCCGCCGCCCGCGGTGCCGGCGTCGCGACGCGGGCACGACCAGAGGTGGTGCGAATGGTCCTGGCAGCAACCGAATTCGACCGCTGACGATCGTCAGCGGTCTACAAATATCCGGCACCCATGTCCGCGGCGAACCGGCCCGGATCGCCCTCCCACACCACCCGGGCATGTTCCAGGACATAGACCCGGTCAGCGTGCGGCAGCGCGAATGTCACATTCTGCTCGCCGAGCAGGACCGTGATCGGCGTCGTGTCGCGCAAGCGGCCGAGCGCCTTCGAAAGCTGCTCCAGGATCACCGGCGCCAGGCCGAGGGTCGGTTCGTCCAGGATCAGCAGCCGCGGCTGCATCATCAGCGCGCGCGCGATCGCCAGCATCTGCTGTTCCCCGCCCGACAGGGTGCCGGCCTGCTGGCGTTCGCGCGCGCGCAGGATCGGGAACAGATCGAGCAGCCAGGCCAGTTGCCGGTCGCGTTCCCCGGCGGCCAGGTGCTGGCCGCCGAGGTCGAGATTCTCGCGCACGCTCATCTGCCCGAACAGCTCGCGGGTTTCCGGGCATTGCACCACGCCCCCGCGCGCGATCGCCGCCGGCGAGCGCCCGGCAAGCGCCGCGCCGTCCCAGCGGATCGCGCCACTGTAGGGAACCAGCCCGGAGATCGCGTTGAACAAGGTCGTCTTGCCGGCCCCGTTCAGCCCGACGACGGACACGAACTCCCCGGCGCGCACATGCAGGGATACTTTCTGCAACGCCTGCGCTTTGCCGTAGAACACCTCCAGGTCGCGCACATCCAGCAACGGTTCGCCGCCGCGCGCGTCGATCTCCTTGCGCGGATGGGTCTCGATCGCGCCGCCGATATAGACCCGGCGCACGGTCGCATCCTGCATCACGTGTTCGGCACTGCCCTCGGCGATGCGCTCGCCGAGGTACATCGCGAGCACCCGATCGACCAGGCGGGCGACGCTTTTCACGTTGTGATCGACCAGCAGCACGGCGCGGCCGTCACGGCGGAAACCGTCGATCAGTTCGGAGAACGTCGCGACCTCGGCCTGGGTCAGGCCGGCGAAGGGTTCGTCGATCAGCACCACGCGCGGATCGCGCGCCAGGGCCTTGGCCATTTCCAGCCGGCGCAGATCGGCGAACGGCAGGGTGGGCGGGCGGCGATCGAGCACCCCGCCCAGCCCCACCCGTTCGGCGATCGCGCGCGCGCGCGCCGCCACCTCCGGTGCGGCCACCAGTTTCAGCAACGAATCGGGCAGCAGCGCGAGCTTGATGTTCTCGAACACGGTCTGTCGGTTGAGCGGGCGCGAATGCTGGAACACGATGCCGATGCCGGCGCGGGCGATCCGGTGCGTGGGCCAGCCGGCGACGTCGATCCCTTCCAGCAGGACCCGGCCGGCGTTGGGTTTCTCGATCCCCATGACCAGTTTCATCACGGTCGATTTGCCCGACCCGTTGGGCCCGATCAGCCCCAGGATTTCACCCGGGGCGATGGCGAAGCCGACGTCCTTCACCGCGACCAGGCCGCCGAAGCGTTTGGTCAGACCGGCGACGTCCAGCAGGGGGGCGGCCATCACCGCCCCTCCTGCGGGCGCAGCAGCACGCCCAACACGCCGTCGGGCAGGAATAGGATCACCAGCAGCGCGATCGCCGAGACGACGAAGGTGTTGAGCTGGCCGATCGGGCGCAGCAGCTCGTCGAACAGCACCAGGAAGACCGACCCCAGCACGCCGCCCAGGATCGTGCGCCGGCCGCCGAACACCACCGCAATGATGATCTGCACCGCGATCGACAGATCGACCACGGTATCGACCGAGGCGGTCCCTTCGTAGAACGTCAGCATCCCGCCGGCGAGGCCGGAGAACAGCGCGCTGATCACGAACGCTGCCAGCTTGTGCTTCGTGACGTTGAAGCCGAGCGCCGCGGCCTCGATCCGGTCCTGCCCGGTCGCCTGCAGGATCAGGCCCAGGGACGATCGCGACAGCCCGAACAGGATCGCCCCCGAAATCACCAGGAAGCCGAACGCGTACCAGTAGTTCACCCGCGCGCTGATCGACAGCACGTCCGGCACCATCATGCCGATCTCGCCCCCCGTCACGCCGGCAAAGATCACGATGCAATCGAGCAGCAGCAGCACCGCGACCAGGGTGATGAGGCCGAAATACGGCCCGCGCAGCCGCAGCGCCGGCAAGGCCAGCGCGACGCCGCCGACCACCGCGGCCAGCGCGCCGCCCGCGAGACAGAGCGGGATCGGCCAGCCGGCGGTATTGAGCAGCCCCGCGCCATAGGCCCCGAGCCCGATCAGGAAGGTCGGCCCGAAATTCACTTCGCCGGCGAAACCGAACAACAGGTCCCACGACATCGCGAAGACGCCGAAATAATAGGCGACGGTGAAGACGCCGAGGAAATAGGCGCCCAGCCACCACGGCGCGGACACGCCGAACAGCAACGCACCCAGGACGATCGCGACCAGCGGCGAAAATCTCATGCGCCCGCCCCTACCGTCGCCCGAGCAGCCCTTGCGGGCGCACATAGATCACCACCACCAGGATCAGCAGCGCCGGGATCGGCCGCAATGTCGGCGCCAGCAGGTAGGCGGTGATCGTCTCCGCATAGCCGACCACATAGGCCGCGATCAGCGAGCCCGGCACGCTGCCCAGGCCGCCCAGGATCACGATGGTGAACGCGCTCGCGGTCAGCGCCCCGGCGTTCGCCGAACTCACCCCGATGAACGAGGCGAGCAGCACCCCCGCCAGCCCCGCCAGCAGCCCGTAGATCGTCCAGACCACCAGGTAGATGCGCGACAGTTCGAAGCCGAGCAGGGTCAATCCGCGCGGATTGATCGACGCCGCCAGCAACTGCTTGCCGAGCCGGGTGCGGTTGACCAGCAAGGTCAGCAGCCCGATCGCCGCCCAGCAGACCACCCCGATCAGCACCTCGTTGCGCGGCGTGCGCACGCCGGCGATGCTCATCACCCCGGGGATCATGGCCCGCATGGTGACCGGATTGTTGCTGAAGACGTAGTCCGAGCCGACCTGGATCATGATCCCCCACAGCAGGGTGCCGGTGAGCAGGAAGATCTCCTCCTCCGCGCGCGGAATGACACGCGAGCGCTGGATCGGGCGGACCACCGCGAAATACGTGACATAGGCGGCGACCAGCCCCGCCAGCACGCCGATCGCGGCCCCGCCGTACGCGCCGGCGCCGTAATCGGCCGCCGCCCACCAGCCGACCAGCCCGGCGATCACCATGATCCCGCCGTGCGCCAGGTTCAGCACGCCGCAGACGCCGAACATCAGGGTGAAGCCGACGGCGGCGAGGCCGTAGAGTGCGCTGATCGCGAACCCGTCGATCAGGATCTGCAATGCGAGCACGTGCGCTCCGTCCGTTCTACGATCGGATCAAATACCCCAGGCGGGACGCAAGCCCGTCCCGCCCGGGCCGTGCCGCTACTTCGCCGCCATATGCACGGACTTCACGAAGGCCGGGAATTCCATCTTGTTCGGGCACAGCTTCGCCGGCCAGATGCAGACCTGCTTGCCGTTCTGCCACTGCATGAACACGCTGGGCACCCAATCCGTCCCGTAGCGCAGCGCGTGCGTATAGGGCGACTTGCGGCCGTAGAAGCCGTAGCGGCCGAGCGTGCCGACCATGTTCGTCTTTTCCATCTGCGCCACGATCGCGTCGGGCTTGGTGGAATGCGCCCGCCTCATCGCCCCGGCCAGCGCCTGCACCGCGTCATAGGCGGTGAAGCCGGTGAAGGCGGGGAAGCGGCCGTATTTCTTCACGAACTCCGCCGCCACCGGCAGGGTGCGCGGGGTGATCGCGAGGCCGGCCACGGTGCCCGTCTGCGTCACGACCCCGTTCGCCGCGCCGTTGGTATCCTTCCAGAACGTCGGGTTGGTGGCCTGCGCGCTGATACCGCCCAGCACGATCGGCACCTGCTGGTCATGCCACTGCACCGTCGGCTGCACGCCGACATGGGCGATGCCGGTCTCGATCACGTCCGGATGCAGGGCTTCGATCTTGTTGAAGATCGGCGTGAAATCGGTCGTGTCGGGATTGAACCGGATCTCGTCCAGCACCTTGAGACCGGCCTTCGGCAGGCAGGATTTGTAGCCGGCGTCTAGCGGCTTGGTCCAGTCCGCGTCCTCGCTCATGATGACCGCGGACTTCATGTGCAGCTCCTTCACGAACAGGTCGTGGGAGGAATCGCACACCGCGCGCGCGAGGTCGGGCGCGGCCAGCCAGCCTTCGAACATGTATTTGAAGCGGGCGTAGTTGTCGTGCACCTGCTTGCTGATGAGGTCGGACGCAGCGGCCGGCGTGATGGTGGGCATGTGCAGCCGTGCCGCCCACGGCTCGATCGCGAGCGCCACTTCGCTGATGAAGGTGGTGACGACGGCCTTCACGTGATCCTGCTCGGCGGCGCGCTGGAATGCACGCACCGCGTCGGCGGCGGAGGAATGGTCGTCGTAGACGATGATCTGCAACTTGCGCCCGTTCACCCCGCCATGGGCGTTGATGTCGGCGGCGGCGAGCTGCGCGCCCTGACTGATCGACTGCCCGACGATCGCCGATTCTTCCGCGATGACGCCGATCTTGATCGGCCCCTTGCCGGCCGCCCGTGCCGGCGCTGCGCCGAACGCCAGGGCCAGACCCAACGCCGCGCCCACTCCGGCGCGCGTCATCCACCGATGCCGCATTTTTCGTTTCTCCCTATCTTCGTGGCCGCTTGGGCCTTATGTCGTTAGGGACGATGCGTCGGATCCTGGCGCGGTCGTTCCCGGACGTCATTGGTCAACGGCTCGCGACGGCGTGTCAAGGGTGGAAATGCCCGCTGGCCCCTCGGCTGGGCGCACCCGCCGCCGCCGTGGCAGACTGGGCCGCGCCGCAGCCGCCGCCTTGGCCCATCGTCACCGGAAGAACCGCCATGCCGCACCGCACCCCCGTATCGCTCGCCCGCATCCTCGCCGGCGTACTCCTGGCCGCCAGCCTGCTCGCGCCCCCCGCGCGGGCCGCGAACTGGCCGCAGGCCAAACAGGAGATCAAGTCTGCTGCACATGAAACCGGGCACGCGATCGTGCGGGGCGCGCACGCCGCCGGCCACGCCATCCGCCACACCGCGCACGCGCTCGGCAGCGCAATCCACCGCGCCGTGCACGGGAACTGATCCCGCACCACGCGCGCGGACCAGGGGGCGCGCCTACGTCCCGCCGCGCCGCGCCCGGGGGCGCCCCAGCGGATGCTTCTCCTCCACCACGCGGCGCAGCCGGTCGGGCGGGATATGAGTGTAGATC
>JABBNW010000232.1:0-6379 GCA_019352115.1 Pseudomonadota bacterium
GCGCCCCGTCCGATTTGACACCGCATCGCCGAGGTGGCATGCGGCCCGGCTTCGCGCCGCGCCCAACCCAAAACGAGGCCCCCTCTCCGATGGCCAAGCCCGAACTCGGCACCAAGCGCGTCTGCGTCAGTTGCAGCGCGCAATTCTACGACCTGGGCAAGACGCCCGCGATCTGCCCCAAATGCGGCACCGAGCAGCCGGCCGACCAGCCGCGCCTGCGCCGCCCGGTCGGCAACGTGGTCGAGGACAAGCGCCCGAAGAAGCCCGCCCCCGCCCCCGGCCTGGAAGACGCTGATGTCGAGGTGGAAGTCGTCGGCGACGACGCCGAGGAGGACGTGATCGAGGACACCGCCGATCTCGAGGACGACGCCGACGCCATCGGCCCGGATATCGAGGTCGAGCCCGACAGCGACGAGGCCGAACGCTAGCCTTCCCCCTCCCCCCTTGCGGGGGAGGCAGAACGCGCGCCTACCGCGCCTTCTCCCGGGGCAGGGTCAGTCCGATCGCCACCGGCATCGCCAGCAGCACCAGCGGGAACTGCAACAGCAGCCCGGAGATGATCGCGATCGCCAGCGGCTGCTGCATCCCCGACCCCGCCCCGAGCGCGAGCGCCAGCGGCAGCAGGGTCAGGATCGCGGCCAGGGTCGTCATCGCGATCGGCCGCAGCCGGTTGCCCGCCGCCACCGCCAGCGCCTCCCGCGCCGGCATGTGATGGGCCAGCTCGACGTATTCCGACACGTAGAAGATCGCGAGCTCGGTCGAGATGCCGATGATCATCGTCATCCCCATCAGCGCCGTGATGTTGAGCGCCACCCCCGACACCCAGAGCCCGGTGAACACCGCCGTGGTGGACAGCAAGGCCGAGCCGATGATGATCGTCGGCAGCCAGAAGCGCTGGTACAGCACCAGCAGCAGCACGAACTCCGCCACCAGTGCGGCGAGGAATACCCGGATCAGACCGGCGAAGGCGATCTGCTGCTGCTTGTACAACCCGCCCAGCGAGAACAGCATCCCCGCCGGGATCAGCCCCGGCCGCGCCAGCACCGTGCGCACGTCGGCAACCGCCGCACCGATGCCGCGCCCCTCGATCCGCCCGGTGACCGCGACCATCTGCTGGAGGTTGTCGCGGTCGATCTGCGGCTGGCCGGACACGTCCCGCAGCCGCGCCACCATCCCGAGCGGGAACAGATGCCCGTCCGGCGCCCGGATCGGCAGCGTATCCAGATCGCTGGTGAACTGGCGAAGCCGCGCCGGCACCCAGAGCCGCACCCCCTCCATCCGATGCGCCGTCGGGATCCCGGTCACCACCGTGCCGGACAGATACGTCGCCAGCGTCTGGCGCACCGTCGCCGGCGTGACGCCTTGCAACGCCGCCTTGACCGGATCGACCCGGATGTCGAGCGCGTCGCCCGCCAGCACCACCCCGCTGCGCACCTCCACCACGCCCCTCATCTTGCCGATGGCGGCGGCTACACGCCGCGCGGTCGGGATCAGCGCCGCGGTGTCGTCGGGATCGTACAACTTGACCTCGATCGGCTGCGGCACCGCCGTCAGGTCGCCGATCAGGTCGCTCATCAACTGCGCCGTATCGACGGTGACGCCAGGCACGTCACGGTGGATGCGGCGGCGCACCGTGGCCATCACCTGGTCGATCGGCGGCCGGTTGCCCTCGATCAGGCGGACGAAGAAATCGCCCTGGTTCGCCTCGTTCAGGTCGCCGCCGAGCCCCATGCCGGTGCGGCGGGAGAACGTCAGCACGGCGGGGTCGGCGCGCAGGATCGCCTCCACCTGGCGCAGCTCGCGGTCGGTCTCGGTCAGCGAGGTGCCGGGCAGGGTGTGGTAGTCCATCACGAAGCCGCCCTCGTCCATCGCCGGCATGAACCCGGTCGGCACCCGGTGCTCCGCCACCCAGCCGAGCACCAGCAGCGGCACCAGCACCAGCAGGATCAGCCACGGCCGACGAATGAGCCGGCCCAGCAGGTGCTGATGCGCGCGCCCGACGCGCCCCGGCCCGGCCGCGCCTGGGTCCTTCCAGCGCCGGAAATCGACCAGCCCGCGCGCCAGCAGCGGCACCGCGAACATCGTCAGCAACATTGAGATCACCAGCGCCGAGCCCATCGTCAGCGCCAGCGCGCGCGAGAACGCGCCGGTGACGCCGCCCAGGAACGCCAGCGGAATGAACACGATGATGGTCGCAAAGCTCGATCCGCCGAGCGGGACCAGGAATTCCCGCCCCGCGGGCAGCACGGCGTCCCGGCCGCCGCCCGCTGCCTCGGCCGCGCCGGCGCGGCGGGCGATATGCTCGATCATCACGATCACGTCGTCGATCACGAGCCCCACGGCAGCGGCGATCCCGCCCAGGGTCATGATGTTGAAGCTCTGCCCGATCAGGGCCAGCACCAGGATCGTGATCGCCAGGGTCGCCGGCACGCTGAGCAGGGCGACCAGGGTCACCCGCCAACTGCGCAGGAAGGCCAGCAGCACGAGCCCGGCCAGGCCAAGGCCGATCAGCACCGCATCGCGCACGCTGTCCGCCGATTGGGTGATCAGCACCGACTGGTCGTACCAGCTTTTCACCACGATCCCGGGTGGCATCGGATAGGCGGCCAGGGCAGCCCGCACGGCAGCGGCGATGCGCACCGCATTGCCGTCCGGCTGCTCGTAGACATTGAACAGCACGGCGGGCTTGCCGTCCTCGGTCACCCGCACCCATTGCGGCACGACGCTGCCGGTGACGCGCGCGATGTCGCCCACCGTCACGACACCGCCCGGCCCGGCCGAGACCACGGTATCGCGGATCTGCGCCAGATGCGCGATCGTATCGTTCACCAGCACGAGGTAGAGCAGGTCGTGGTCCTGCAGCCGCCCGACCGCGCTCAGCACGCCGGCGTTGCGCAGCGCCGTCGCCACGTCCGACAGCGCGAGGCCGCGCGCGGCGAGACGGTGCGGATCGACCAGGACGTGGACCTCCGGCGTCGCGCCGCCGTCCACGCCGACCCGCTTCACGCCCGGGATCGCCGACAGCAGGGGCGAGAGCTGGTAGCGGACGATCTCGCGCAGGCGGGTCGGCGGGACGGTCTTCGAGGTCAGGCCGTAGGAAATGATCGGGAAGGTGGTCGGGTCCATCCGCAGCACGGTCGCAGTGGTGCCGGCGGGCAGCGACGGCATCACCTCGTTGATCGCCTGCTGCACCTCGAGCGTGGTCTGGATCATGTCCCGACCCCAGCCGAAATCGAGCTGCACCTGGGCCGAACCGCGCGAGGTGGTGGAGCGCACGGCCGTCAGGCCGGGCACGCTGCGCACCGCCTGCTCCACCTTGCGGGTGACCAGCAGCACCATCTGTCGCGCAGGTCGGTTGCCGGCCGACAGTTCCACCCGGACTCGCGGGAAGGAGACCTGCGGGAACAGCCCGACCGGCAGGCTGGTGGCGGCATACAGCCCGGCGAGGGACAACGCCGCCATGACGAGCAGAATCGCGCGGCGATGCCGCTCGACCAGATCGATGAAGCGCATCAGCCGGCCCCGGAGACCGGGTGCGCGCCGTGCGCAGCGGGCGCCGGCGCGGGGGCGACGCGCACCGCCATGCCGGGCGCGAGCTGGTAGTTGCCGGAGACGACGAGCGGCCGGTGCGGGTCGATCGGGCCGGCCACGACCGTCTGGCCGCCGGCCTCGCCCACCAGCCGGACCGCGACCCGGACGGCATGGCCCTTCGCCACCTGGAACACGGCGGGGCCGTCCGCGCCGGTCAGCACCGCGTCGCGCGGCACGATCCAGCCGCGGTCCTGGGCGACCTCGATCGCCGCGCGGAATCCGGCGCCGCCCAGCGGATCGCCGGTGCCGAGGGAGATCGTCGCATCGACCAGATGCGTGATCGGATCGAGCATCCCGCCCACGCTGTCCACCCGGCCCGCGATCGGCGTGCCGCCGTCGAGCGGGGTGAGCGTGACGACCTGCCCGGCCCGCACCGTACCGGCGGCGGCCGGATCGATGCCCACCGCGACCACCAGGGATCGACGCCGCGCCAGCGCAAGAAGCTGGGTGCCGGCGGCCACCGCCTGGCCGGGCGCGGCGGCGATCGTCGTCACCACGCCGGCGAACGGCGCCCGCACGGTCTGGCGCGGATCGGCGCCGCCTTCGCGCACCAGCGCCTGCAACGCCGCGGCCGTGTCGGCCACCGCCTTGTCGGCGCGCGCAAGCTGGTCGCGCGTCGCCAGTTGTTGCGCCCGCAACTGTGCCATGTGCGCCCGTTCCGAGCGCGCGACCGCGAGCGCGGTGAGCGCCTGATGGTACTGCGCGATCACCGCCGGCGCGGCGGCGATGCTGACGAGGGCGGCGTCCTTGGCGACAAGTTGACCGGGCACGACGAACACGCGCCGCACCATGCCGGCGTGCTGCACGCCGAGCGTGATGGTGCCGTACGGCGCCGGCCGCGCGGTGCCGTAGGCGATGACGCTGCGCGGCAGGGCGCCTGCCCGCGGCGTCTCGGTGCGCACCAGCACCGAGGGCGCCCCCCCTTTATGCGCCCCCCGTGAAGACGCCGGCGCCGCTGCCATCAGCGCGACCGCGAGCAGCGGCAGCAGCAGCCGGAGCGGCGCGGCCCGGCACGCCGGACTGGGCCGCTTCGCGCCCATCCGGCCTGCACCCCTGAGGAACCTGCCCTGCGTCACATCCACCCTCGCATCACATCCAGCCTCGCATCACATCCAGCCACGGGGCGTGAAAAAGCAATCGAACGCGCGCGAGAATGCCCGTTGAAACGGCTCGGGTTTGCGGACCCATTCGGCGGCTGGCGGATATTCTTTCGCAAACGCTCAGATCACCTCCGGCGCCGGTCACCTCCCGCATCGGGTCACGATCCAGCCTCCGTCGCCGCGCGTTCGAGCGCCGGCAGGCGGACGGTCGGCATCCCGGCGCCGATCAGGGTCGCCATCGCCACCTGTTGCTCGGCCAGGCTCTGCTCCAGCCCGAGCACCTCCTGTTCCTTGGCGATCCGCGCGGTGACGAAGTCCACATAGGCGCGCTCGGTCAGGTTGCCGGCGCGAAACGCCGCCCCGGCCGCGTCGGCGACCCGGCGCGTCTCCGCCAGTTGCCGGCGCGCGCGGCCCAGCTGTCGCCGCAGCAGCGCGGTGTCGGCCAGCATCGCCCGCACGTCGCCCACCGCAGTATCGAGCCGCGCCAGGTAGTCCGCCCGCAGCCGCCGCCGTGTCGCGCGCGCGATCGCAATCGGCCCCTGGTTGCGATCGAACACCGGCAGGTCGAGCGTGATCTGCGGCCCCAGGGTCCGAACGCCGGTGGTGTCGGAGGCGCCGGTCAGCCCCACCGTCAGGCGCGGGAACTGCGCCAGGATCGCCGCCCGCAGTTTCGCGTCCGCGGCGCGGTAGCCCAGCCGCAGCGCGATCAGGTCCGGCCGCCGCGCCGCGATTCCCGGCAGCAGGCGGCGGACCACCGACGCCGGCACGGGCGGCAGGTCGGGCGTGGCGGCGAGCGGCAGCGGCACCGACGGCTGCAACCCGAGCAGCCCCGCCAACTGGTGCCGGCGCTGCTGCTGCACCCGGCCGAGCGCGTCGCTCTGCTGCTCGATCCCGGTCAGCGCGGCGAGATCGGGGGAGATCACGGCCAGGCTGGCGTTGCCCTCGGCGACGGCGCGTCGGGTAAGCGCGTAGCGCCGCGCGAGCAGATCGCGCGATTGATCGATGAGCCGACGCAGACGGGCGCCCTCCATCAGGTCCACGGCGAGCAGCCGCGCCTGGCCGATCACCTGCCATTCCTGCCACAGCAGGCTCGCGTTCACCCCGCCGGCGGCGGCGCGGGCGGCGCGGCGGCGGGCGTGCAGGGTCACGAGCGCCTGAAGATCTGCGCCCAGCCCGACGCTCCAGCCCGTGGTGGTGCCCGGGCCGCCGATGACGGGGGTCAGGCCGGCGGAGAGCGAGGGGTTGGGCAGCACGCCGGCGGCCAGCACCTCGGCCCGCGCGACGCCGAGCCGGGCGCGGGCGGCCCGCAGCACCGGGTCGTTCTGCACCGCAAGATAGGCGACGTCCGCGACCGTGAGCGGGCGGTCGGTCGCGACGCCCGTGTGGCGCAGGGCGGCGAGCGAGGGCGCGAGCCCGGGCGCGGCCGGCAACGGCAGCGGCCGGTACGTGGCGCAGCCGGCCAGCGCCAACAGCAGGCTCGCCGCGACAAGGCGACGTGCCGCGCGGCGCGGCTGCGCTCGATCCGATGACATGGCGTGTCCTTAGCCCGGGTCGGATTGTGGATTGGTTGGGCAAACCTTCCCGATCGGTAATGCGGGCGCCCCGGGGCGGGGGTGACACGCGGGGCGGCTGTGCAACACCGCCCTCTTCCCCCCTCCCCTTGCGGGAGGGGTTGGGGGAGGGGTGCC
>JABBNW010000232.1:6389-7483 GCA_019352115.1 Pseudomonadota bacterium
CCCCTCCCGCAAGGGGAGGGGGGAAGAGGGCGGTGTTGCACCTTCCGGTTGTCGCGGTGAGGAGCGGGCTGGCGCTGGCGGCGGGCAGCTCGCTGTGGCTGGCGCCGCTGCCCTCCGCGAGGCTGGCCCCGCGACGTCGCCCCGCTCAGCCCGCCGACGCGAGCTGGCGCGGACGGTAGATCGCGACGTGGCGGATGCGCGCCAGCGGGCGTTCGCGATCTGCCAACACCAGCGCCTCCAGCTCCACGAAGCGATGGCCCTTGCGTTCCAAGTTCGCATCGACACGGGCGCGCACCGAGATCGTGTCGCCGATCCGCGCGAGCCCGAGATGGCGCACCGTGCTCCCGACATGGATCCACGGGCCCAGCACGACGTTGTGGCTCAGCGCCCAGTTGCAGGTACGCAGGATCAGCCCGGGATGGGCAAGCCCCTCGCGCGCATAGAGCGGATCGGTCTCGCGCACGTCGCGGAGATACTGCGCGGCAAAGGCAGCGGTGAACGCCAGCGGTCGGCTGCCAAGCAAGGTGCCGACCGCCAGACTCGCTTCGTCGGCGGGCGGACGCACGTCCGGCGGAGCGGGCGGCAGGGCGAAATCGCCCGGCGGGGCGACATCGCCGGCCAGTCCGGCCTGGCCGGTGGCACACACCGCGCCGTGACTCTCCACCCGCAGAGCCAGGCCGGAGGCATCCTCCGTCGCGAACACCGCAGCCGGATCGCCGTCATAGACCGGCTGGGCAAAACGGCAGGCGGCGGTGCCACGCTCCAACCAGGCACGCCCCCAGCGGGCAACCGCGGGATGGGTCATGTAGGCATAGACATCCACGCCGGGCACGAGGCCGGCGGTGAAGCCGAAACGACGGGCAACGTCGTCGTCGTGGATCTTGTTCTCGGAGTCCGGCACGGAATTGTAGGCAATCACTCGATACGGTCCGGTTTCGGCCATGACGCTGCTCCCCCCTGGGCGACGACGCAGCATGGCACGATCCGCCGGGGAAGGCAGCGGCGTTTTAGGACGAAGGCCAGGGGCTCTGCCCCTGGACCCCGCCAAGGGCATCGCCCTTGGAACCCTTCCGTTAGGTTCCGTGCTGGTGGGG
>JABBNW010000233.1 GCA_019352115.1 Pseudomonadota bacterium
AGACCGTCACCGTCCGCGTTCTCCAACTTGCCGACGACGAAGGGCATCACCGGGTATGGCCCACCTATCCCGATCATCCCGCCGCTCACCTGGTCGAGCGCTTTCTCAACCGCGGGCATCTCCGTCAGTCGCTCAGGAAAGCGGCATGAGCGGCGCATCGGAACTCCCAATCATCACCGGCATGGCGGAAATTCTAGAGCTTCCCGACCGGGAGAAGCTCGCTCAGCAGCCGATTGGGGAACCGCCGCTTCTGCACGATGGCGTAGAACGTCTCCGTGACCTCGGGTATCCGGCAGTGCTCGATGAGGACACCCGCGTCAAGCTCGTCGCGGACGACAATTGGAGGCACGAGGGTCACGCCCTCTCGTTCACGGGCGAGCAGACGCAGCATCGCCATGTCGTCGACTTCGGCCAGGATAATGGGTCTTATCCCGGCTAGCTCGAGCACCCGATCGAAGGCGACGCGAATATCGCTGTCCAGGCTCGGCAAAAGAATTGGTTCCGACCGGAGATCATCGGGAAATTTGAACTTGCGGCGATCGGGACGCGGATGGCCAACGAGACTCACGGGCTGCTCGTTGAGCAAATGGTTGCGCAATGACGAGCGAGCGTCGCGCGGCGCGGCGCTGTTGGCCAGGACCACGTCGATGGCGTGCGCCTCCAATTGCGTGAGCAGATCGCGAATGTTGCCTGAGCGGACGATCAATTCGACATCCGATCGGCCGACCAAGGGCCGGAGGAATTCGAGCTGGAAATTTCGCGAGAGCGTCGTTAGCGCGCCGACGCTGAGAACCTGACGGGTAGCCAGCGGCTGTCCCCGCAGGGTGCTCATGAGTTCGTCGCCGGCCTTGAACACCGTGTCGGCGTATTCGAGCGCGATCTGGCCAGCTTCCGTCAAAATAAGCTTCCTGCCGACGCGCTCAAAAAGCGGATGGCTCATCTGGTGCTCAAGCTTCTGAATTTGAACAGAAAGAGCCGACTGGGACAGGTTCATGCGCTTGGCCGCCCGCGTGAGGCTGCCCTCGTGAGCCACCACCCAGAAGTAGCGTAGGTGATTGTAGTTCAGGTCTCTCATATCGTTCTATTAAAACGAACGGCTTTGTCGAAACAATGAATTATTTTCGGATTTCGTGATCGGGTACGAACGCCCCCGAACAGCCATTGTCTTTGAAGGGGGCTCTCGTGCAGCATTTCCTCGCGCCGCTGTTGGCGCCCGTTCCGCTGCTTCTCGCCGGAGCAATCGGCTTCCTCGATCGTGGTCGGCGGCCGAAACTCACCCCCTTACTGGCCGAAACCGCTTCGCTCCTCGCGTTGCTTGCGGCGATCTTATCAGCGGGGGGCCTGATCCTCTTCGGCGCTGTCGAAAGTCCCGTGCTCGGGTTCAAAGGACTCGGTCCTTCGGTCAGACTCGACGCCGTCAGCGCGACCATGTTGGTGCTGGTGACGTTCGTCGGCTGGATCGTCGTCCGCTACGCGCGGACCTACCTGGACGGCGAAGCGCGCCAAGGCGCCTTCACCGGGTGGCTTTGCCTGACATTGGCGTCCGTGGCGCTGCTCGTGACCGCCGGCAATCTGTTCCAGCTGGTGATCGCCTGGATCGCCACCAGCCTGTTTCTGCACAGGCTGCTGCTGTTCTATCCGCAGCGCATCGCCGCGCAGCGGGCCGCGCGGAAGAAGTTCATCACCGCGCGGCTTGGCGATGCCGCGCTCCTCGGTGGCGCGTTCTTGCTGGCCGCCGCTTACGGGACGTCCGACGTTGGGGCCATTCTTGCCGCCGCGAAATTAGGTTTAGGTGGAGGGCTCGCCATCGCCGCTGCCGGCTTACTGGCGATCGCCGCAGTGCTGAAGTCGGCCCAGTTTCCCGCCCATGGCTGGCTCACCGAGGTGATGGAGACGCCGACGCCGGTATCGGCGCTCCTCCACGCCGGCGTGATCAATGCCGGCGGCTTTCTGCTGATCCGCTTTGCCGACGTAATGCTGCTGGCGCCCGGCGTGCTTGCCGCGCTGGTCATGATTGGCGGGTTCACCGCGCTGTTCGGCAGTCTGGTCATGCTGACCCAGCCTGCGGTCAAGACCTCGCTCGCCTGGTCGACGGTGGCCCAGATGGGGTTCATGATCTTCGAGTGCGGCCTGGCGCTCTTCCCGCTGGCGCTGCTGCACATCGTCGCCCACTCGCTCTACAAGGCGCACTCCTTCCTCGCCTCCGGCGGCGCCGTTGACCGCGTGGCTGCGATTTGCAGGCCTGGTCCGGTCGCCGTGCCGAAGGCCGGCGCCGTGGCGCGCGCCTTTCTGTCGGCGCTCGCCATCTATGTCCTTGTCGGGGCTTGCTTCGGCTTCGAACACAAGTCGCCTCAGGCGATCGCGCTCGGCGTCATATTGATCTTCGGCGTCGCCTACATGCTGGCGCAAGGGTTCGCCGACGCGGCGCCCAGAGCGCTGACACGGCGCACGGCCGTCTATGCCGTGGCGACATCGGTCGGCTACTTCGCCCTTCAATGGGCGGCGACCTCGATTACCGCGAATGTCCTGCCGCCGCCGCCGGCGCCTGGTCCGCTCGAGTGGGCGCTGATCGCACTGACGGCCTCAAGCTTCGGCATCGTCGCCATCGTGCAGGCCATGTTTCCCCTCTGGGCCAACCACCCCGCGGCCGCTGGCCTGCGCGTGCATCTTTCGAACGGACTTTACGCCAACGCGGTCTTCGACCGGCTGATCGGCGCCTGGTCCATCCGCAGCCCGTCCTAACCCGCCAGGAAAGCAATCATGACCACCGACATCCTCTCGACCTGGCCCGCCCCGCAAGCGTTGACGCTGGCCATGGATCGCGCCGCCCGCGCGGTGCCGCCAGCCTGGCCTCTGGCTTCCAGCGTCGCGGTCAATCCGTTTCTTGGGCAAACCGACGAGCCCCTCACCAAGGTCGGCGCGCGGCTCGCAAGGGTCGCTGGCGCCGCCGTAACCATGCCCCGGAACTGGTATGTTCAGAAAATCGCAACGGGCGCGATCAGCGATGCTGATCTCGATGCGGCGATCGCGAACGCGTCAATCGGGTCGATGGCAGTCGATGTCTCGGCTCTCAAAGCCGCGGCCAGCGTAGCAACGCCGCCGCCAAAAGCTCTTGCGACCATCGCCGAACTTGCTGCGCGCGCATCTGGCGTTGATTGGCCGGGGATCATCGCCGAACGCTTCGGAGCCTGGGCCGCCGGCTATTTCGACGAAGGACAGGCGCTGTGGCGCGCACCGAGAGGCAAGGGCGCCTATGCCGCCTGGCGGGCAATCGCCACCCACGACCTCACTCCCGAAATCACTGGGCTGTCCAACTTCGCCCTTCATGTATCTGAGGCCCCGGAAACCGCTCCGGCGGTGGTCGAACGGATCGTGGCCCGGCTAGGATTGGAGGCGGACGCCGCTGAGACCTACTTCCACCAGATGCTCATGACGCTCGGCGGCTGGGCGCAGTACGCCCGCTACGCGCTATGGCAGGCCGAACTCGCCGGGGGCGCGGATGAGACAATCACCGATTTTCTTGCCATCCGGCTGATCTGGGAAGAAGCGCTCTTTCTGCGCTACGGCGCCGTGATCGCCGATGCTTGGGCCAGCGTGCGGACGGCACATGCGGCGCCCGTTGCGCCGACATGCGATGGCGCCATCGACGCCATCCTGCAGGAGGCCGCCGAACGTTCCGCGCAGCGGGCTTTGGCGCAGATACTGGCGGGAGACGCACCGCAAGCGCTCAATGACCGCCCCGCGCTCCAGGCCGCATTTTGCATCGATGTTCGTTCGGAGGTGTTCCGCCGGGCGCTGGAAAGCCTCGATCCCCGGATCCAGACGATGGGCTTCGCGGGCTTTTTCGGTTTGACCACCGCGCACCGGCGGTTCGCCTCGGACGTAGAAGAAAGGCGCCTCCCGGTTCTGCTCAATCCCGCGCTCAGGTCGTGCTCTGGCGGAGCCGACGTCCATGCAAAGGACCAGGCCTCGCGGTTCAAGGCACGCGCAAAGCGCGCCTGGGGCCGGTTCAAGCTCGCCGCCGTCTCATCTTTCGCCTTCGTCGAGGCGACAGGCCCCGTCTATGTAGGCAAGCTCCTTACCGATGCATTGGGCCTGCAGGACGCTCGACCGCCAAGCGACCCGCCGCCTCGGCTTGATCCGGCATTAGATGCGGCGGCCAAGATCAAGACCGCGGAGACCGTGCTTCGGGCGATGTCCCTGACCCGCGATTTCGCGCGGCTGGTGCTGCTGGCCGGTCACGGCGCCAACGTCGTCAACAATCCTCATGCCAGCGCCCTGCATTGCGGAGCCTGCGGCGGCTATTCCGGAGAGGTCAACGCTCGGCTGCTGGCCTCGCTGTTGAACGATGCTGAAGTGAGAGAGGGGCTCTCGCGGAATGGAGTCGAAATTCCGGACGACACGCTGTTCGTGGCGGCGCTCCACGACACCACCACGGACGACGTGACCCTCTATCACGAGGATCATCCCTTCGCCGACCACAGGGTCGACTTCGAGCAAGCGAGAACCTGGCTGGCTTCGGCGGGCAAGATCGCCCGGACCGAACGCGCCCTTCGCTTGCCGCGGGCCGCATGCGAGGCCGCTCTTCATCGCAGGAGCCGCGACTGGTCCGAAATCCGACCCGAATGGGCGCTCGCCGGATGCCAAGCCTTCATCGCCGCCCCGCGCAGGCGGACGGTCGGCAAGAGTCTGCAAGGCCGGGCCTTCTTGCATGACTACGACTGGAAGCAGGACAAGGGCTTCGGCGTTCTCGAGCTGATCCTGACGGCTCCGGTCGTCGTGGCGAGCTGGATCAGCCTGCAGTACTATGGCTCGACCGTCGCGCCGGATGTTTTCGGGGGCGGCAATAAGCTCTTGCACAACGTCACCGGCGGGATCGGTGTGGTTGAGGGCAATGGCGGGCTTATGCGCGTCGGCCTGCCCTGGCAATCGGTGCATGACGGCGAGCGCTATGCGCACGATCCGCTGCGCCTGACAGTCTGCATCGAGGCGCCGCGCCAAGCGATGTCGGAGATCCTTGGCCGACACGCCGGCGTGCGCGCCTTGTTCGACAATGGCTGGCTGCACCTGTTCGCCTTGGACGAGGCTGGGCGCATGGCCTGGCGTTATGCGGGCGATCTCAAATGGTCGGCGACGGGAGACCGCGACGCCTCTCACGCATCGCTGCCTCTCGAAATGGCGGTCTGACGCCATGCCCCGCCAGCCCTTCGGCGTTAATTCCGGTCGGGAGCCAAGGTCATGACCCGAGCCCCAAACCATCTTGCCGCGTTGGAATCAGAGGCGATCCACATCATTCGTGAAGTGGTTGCAGAAGCGCGAAACCCGGTGATGCTGTTCTCGGCCGGAAAGGACTCGACGGTGATGGCGCATCTCGCCATCCGCGCCTTCTATCCAGGTACGCCACCATTTCCCTTGCTCCACGTCGACTCGACCTGGGAATTCCGATCGCTGATCGAATTTCGAGACGCTTTCGCCAGTACGCACGGCTTGCGTCTCATCGCACATGCCAATGAGGAGGGACGAGCCGCGGGCATCAATCCGTTCGATCACGGGGAGCGATATACGACGGTCATGCGCACGGAGCCGTTGAAGGCCGCGCTCGACGCCGGCGGGTACGACATCATATTCGGCGGGGCGCGCCGCGACGAAGAGAAGTCACGCGCCAAGGAGCGGATCGTATCGATCCGGAACGCGGCGCACGCTTGGGAGCCTCGCCAGCAGCGCCCCGAGCTCTGGAAACTCTACAACGCACGCCTCGCCAAAGGCCAAACCGCGCGCGTTTTCCCTCTGTCCAATTGGACCGAAACGGACATTTGGGCTTACGCCCTTCTAAACGACATCGAACTCGCGCCGCTTTACTATGCTGCCCCACGTTCCGTGGTCGAACGGGGCAGTGCCTTAGTCGTTGTCGACGATGAAAGCCGGATGCGGTTCCTCCCCGGCGAGCAGACGTCGATCCGCAAGGTTCGTTTTCGCACGCTCGGCTGCTGGCCGGTAACCGGAGCCATCGAGTCCGAAGCCTCCGATCTGCGCGCGGTCGTCGACGAAACCCTCAGAGCATCGTCATCCGAGCGTCAAGGACGCATCAGCGATGGCGAGGATGGCGGCTCGCTCGAACAGAAAAAGCGCGAAGGCTATTTCTGATGGCGGGCTCAAGTCTGTGGAGCTATCACGACATACGGGCGGCGCTGACCACGATGCACGCCAAGGAGCGTGTCATTGCTCCAATCCTGCGAGAAGGGCTGGGACTGCGCGTTGAACTGGCCCGCGCCGTCGATACGGATCGGTTCGGTACGTTCAGTCGTGAGGTCGAACGGAGCGGTTCGCAACTCGACGCGGCGAAGGCGAAGATCGCCGTAGGGTTTGAACGGGCTCCTGGCGCGCGCGTGGGATTGGCGAGCGAGGGCAGCTTCGGACCACATCCCCACATTCCCTTCCTGGCGCTCGGCCACGAACTCGTTCTGATGATCGACCGCGACAATGGTCTGGAACTCATCGGCTATGACGCGAGCCCGGAAACCAATTTCGCGCATGTGGTCGCGCGCGATTTCGATGAAGCCATCGCATTCACCGAACGCGTCAGGTTCCCGGAGCACGGTTTGATCGTCATGGGGTGCCGCGATGACCAGCCGGCGCCGGATGTCCTTCTGCGGAAGGACGTCACGGACCATGACACGCTCGAGTCTGCGGTGCGGGAGGCGTGTCGCCGGTGCGGCGCCGCCTTTGTCGAAACCGACATGCGCGCCCATCGGAACCCAACCCGAATGGCCGCGATCGCACGCGCCACAAATGACCTCGTGCGCCGCTTTCACAGCCGCTGCCCGGAGTGCGACTACCCGGGTTTCGACGTGACCGAATGTGTTCCCGGCCTGCCGTGCGCTTGGTGCGGCGAGCCGACGCGCATTGTCATGACCAACGTTCTCACGTGCCGATCATGTGGTCACAGGCTTGAGCAACCGGCTTGCGATCAGACGATGGCAGATCCCGGACAATGCGATGGATGCAATCCCTAGGCGGCGATGCGCCAAATTATCATAGGAGTGAGGCCAATGGTTGAAAGTGTAGTAGAAGGTACTTCTGGGGTTGACCCTCAGTTCGAGGCTGACGCGCACATTGCTTTCATCCTCGAACATCCCGGCATGAGTGATTGGTTGAAGACGGCTTTGCAGGAGGCATTGCCGCGCGACCCCATAGCCGTGCTCAACGACCTCGAAATCCTCAATCTCGTTCTGCGGAAACGGTCAGAGGCCCTGATTACCGGGAAGTTTGCTAAGTCGGTTCCGATCAGAGCCAACAGGACACCCCAGGAACGAGGCCAAACCCCAGGCTGATCGCTGAGTTATGAACCTGGCGTTACGTGAGATAAGGCGGAACAGGCCGGTTCGCCCGGGTGGATCGCTGGTTAACCGGGCGACAGAGCGACCATGACCTCGTTCCGGCACATGAACCAAGGCGTCCAAGGCGGATTGTATTGGGCTAGC
>JABBNW010000234.1 GCA_019352115.1 Pseudomonadota bacterium
TGGCCGGCCCTGAGCCGGCCATCTGCGCACGGACGATCGGGGGTAGATGGCCGGCTCAGGGCCGGCCATGACGGGAAGGGTTCGAGGCTGGCGGCACGTCAGTCTCTTGGAGGTTTGGTGTCAGATAGAATCAAATCGACACAAGGACTACTTCAGCGCCTATGCGGCGAAGCTCCTTGGCCTGGCTGGCGACGGATCAGTAGAACGCGCTGCCGCCGTTGACGTGAATCGTCTGGCCGGTGATGAAGCCGCTGTCGTCACCGACCAGGAACAGGCAGGTGGCGGCGATCTCCTGCACCGTGCCCTGGCGCCCCAGCGGAATGCCGGCAGCATTTGGCGGGCGGCCCTGGTACCACTCGGGATTGTCGCGTCTGGTATCGATCACGCCCGGCGAGACCACGTTGACCCGGATATCGTGCTCAGCGAACTCCGAGGCCAGCGCGCGCGCGAAGCCGACGAGGCCCATCTTGGCGGCGGAAACAAGCGCCCGTCCGTGGCCGCCGATGAAGGACCCGTCGCCGACGAAGAACAGGATGCGGCCATGACGATTCCGTACCATCGGCCCGATCAGCGCGCGCGTGAGATGCACCGCGCCGTCGAGGACGACGCCTCGGACCGTCTCCCAGTCCTGCGTCGTCGCTTCCGTGAAGGGTTTGTGCGGGCGGATGGCGGCATTGTTGATCAGAATATCGACACGGCCGAACGTGGAGAGGGCGCGCGCCGCCATCGCCTCGACCTGGTCCTGCGCCGCAAGGTCGGCGATGACGGGCAGCGCCCGGACCCCGAAGCGCTCGGCTTCGCGCGCGACGGCCGCGGCCTCGGCCTCGTTCGTGCGGGCGTTGACGACGACGTGCGCGCCTGCCTCGGCCAGCTTCAGCGCGGTCGCCCGGCCGATGTTGCGGCCCGACCCGGTGACCAGGGCGACTTTCCCCGCCAGTGTTCCCATCAGTCCCGCTCCCTTGCGACCCGCATGCGCCGAGTATGCGAGGGCGGCTGCCGGTTCGCAAAGCGGCGACCGGCGCGCGCGGCAGCCATTCTCGTTTTGCCGATGAGCCGCGGGCGGAACGCAAGAACACGGTCCGCCAGGGCGGCACGACGAGAGCCGCCGTCCCTTTTCGCCGCGCTGCCTGCCGCGCGCCGGGTCATCCGCGCAGGCCTGCGCAACATGAGAAGTGTCGCCGGCCGCAAGAAATCTCTTGCCTCGCCCGGGGCGAATGTTCTATATACGTTCGCAGACATGATCCCCGCCTCCTTCATCGACAAGCTTACCGCGATCCTCGCCTGGCTGGCCCAGCGCCTCGCCGAGATACGCGAGCGGAACGCCTTGCGGGCGCTGGCGGCGCTCGACCAGGCGGGGGACGATCTGCCGGAGGCCGATCAGGCTGAGCCCGATCAGGCCGCCCTGGACCCCACGCGTGCCGGCGTCCTGCCGGCCGGCTGCGCGCTCTCGTCGCCCGGTTCGGCGCTGTCGTCGGCCCCCGAATCCTGTCCTCCGAGCCCGCTTCCCAGCGGGCCGGACAGCGATTCGTTCCCGCATCTTCCGGCGGCGCTTGCCCCCGCAGCCCCGGCACCCTCGGCTGCCGCGATCGTGGCGCCGGCGGCTGCGGCTGCTCCCCCGCCCCGCCACCAGGACCGCGCAGACGGAAGCGTTGCTGCGCCCCCCGCCATTTTCGCCCTACCGGCCGATCGCCGGCCGGGGCCGGTCCCGCGGCCGCTTGGCCGGAGGCTTCGCCTAGATCGCGCGCGCTGCTGCCCGCCTCGCGGCGGACGAGACAAGCGGCCGCTCCGGTTGCACGGGTGCGTGAGGCCGGAACTGTCGGATGGGACGCAAATTCGGGCCTGAGCCGGGCCGGCTTATGCACGCCCATATCGTTACGATATCGATACGAATAGCCCGCAAAATCCCCCAGGGCTGACATCCCCCGGGCTTCGGCCGGAATCCGGCAGAAATCCATGCCTTGCCGACGATGGGGCGCGCGCACCGCACGGACAGGCGCCGCCATGGCGGTACGGAGCACGCCGCCGCCACCGCGGCACCCCCTGCTCCATGCCGCCAGGGTGCCCCGCGTTTCCCACCGCGCGCCCCGGCCACGCGCGCAGGCCATGCAAACGAGAATTGGCGGCACGGCACGCCCCCATGGACCGCGGCGGCAGGCCTGCGTATATCTGCGCCCATGACCCTGGGCACCTGGCTTCACACGCTTCTGTTCGGCCGTCGCGTCGGCTCCGATGCCGACGGCAACATCTACTACACCGCCCGCAAGGCGACCGCCCACGGGCGGACCCGCCGGTGGGTGATCTACACCGGCTTGCCGGAGGCATCGAAAGTGCCGCCCGAATGGCATGCCTGGCTGCACTACACGACCGATGCCCCGTTGCCGGTGGCCGCGCGACGGCCGTGGCAGCAGCCGCATCTGGCAAACCTGACCGGCACCGCGGGTGGCTATCGGCCGCCGGGCCACGACTACCGCGGCGGCACCCGCGCCATCGCCACGGGCGACTATGAAGCCTGGTCGCCCGAACCCTGATCCGCTGACGCCCGACCCGCAGACGCCTGACCCGCTGACGCGTGGGGCCAGGACGTCGCGTGACCGGGCGTCGCGTGACCGGGCGTCGCAAGCAAGGGCGTCGCGAGCCTGGGCGCCGCATGCCAAGGCGCGCTATGCCAGGGCGCCGGGTGCCAGGGCGCGGTATACCCGGGCGCCAGCTCCGCCGTTTTTCCTCCCTCCGGTTTCCGGGTCCACATGCTCCGCCGCAACACGACCGAAGTCCTGACCGGCCTGATCGTGCTGGTGGTGGCGTTCGGCTTTCTGGCCTACGCCCTCGCGCATTCCGGGCAGAACCGGGTCGGCGCCGGCTATACGCTGTACGCGCGCTTCAACAACGTGGCCGGGCTGAACGTCGGCGCGCCGGTGCGCCTGGCCGGCGTGCAGGTCGGCCGGGTGGACAGCGAGGACGTCGACCAGAAGACCTATCTCGCCAATGTCCGCATGACCATCCGGCGCGGCATCGCACTGCCCACTGACAGCAGCGTCACGGTCTCGAGCGAAAGCCTGCTCGGCGGCGAGTACCTGTCGATCGAGCCGGGCGCGGACGAGTCCACGTTGAAGCCGGGCCAGACCATCACCATCACCCAGGGAGCGGTCAGCCTGGAGGATCTGTTGGGCAAGTTCATCTTCAGCGCCACCAGCATGGTCAGCGCGATCGGCAGCACGAAGGCCAGCCCGGGCGGCACGGCCGCCACGCCGGCGGCCCCGGCCGGCACCGCTGCCACGCCGGCCGCCCCGGGTGCGCCGGCCGCCCCCGCAGGGTCGGGCGCACCGGCGGGTCCGGCCGCCCCCGCGGGACCGACCGGACCGGCGGGGCCGAAATGATCCCGCCGCCGCCCGCCACATGGCCGCAGGCCGACGGCGCGCCAATCTCCTGCCGCGAAAAGCTGCGCATGCTGGCCGAGACCCACGCGGAGCTGGCCCAGGCCCTCACCGACGCGTTCGAGGATGCGGTGTTGATGGGCGTGGACGAGCAGGCGATGCGCCACATCCTGCTCGGCATGGTCGAAGGGCTGGAGAGCCCGAAGCGCGCCGGATGAACGTGCGGGCAAGACGCCAGCTCCGGCGCGGCCTGGCCGCCGGCCTGCTGCTCTGGCCGCTGACCGCCGCAGCGCAAAGCGCCGGAGGCGGGATGCCGCCCGCCGGGGCCGGGTCGTATGCGCCGGCGGCCCCGACCGCCGGCCAGGCCTACGCGGCGCCCCCCGCCGTGGTCTATCCGGGCAGCGCATCATCCGGGGGCGCATCGCACGGCGGCGCCTCGCCCGGAACGGACGGTGGCGGAGGCGCGATCGTCGCCACGCCGTTGCCGCCGCCGCCCGGCCTGGGCGGATCCGCCGCGGGACCGTCCGCGCCGTCCGGCGCGGCCCCGCAGGCGTCGCCCGCGCAAGCGGCGGGGAACGGTTCGGGGGCGCCCGGCAGCCCCTCGGCCGCGTCCACGCCCCCCGGCACCGCCCCGGCAACAGGCGCCCCACCTGTCGCCGGCAGTACGGCCCAGGCGTCCGGCGCCTCCGCCGGAACGCCCACGGCCCGAACAGCCCCCGGCGGAACGGTCCCGGCCGGGGCGTCCCCGGCCGCAGCCCAGAGCGCTGCACCCCAGACCGCAACACCCCCGACCGCGGCGGCCTCGGCAGCCGCCCCCGGGACCCAGGCCGCGGCACCCGCCGACCAGGGCACGCCGCTGCCCGACACCTGGGTGCCGCGCCCGACCGCCGTGCTGCAGGTCCTCAACAAGGAAACCGCCGCCGCCCATACCCTCACGGTCCCGGTCGGCCAGGCGGCCAAGGTCGGCCCGCTCACCATCACCGTGCGCGCCTGCGTCGTGCGCCCGCCCACCATGCCCGGCGATGCGGCAGCCTTCCTCGCCATCGCCGACACCGCCGCCAAGGACGAGCCCCCCTTCCAGGGCTGGTCGCTGCGGAATGAGCCGTTCCTGTCGATGTACCAGAACCCGCTCTACGACGTGCGGGTCCTCGGCTGCCGCACGTGACCGGGGCGCCGCCGGACGCGCTGCCGTCGCAGGACCGGGCCGCCCTGCTGCTCGATGTCGACGGCACCCTGCTCGATTTCGCCCCCGCCCCCGACCAGGTGGTGGTGCCGCCGGACCTGCCCATCGTCCTGCGCCGCCTGCGCGACCGGTTGGGCGGCGCGCTCGGGCTGATCAGCGGCCGCCCGGTGGCCGAGGTGGACGCGCTGTTCCCCGACGTCGCCCAGGCCGTGGCCGGGGAGCACGGCGGCGCGCTGCGCCCCGCCCCCGGGGCAGCCCTGGAACGCCCCGACCTGCCGATCCCGCCGCCCCCCTGGCGCGCCGCGGCCGAGGCCCTGGTCGCCGCCCATCCCGGCGCGCTGCTGGAGCCGAAAGCCCGCGGCTTCGTCCTGCACTACCGCGGCGCCCCCGCCGCCGGCCCCGCGCTCGCCGCCGGCCTGCGCGCGCTGGTCGCCGCCGCGCCCGAGTTCGCCGTGCTGGAGGCCAACATGGCGTGGGAACTGCGCCCGCGCGGGGCCGACAAGGGCATCGCGCTCGCCGCCCTGATGCGCCTCGCCCCGTTCGCCGGCCGGCTGCCGGTGTACATCGGCGACGACGTCACCGACCGCGACGCGATCGAGGCCGCACGCAGGCTCGGCGGCGTCGGCCTGTGGGTGCACGAGGCCTTCGGCAGCCCGGCGGACGTGCGCGCCTGGCTGGGCCGGGCAGCCGCGCAGGGCTGGTGACGCCGGCGGCCTCGTCCGCACGCGAGGGGTTCGCGCCTTCGCCGCGGGCTGACGCCGCCCGGCGCTACCGGTCGTCCACCTGCGGGCTGGCCAGCGCGGACTCCCGCTGCGCAAACCCCGCGTACCACGCTTCCAGCGCCGGATGCCCGTCCCGCCACGCCAGCTCGGCAAACCGGAAATCGAGATACCCGAGCGCCACCCCGATCGCGACATGCCCGATCGTGAACGATCCCGTCCCCAGCGCCTCCGCCTCCGCCTCCAGCGCCGCGATGCAGGCGATCAGCTTCTCCCGCCACAGCGCCATGTGCGGCGCCGACTGGCGTTCGGCCGGGCGGAACCGCTCGCTCAGCCAGGCCAGCGCCACGTCCAGCATCCCGTCGCCGAGCGCGAGCCGCCGCAGCGCCACCCCGCGCTCCGGCCAGGCTTGCGGGAACAGCTTCGTCCCGTCGTGCAGGCTGTCCAGGTAGTCGCAGATCACCGGCGAATCGTACAGCACCGTCCCGTCCGCCAGCTCCAGCACCGGGATTTTCCCGAGCGGCGCGCGCGCCATCAGCTCGCGGTGCGGCGTCGTGCCGCCCACCACGGTGCGCACCGGCACGATGCGCTCGGCCACCCCCAGCTCGTGCGCCACGATCATCACCTTGCGCACGTACGGCGAGCGCGGCGACCAGTGCAAAGTCATCTTGGCCAAAGTCGTAATGGGTTGCATGGCATTCTCCTCCCGCGCACCTTGCCACCGAATGCGGCGCTTCGGGAGGGGAGGAAGACATGGACTGGATCGAGGTCAACGGCACCAGCCTGCGCTATGAGCTGAGCGGGGACGGGCCGGCCACGCTCGTGCTGGTGCACGAAATGGGCGGCACGTTGGAAAGCTGGGACCAGGTGCTGCCCACCCTGTCGCCCGGTCGGCGCATCCTGCGCTACGACACCCGCGGCGCCGGCCAGTCGGAGAAGATCCGCGGCGCCGTCAGTTTCGAAACGATGGCCGACGACCTCGCCGCCCTGCTCGACGCACTGGCGATCGCGGGGCCGGTGGCACTGGCGGGCTGCGCGGTGGGCGGCGGCATCGTCCTGACCTTCGCCACCCGGTTCCCGGCCCGGGTCGCAGCCCTGGTGGCGATGGGTCCCGCGACCGGCGTCGCCGCCGACCGGCGGGAGGCGACGATGGCGCGGGCGGATGCGATCGCGACCCGCGGTCCGCGCGGCGTGATCGAGGAAAGCTTCGCCGGTTCCTACCCGCCCGAGGTGCGCCACGATGCGGAGCAATACCGCCGCTTCCGCGCCCGCTGGCTGGCCAACGACCCGGAAAGCTATGCGGCGATCTACCGGATGCTGGTGGCAAGCACGCTCGATGCCGCGTTGCCCACGATCGCCTGCCCGGCGCTGTTCCTGGCTGGCACCCGCGACCGGCTGCGCCCGCCGGCGCTGGTCGAGCCGCTGGCGGCGGTTCTTCCGAACGCCCGGTTCCGCGCGCTGGAGAGCGGGCATTTCATGGCGGTGCAGACGCCGGCGCTGGTGGCCGAGGCGATCGGCGGCTTCCTCGGGCCGCTCGGGCTGTAGCGGGCACCGGCAGCGCGGGGGCGCGGCGGGATGACCCAGGGCTTGCTGCGCGCGCTGGTCACCCTGGTGGTGACGGTGGGGCCGGTCGAGGTGGCGGCGATGTTCCTCGCGCTCACGATGGGCCGGCCGGCGGAGTCACGCCGGCGGCTCGCCTGGCGGGCGAGCGCGATCGCTTTCGGCGTGCTGGTCGCGTTCGGCCTGGGCGGGGAGCGGCTGCTGGCGGCGATGCGGATCGGGCTGCCGGCGTTCCGCGCCGCCGGGGGGGTGCTGCTGCTGGGCGTGGCGCGCGATCAGTTGTTCGCGCAACATTCCGGCCTGTCCTCGATCACCGCGCATGAGGAGGCGGAGGCGGCGGCGCTGCCCGATATCGCGGTGTTCCCGCTGGCGATCCCGCTGATCGCGGGGCCGGGCAGCATGACGGCGATGGTGCTGCTGGCGGGCCCGACGCCGATCGGGCTGCAGGGGGCGGCGGCGGGGCTGGCGCTGGTCGCGGTGATGGGGCTGACCCTGGTCGCGATGCTGGCGGCGGACCGGCTGGTGCGGCTGCTCGGGCGGACCGGGGCGAATGTGGTGGCGCGGGTGTCGGGGGTGCTGCTGGCGGCGTTGGCGATGCAGTTCTTGTTCGACGGGCTG
>JABBNW010000014.1 GCA_019352115.1 Pseudomonadota bacterium
CCCTGGATCAGGCGCTGGCGGGGTTGACGCCGGCGGAGCGGGCGGCCGCGCTGGCGGACCCGCAGGGATTGGTGCGGCTGGCTGCGCTGATCGGGGACACACCGGCGGCCAGCCCGCTGGCGCGGATCGGGCAGGCCCCGGCGGCATGACGCGCGCCGGCGGCGGCAGGCTGGCGTCGACGGCGCTGGTCCCGCGCGCGTCCTTTCGGGAATATTGCGATATCGTCCCGACCGGGCCCATCAACGTCCGGAAGCGGGCGTTGGCATGGCGCCTTCGCAGTGCCAACCCATCCGCATCCGCCAGTGCCGGCCACGACTAGAGGCCGCAAGTCAATCGTTCCGCCGGCCGGTTGTGCGCCGGGGCCACCGCTTCTTCCCCAGTGCGGGGCGGATCGCCGTGGGGGACGGCGCGCCACGCGCGGAGGAAGGGGGCGGTCAGTCCTGCTCGACGCGTTCCCGGTTGTTGGTCTCGCCGTTGCCTTCCTGGGCGTCCTGCTCAGTTGTTGTTGTTCTGCGCCGGGAATTGCTGTTCCAGCCGCTGCAGGTGGCCGATCCAGTCCATCACCTTGCCTGCCTGCACCGCGGTAAGGATCTGCTCGACGTTCTTCCACTGGAAGCCAGTCTGGTCCACCAGGGCGATGCGCGGCTTGAGTGCGAGGAACCGGTTCCTCATGGCGGCGACGACCTCGCCGAGCACCCGGTCCGACAGCTCGATGACGGCATCGTACGGGTCGCCGTTCACCTGATTGGTGCCGATGTCGGTGCGGAGCTGCTGGATTTCCTGCTGGAGCGGCTGGCTGACCAGTCCTTGCTCGGCCAGCACCACCCGGTCGAGATAGTCGAGCCCCTTGATGGCCGCCGCGCCGCGGTCGGGCAGCGGGGACAGGATCAGCATCAACGCCTCGAACGGGTCCCGCGGCTGCGGCCGGTTCGGCCAATTCAGCATGGCAGCCCGCATGGCCCGCAGTCCGCCGGCCCGGCGGAACGCCTCGTAGGTCCCCCGCAGCTTCGTCCCTTCCGCCATGGTGCCGCTGTCCGGTGGCTGGTACTGCGGGAAGAACTGACGGCAGTTGTTGACGATGATCTCCCACTCCTTTTGTTTCTGCTCCGACTGGAGGGAGTTGATCGCGTCCAGAACCTCCTGCAGGGTCTTGAACGACCGCTTGGGATTCTGAAGCAGAACCTGCTCCACTTCGGCCGTGCCGCCGGCCCGGCGGATTCGCTTCCAGGCCGCGACCCACTCGTTTTCCTTCTTCGTGTCGAGCTTGATCTTCGGCAGGACCGAGCGGATTTCGTCCTTCGTTTGCCGGGCGTCGAGATCCTGGGGCTGCTGCTGCTGCCGATTCGGCGCCTGCGGCGGCGCGACGTTGGACCGTCCGTACGCCAGGACAACGTCGATGTTCTTGAGGATCCAGTCGTACTCGATCGGGTGGCTCCCGATCAGTTTGTCCGCGACCAACTTGTTGATGATGGCGTCACGCTCGTCGCCCGGCAGCATCCAGAATTCCTTGAGCTGCGCGGCCTTGGCGGCGAATTCCTGGATGACCTCATCGGCGAAGTTGTTCCAGCCGTTCTGATCGCGGCCGAACTCGGGGTCGAGCAGCTTGTTGGCGTTGGACGCAAGCGCCATCTGCAGCACCGCGGGCGCCAGGGTCGGGGCGGCACGCTTTAGGAACCGCGTGGTCAGCTCGGTGATGGAGAGCGAACTCTGGGTTACGGTTCCCTGCGTGCCTTCGTGGAGTTGCTCCATCTTCACGATCTCGCCCTTGAGGGCGCCGATCAGGATGTTCGGGTCGAGCTTGTCCAGCCCGTCCAGGCTCTCCGGCGAAAAGGCTTCGTAGGAACCGGGCAGGCGAAGGAGGACGTTCTTCTCGCCGGCCATGTTCTCGGTGATGGTGTCCGAGCCCAGGATGCTCGTGTCCGGGAAGCTCAGCCCGTGATCGATCGGGATCAGTCCGGTATCGTTCTTGCCCATCAGCAGGTTGCCGTCATGCCGGTCGAGGTTGAGCATGATGGTGTCGAGCATCGCCACGTTCTGGCAGCTCTGGGGCGAGACATCGCCCTTCCTCGTGCACAGATTGGCGCGCAGGTCGCCATCGCTCGGCTTGAACTGCTGCAGCGAGCCGGAAACGATATCGCCCTGGACGATCTGGCTGCCGGGGTCGTTGCTCTGGAACTGGTCGAGGCGGGTCCGATCGACCGAGATCACGTTGGTCAGCGGCATGTTGAAGTCGAGGCCGCTGTACGCTTGCAGCATTTCCGACACCCGGCCGGCCAGCCCCTCGCGTGTCGGCTCGCCGCCGCCGGGCATCCCGGACATAAGGGAGCCCTTCATGGCGGGCTTGAAGATGTATTGCCGGGTTTCGTTGGTGAGCGGATCGGGCGGCCCATCGACCCAGAACGTGGGATTGGCGCTCCCGGTCTGCAGCCGGGCCTGCTTGTTGGGCATCTGTTCGAAGGCGAGCGTGGCCTTGATCTCGCTCGCCCGCATCTCCTCGGTGCTGTTCCAGATCCCGTTCTGCCCGAGCGTGTTCGAGAGCTGCTGGAACTCGACCTGCATCTGGTTGACGAGGTCGGAGGGCTGGTTGCCAACCTGTTGCAGCAGGCCGGTGATGTCGTTGTTGAGGTTTTGGTGCTCGTCGCGCTTGCTGCTCCAGCCGAGGACCCGCAGGACGTTCACCGACCATTGGCGCTGGTCCTGGGGGATCTGGACGCCCAGGACCACTTGCGGCTGGTTGACCTGCTGATTGTTGTTCTGCTGTCCAACCTGCTGGTTGTTGTTGTTCTGCTGCCCGACCTGCTGGTTATTGTTGTTCTGCTGGCCTTGGGGCGGGATGCCGGGAAGGGGCGGCAGGCCGCCGAGGCCCGGTCCCTGGCCGAGCGGGGGATTGTTCGGCTGCCGCGGCCCGCGGCGGCCTACGCCGATCTGGAAATTGCCACGCCGCCGGTTCTGGACCGGCGGATCGTCCTGTTGGTCATGTTCGCCCATGGCGCCTGTTTCCGTCCTTGCCGGGAGTGGGGCCGCGCGCCTAGGCGAGCGACTGTTCGATGCGGTCGAGGGCCGCGCCGAGCCGGGAGCCCAGCTCCACCGCGACGCCGAAAGGATTGTTGTCGATCAACCTGACGCCCTCGTTGCCGGCAACGGCGGCGCGGTACTCGCCGACTGCCTTGCGGACCCCTCGCGCCGCTGCCTGCCGCCGCTCCGTCGATGCGGCCTGGTATTCGAACAGCGCCTTGCGCAGGGCCACATTGATCCCGCGCCCGCCGCCGAGTGCGAACAGGCCGAGATCGGCGATCCGAACGAGGTCGGGATCGCCGGTTGCGCGCAGCTTCCCGGCGAGCACGTTGAGCTGTTGGTCGGTCTCTTCCTTGGCATCACGCCAGATCGCGGTGAGATCCACCGGTTCCTTCGACGTGACCTGGGTCGGGCCGGCCAGTTCCAGGCCGAGAACCCGCTTGATCCACTCTGCCTTGCTGCCGCCCGTGTCCGACATGGTGCCCCGCCCGTTTGCTCCCTGACGGGGGTAACATGCGTGTGAATGGCGGTCCACGGGATTCATCCGGAAAAGAGACCGAATCTCGTGCGCCATTTTTCGCCGTCTCGTGGCGCAGGACTGGGCGCGGCGCGGCCCCTTTTTTTCCTGGTCGGGCCGCCGCATGATTCGATCCGGGGGTCGGCCTCCGGACGGCGGCGGCATCTGCCCGCAAATCAGACCTGCCTCCCGGCGCGTGCCGGGCCCCCGACTGCGTCAGGGCATCAGCGCCGTGCCGCCGCCTCCGGCACCCGTCGCGCCGTGCTGGCCGCCCGCACCAGGCTCGGCACCTCGACGTCGATTTCCAGGGTGGACACCGGGTCGCCGCGATCGAGCTTGATCTGCACCTTGTCGCGGTCGACCGCGATATGCTTGGCGATCACCGCCAGGATTTCCTCCTGCAGGATCGCGATCAGGTCGGATCCGCCGACCACGGCGCGTTCGTGCGCGAGCAGCACCTGTAGCCGCTCGCGCGCCACCGGCGCGGAATCGCGCTTCCGGAACAGGGCGAGCAGGTTCACGCCACGGCCCTCCGCCCGAACAGCTTGCCGAACAGCCCGCGCGGTTCGGCGGCCGGCATGGTGACCTGGATCTGCTCGCCTTTGAGCCGCTTGGCGGCTTCCGCGTAGGCCCGCGCCGGCGCCGAGGCGGGGCTGGCCAGGGTGACCGGCGCGCCGAGGTTGGACGCCCGCAGCACATCCTGGCTTTCCGGAATGATCCCAAGCAGCGGGATCGACAGGATTTCCAGCACGTCCTCGACCTTCAGCATCTCGCCGCGTGCGGCGCGGGCCAGGTCGTAGCGGGTCAGCAGCAGATGCTTCGGCATGCGCAAGCCCTGCTCGGCGCGCAGGGTCTTGGAATCGAGCAGCCCGATGATGCGGTCGGAATCACGCACCGAGGACACTTCCGCGTTGGTGACGACCACCGCCATGTCGGCGTGGCGCATCGCCATGGTGGCGCCGCGCTCGATCCCTGCCGGGCTGTCGCACAGGATCCAGTCGAATTTCTCGCGCAATTCGCTCACGATGCGTTCGACGCCTTCGGGCGTGAGCGCGTCCTTGTCGCGAGTCTGCGAGGCCGGCAGCAGGGACAGGTTCTCCAGCCGCTTGTCGCGGATCAGCGCCTGCGCCAGCTTGGCGTCGCCCTGCACCACGTTGACGAGGTCGAACACGACCCGTCGTTCCGCCCCCATGACGAGGTCGAGATTGCGCAGCCCGACGTCGAAATCGACCACCACGACGTTCTCGCCGCCCTGCGCGAGGGCGGCGCCGAGGGCCGCGGTGGAGGTGGTCTTCCCCACGCCGCCCTTGCCCGATGTCACCACCACGACCTGCGCCATGCCGTCGTTCCCCCTGTATCTGGTTTTTCAGTCGAGTGCCGCGAGCAGCATGGTTTCCCCATCCAGCCAGGCCTGCGCGGGCCGGCCGGTGACGGCGGGATCCATGTCCTCGGCGGTGCGGTAGACGCCGTCGATCGCCAGCAGCTCGGCTTCCAGCCGCCGGCAGAAGATGCGCGCGGATTTGTTGCCGTTGAGCCCGGCGATGGCCCGCCCGCGCAGGGTGCCGTAGATGTGGATCGATCCGCCGGCGACGATCTCCGCGCCCCAGGCGACGGTCCCGAGCACGGTCACGTCGCCGGCTTCGTGCACGATCGACTGGCCGGAGCGCACGGCGTGGTCGATCAGCAGGGTGGTGCCGCTGCCGCCCACGATGGGGGCGGGGTCGGCGGCGGGCGCGGGCCGCTCCGCCGGGCGCGGCTCGTCAGGCAGTTCGATCGGCCGGCCGGCACGGGCGCCCCCGGCGGCAGCGGCGCCGGGCGGCCCCAGGCCGATGCCCCATTTCTCCACGCCCGCCCAGGATTTGTGGGCGCCTTCGGTGCCGATGATCCGGATGCCGCGGCCGGCGATCGCCTCGATCAGGCCGGCGACGCCGGGCTGATCCGGGGGCAGCAGCCCGAGGTCGAGCAGCACCGGGCGCTGGTCGAAGAAGCCGGGCGCGCGCGCGATCTGTGCGTCCAGGGCCGCAAGCCAGTCGGCAAGCGGCGGCTCGGGCGCCAGCACCAGCGCCATGAAGCTGCGGCCGCGGACACGAAGCGAAGGGCGGGAGTCTGTTTGTGACACGCGGGTGGGGTACCCGCCCCGCCGGCCGCGGTCAACGCGAATCGACGACCATCCACAAGATTTTGGGTGCAATAGTCGGGTACGACCCCAGGGAAGGGGTAGGGCAGCCGCGTCCCTGCCATGAAAACGCCGGATCCGGGGTCTCTGCGGGCGCCGCCGCGACTTCGTCCGCGATGGCCCGCCGGCGTGTCATAAAAATGTTACGGGCGCCTCGGGCGTGGCATGACCCTGGACTCTACGTAATGGCCCTGCTAGGGTGCGTCTCACCGTGCGATCCGAATAGCGGAATTGGCACGAATGGGAAGCGGGCCATGTGGAACACGGCGGAGGCGATGGACGAAGACGGGGTGGATGTCAGCCTCCTGGTCGCGGCCGGCGGTGCGGAAGTGGTGGACCGATTCTTCCGGACGAGTTCGGAAATGGCCAGGCCGAACTGGGCGGCTAATCTCGCGGTCCAGGTGTACCGGGCGATGCGGGAGGCGGAACGGAACGAGCTTCGCTCGCCCGTGCGAACAACAGGGTCAGCTCAAGCAGCAGGGACGCGAGCGTCCGATCGAGCCTGGTAAGCGTCCGCGTCGTCACCCGTCGCCGCGGCGCCTCCCCCGCCAGCAAGGTGCGGCCGGCAGCGCGTACATCGGGGGCTTCTGCTAGCACCCAGGCCTCATGCAGGACCGCCTTGCGGTCGTCGTTCGCGTCCAGCAGGCGCACGAACAGGCCCGCAACGGACTCGTGCTCGTCCGGCAGCGCGCGCTGGAAGGCTTCCCGCAGCATGTCGGCCTTGCGCTCGATACCGACCTCCTGGACATCCTGCATCATCCCGTGCGGCAGCTCGCGGAACCACCCCTCCAGCAGCATATCCAGCAACTGCTCGCCCACCTCGGCACGGATGGCGATCATGCCGATCAGGATCAGGTGTTCGTCGGGAAGCGTGATATCAACCATGGGGCGTAAGTAACCTGAGCGAAGCCGGGGACGGCGCTGCGGGCAGCCGATCGGAGCGCGCGGGACGGGGCGCGACGGGGACGACGATGCATTCGCCCGGGTTGCGAACGAATGACAACCCCGCCGCGCGGCGGCCGGCGCCTATATCACGCGGTGCGTACGCCGCGCGTCTTAATTTTCGGTCAATACCCGAGATGTGAAACGCGGACGCGGCATCGCCGTCCCGCGGTGTGACAATCATATAGATTACATGAGTAACGTCGTCCCCTGCGGCAAGGGTCGTGGTTGTCGGGGGCGGCGCAACCCGATAGGGGTTGGGGCGGGCCCGGCGCGGCCGCGGCCCCTCTTGCGGGAGCGTGCATCATGGCCGCCACGATCATCCCCGTCGCCCTGTTCGACGCCGTCGTCTTCGGCGCCACCGGTGACCTCACTTTGCGCAAGCTGCTGCCGGCGCTCTACTGGCGTTTCCGCGACGGCCAGATGCCGGACGGCGCGCGGGTGATCGGCGCCGCGCGCTCCGACCTCGATGACGCTGCCTTTCGCGACCGCGCCGCCCGCGCGCTTGCCGCCCATGTCCCGGAACCGGCGCGGGAGCAGGCGACGGTCGATCGTTTCCTGGCCTCGCTGTTCTATGTACGGCTCGATGCTGCGCGGCCGGACGGCGGGTGGGACCGGCTGGCGGCGGTGCTCGACCCCGACCGGGTGCGGGTCTTCTACCTCGCCACCGCGCCCAATCTTTATGGCCCGATTTGCCGCAACATCGCCGCCGCCGGCCTGGCGAGCCCCGCGTCCCGCGTCGTGCTGGAAAAGCCGATCGGCCACGACCTGGCCTCCGCGCGCGCCATCAACGACCAGGTGGGCGCGGTGTTCACGGAAGCGCAGATATTCCGTATCGATCACTATCTCGGCAAGGAGACGGTGCAGAACCTGCTGGCCCTGCGCTTCGCCAATGCCATCTTCGAGCGGCTGTGGAACGCCGACGTCATCGACCATGTGCAGATCACGGTCGCCGAGACGGTCGGCCTCGAAGGTCGCGGCGCCTATTACGACGGCGCCGGCGCGCTGCGCGACATGGTGCAGAACCACATGCTGCAACTGCTTTGCCTGATCGCGATGGAGCCGCCCGGTTCGCTCGACGCCGATCCGGTGCGCGACGAGAAACTCAAGGTGTTGCGGGCGCTGAAGCCGATGACGCCGGATCGGGTCGCGAGCCACAGCGTGCGCGGGCAGTACGACGCCGGTGCGATCGACGGCGAGCGGGTTCCCGGCTACCTTGCCGATCTCGGCGGCGGCAAGCGCAGCACGACGGAGACCTTCGTCGCGATCAAGGCCGAAGTGTGCAACTGGCGCTGGGCCGGAGTGCCGTTCTACCTGCGCACCGGCAAGCGGCTGCCGCACAAGGTCTCGGAAATCGTGGTGCAGTTCCGCGCTGTGCCGCTGTCCCTGTTCCCCGGCGGCGGCGCGCTGGAACCGAACCGGCTGGTGATCCGCTTGCAGCCGGAGGAAGGCATGCAACTCGCCATGATGACCAAGGAACCGGGTCCCGGCGGCCTCCGCCTCGCGCCCACCGCGCTCGACATCAGCTTCGAACAGGCGTTCGGCCTGCGCTACCCGGATGCCTACGAGCGGCTGCTGATGGACACGGTGCGCGGCAACGCCACCCTGTTCATGCGCCGCGACGAGGTGGAGGCGGCCTGGTCCTGGGCCGAGCCGCTGCTGGACGCCTGGGCGGCGCGCGGCGACACCCCGCGCCCCTACGCCGCCGGCACCTGGGGGCCGAGTGCCGCGATCGGACTGATAGAGCGCGACGGGCGCACCTGGCACGAGGGCGGATAGCGGCCGATGCCGCGCGCGTCTGCGCGCTCGTTCGTCGCCCGCATCCGCGACAGCCTGACCGATCTGCCGCCGACCGAACGCCGGCTTGGAATTTTCCTGCTCGATTTTCCGGGCGAACTGGCGAGCTACACCGCCTCCGAGCTGGCCGGTCTCGCCAATGTTTCCAACGCGACTGTCAGTCGATTCATCAAGCGGCTCGGCTATGACAGTTTCGAAACGGCGCGGCGGGTGGTGCGGCTGGAGAAGCAGGGCGGCGCGGCGCTGCTGCTTGCGACGCCGGGCGATCCGGCGCGCGCCGACGGGCTCGATCTGCACCGCCAGCAGGTCCATCGCAATATCGATGCGACGTTCAACCGGTTCTCGGAGCAGACGGTCGGCGCGATCGCGCGGGCGATCGTGGGCGCCGAGCAGGTCTGGATTTGCGGCGAGCGCAGCAGCCGCCCGTTCGCGACCTACCTGCGCTGGCAGATCCTGCAGGTGGTGGAGCGCACGCGCGTCGTGCCCGAGGCCGGCGAGACCCTGGGCGAATACCTGCCCGCGATGTCGCGGCGGGACTGCGTGGTACTGTTCGGCCTCAATCGCCGGGTCGCGCGCTTCACCGCGATGCTGGAGGCGGTGATCGCGACCGGCGCGCGCACGCTCTGCATCACCGACCGGCGCGACGATCCGGGGCCGCGGCCGGAATGGCTGATCCGCTGCGAGACCGCGGCGCCGGGGCCGCTCTATGACCATGCCGCCGTCACCGCGTTGTGCGACGTTCTGGCGACCGGCGTGCTGCGGCTTGCCGGCGCGTCGGGGCGGCGGCGGCTGAGCGCGATCGAGGCGGCACATGATGCGCTGGAGGAGATCGAGAAGCCCTAAGCGGTTGCGAAGGAATGTCCGCCAGCCGTCGAAATCGCCCGAAAAGACGAGCAATTTCGACGGGCATTCATTCGCAAGTCCGATAGCTTTGCACACGCTGAGAAACGCGCGGGAAGCGGGGGCGGCGGCGGTCTGTGCCGCGTGGCCGCGCCTCTACCCCCGCAAAGCGCGAGGGGGAGGGGGGCTCGCGGGGTGTCGCGGCAACAAAAAATCACCGTGCCGCGGTCAGCGTAATTCGGGAATCACCCACAGCGGCGCCTCGCCGCGCGCGACCCGTTGGACATTGTCGAAAGCGTTGCGGAAGCGGCTGTATTGATTGTCCCAGGTCGGCCCGGCGTAGTGCGGCGTGAGGATGACGTTGTCCAAGGCGAACAGCGGATTGTCCGCCGGCGGCGGCTCCTGGTCGAACACGTCGAGGCCGGCGCCGGCGATGGTGCCGTCCGTCAGCGCCGCGTGCAGCGCCTTCTCGTCGACCACTGGTCCGCGGCTCGTGTTGATCAGATACGCGGTCTTCTGCATCAGCCCGAGTTCCGCCGCGCCGATCATGTGCTTCGTGCGCGGGGTCAGCGGCACGTGCAGCGTGACGATATCGGACGTGCGCAGCAGCTCGCCCAGCAGGCGGAAGCGCACGCCGAGCGCGTCCGCCTGGTCCTCGGTCAGTCGCGCGATATCGTAATATTGCACCGCCATGCCGAAGGCCTTCGCCAGCCGCGCGGTCTTCTTGCCGATCGTCCCCAGCCCGACGATCCCGAGCGTGCGCCCGTGCAGTTCATACAGCCGCACATTGGCGACATCGTTGCCGCGCCACCGGCCGGCCACGACGTTGCCGTGCAGCCACGTCAGGCGCCGGCAGACCGCGAGCATCAGCAACATCGCGTGCTCCGACACCGCGACCGAATTGGCGCCGCCGTTGTTGCACACCGGCACCCGCGCATCCCGAGCCGCCGGGATGTCCACGCGGTCGTAGCCGGCGGACAGAAGCTGCACCAGTTTCAGTTTCGGACTGGCGCGATAGAAGGCCGCGTCCATCGACGCCTCGCCCAGGCCCACCAGGTATTCGGTCTCGGCCAGGGCGGCGTGGAACTCCGGGCTGCCGGCCGGGGCCACGACGATGTCGAAGCCGGTCGGGGCAAGCTCGCGCATCACGTCGAGCGAGCTCAGCGGGTTGGCGGTCACGAGGATACGCGGGGCCATGGGCTTCCTCCGGGTTTGTGTTTGGCGGCAGGATAGCGGTCGTCGGCGTTGCCGCCCAGGGCGTGGAGGACGGGCCCGAGGGGACGAGCCTGCAGCGCCGCTACCCCCCGAGTCCCGCCACGAACCCGGCCAGCCCGACGAGCCGTGGCGTCGCCGCCCGGGCCGCCGCCAGGACGGCGGCGACGGTGTCGACCGCCGTGTCCAGAGCGTCGTTGACCACGACGTGGTCGAATTCCCCGCAATGCGCCATCTCGACCTGCGCCAGAGCCATCCGCCGCGTGACTTCGCCGGCCGCATCGCCGCCGCGGCCTTCCAGCCGCGCGCGCAGGGCGTCGAGCGACGGCGGCAGCAAATACACCCCCACCACATCCCCCGGCAGCGCGGCGCGCAGGCTGCGGAAGCCCTGCCAGTCGATGTCGAAGATCATGTCCTGTCCGGCCGCCAGCGCCGCTTCCACCGGCGCGCGGGGCGTGCCGTAGCAATCGCGGCCCAGCACGCGCGCCCATTCCAGCATTTCCCCCGCGGCCACCATCGCCTCGAACGCCGCCAGGTCGCGGAAATGATAGTCGATGCCGTCCCGCTCCCCCGGCCGCGGCGCGCGGGTGGTGACGCTCACCGACACACCGAGCCCGGGCTCGCGTGTCCGCAACGCGCGCGCCACCGTGCTCTTGCCGGTCCCGGACGGGGCGGCGAGCACCAGGCACACCCCGCGCCGCGCGATCGCACCCGTGCCGGGCTCATTCAATGTTCTGCACCTGCTCGCGGAGTTGCTCGATCGTCGCCTTCAGCTTGAGCCCGGTCGCGGTCAGCGCTGCGGAGGCGGATTTGCTGCACAGGGTATTGGCCTCCCTGTTGAATTCCTGCACCAGGAAATCAAAACGGCGGCCGACCGCGCCGGCTTCCTCCATCAGCGCGTGCGCGGCTTCGATGTGGCTTGCCAGCCGGTCCAGCTCCTCGCGCACGTCGGAGCGGGCGGCGAGCAGGGCCACTTCTTGGGCGATCCGCTCCTCCGGCAGGGCGGGCGCTTCGCCGAGCAGGGCGGCAACGGAGTCGAGCATGCGCGCGCGCTGCTGCGCCGGCTGTTCCGCCGCCTCCACAGTCGCCGCCGCGTGCAAGGTGGTGATCTCGTCGAGCAGGCCGGACAGGGTGGCGGCGAGGCGCGCGCCCTCCGCGGCGCGGGCGGCGATCAGGCCGGATAGGGCTTCCGCGAAGCCCGCGCGCAGCTTGAGGACGGCGGCGGCGGACGGACCGGCGCTTTCGCTCGCGGCGGGGCGCAGTACGCCGGGCAGGGCGAGCAGCGCCTCGGCCCGCGGCGGCGGGCAGCCGGGGATGCGCGCCGCGAGTTCCAGCGCCAGGTCGAGCACTTGCGCCAGCGCGGCCGGATCGGGCGCCAGCGCCGGCTCGACCTCCCGTTTCGCAGTCAGGGTGGCGGCGACGTTGCCGCGGCGCAGCGCCCGCGACGCCGCTTCCCGCAGCCCGGGTTCAAGCGCGTCCCAGCCGGGCGGCAGCCGCAGGCGCAGATCGAGGCCACGGCCGTTTACCGAACGCAATTCCCAGGCCCAGATCAGGCCTTCTGCGCGGCCCTCGGTGCGGGCGAAACCGGTCATGGAGGCAAGGCTGGGCATGGATACTCCAACGAAGCGGGCGGATCGGCGTGCTCGCTCCCCCGGGCGCCGGCGGGGAAGCCGCATGCGCTTCCTTAGTGCGTCTCGCGCCGGCGGGGAACGCCCCGGCCGCAGGGGTCCACGCGCCTAGATCCGCTCCAGCCGCCCCGCGTAAAGTACCGGTCCGGTCGGCAGCCCGGTGGGCGAACCGCCAGCGGGTTCCAGGCTCACCATGATCTCGGTCCCCGGGCGCAGCGGCACCGCGAGCCGCCGGCCGGCGGGCGGCAGCGCACCGAGCGGGCGCGGCTGGTGCGCGCCCTGCGGCAGCGCCCACAGCTCCATCTCCCGCCCCGGTGGCACTGCGGCGAGGGTGCCGGCCGGGCGGATCATCAGTTCCCCGGGCCGCGTGCCGAGCGCGAGCAGCGGAGGGCCGCCGTCGCGCGGGGCGAGCACCGCGAGGCTGCCCGGCGGAGCAGTCCGCAGCACGATCAGCCCGGCGAGGGCCGCCGCCAGCGCCAGCGCCCCGGCCGTGCTTGCGCGCCATATCCTGATGCTGCGACGGGCGCGGCGGACCGCGGCGGACTCCGTCGGCCGGCGCGTGGTCGTGCCGGCCGCCACGGCAGGGCCGGGACCGGCGGCGGCCAAGGTCGCGGCCGGTGCCGCCAGGGGGGCGGCATCGAGGGCGGATTCGATACGCGCCCATAGCTCTGCCGGCGGCGGGGTCGCCTGCGCCAGTTCCGCGAGCGGCATGAGCCGCCGTTCCCAGGCGGCCACGATGCGGGCGAATGCGGGGTCCAGCACGGCGAGCGCGGCGGCGGCGGCGCGCTCGGCCGGGCTGAGCGTGCCGAGAACATATTCGCCGGCCAGCAAATCCCGATCGGGGTCGTCGCGTTCGGGGGCGTCGGGCACGGGATCGTTGCTCATGGTTCGAGACACGCGCGCAGCGCCGCGAGCCCGCGGCGGATCCAGGATTTCACCGTGCCGAGCGGGGCATCGAGCCGGGTCGCCAGGTCGGTATGCGACAGGCCTTGGACGAAGGCGAGCAGGATGACGCTCCGCCGTTCCGGGTCCAGCCGGTCGAGGCAGCGCTGCAGCGCCGCGCCTTCCGCGCTTTGCGCCAGGCGGGCGAGCGCGTCGGGGGCGGGGTCCGCCTGCTCCGGCGGTTCCTCGGTCAGGACCTCGCGCCCGCGCCGGCGGACGATGTCGAGCGCGCGGTAGCGGGCGAGGCTGACGAGCCAGGCCTCCCCGCTGCCGCGCGCGGGGTCGAAGCGGGCGGCCTGCTGCCACACCTGCACGAAAGCGTCGTGGGTGGCGTCGGCGGCGAGCGCGGGCTGGCGGGTGATCCGGAGCGCGATGCCGTGCAGCCGGGCGGACCAGCCTTCGTACAGGCGGCGCAGCGCGGCGCGGTCCCCGCCAGCGCAGCGGCGGATCAGGGTGGCGGGGTCGTCCTGGTCGAGCGCGGCCGTGGCGGCGAGCAGCGGAACCTCCTGAGGGCGGGTGGCACGGACTATACGCGGCAGGGCGCGAACGGATGCAAGCGCGCGCGGCGTAGAGTTCGGCCGGTCCGCGCGCCGGTCAGGGGCCGCGTCGCCGCCGCGGGCCGCCCCGTTTGGGCTCGTAGCCGCCGCCGCCCGGCCCGAGCGGCTGCGGCATCCAGTCCTTGCCCCGCCCCCCGCCGGGCCGTTGCGTGACCGAGGCGGCGGGCGGCGGCGTGATGCCCAGCTCCAGCGCTTCCAGCCGGCGGATCTCGTCGCGCAGCCGGCCGGCCTGTTCGAATTCAAGGTCGGCGGCGGCGGCGCGCATGCGCTTTTCCAGCTCGGCGATGGAGGATTTCAGGTCCTTGCCGACGAATTCGGCGGTGCCCGCGTCGGCGATCGGCGCCACGGTCACGTAGTCCTGTTCGAACACCGAGGCCAGCACGTTGCCGATCTGCTTGCGGATCGACTGCGGCGTGATGCCATGCGCCGTGTTCCAGGCGGTCTGGCGGGTGCGGCGGCGGTCGGTTTCCTCGATCGCGTGGCGCAGGCTGCGGGTCATGACGTCGGCGTAGAGGATCACCCGGCCGTCGATGTTGCGTGCGGCGCGGCCGATGGTCTGGATCAGGCTGGTGGCGGAGCGCAGGAAGCCTTCCTTGTCGGCGTCCAGGATCGCCACCAGCATGCATTCGGGGATATCGAGCCCCTCGCGCAGCAGGTTGATGCCGATCAATACGTCGATCACGCCGAGGCGGAGGTCGCGGATGATGTCGATCCGTTCCAAGGTGTCGATGTCGGAATGGAGATAGCGGACCTTGATCCCGTGTTCGGTGAGGTAGTCAGTGAGGTCCTCCGCCATGCGCTTGGTCAGGGTGGTGACCAGCACGCGCCCGCCGCGCGCGGCGACGGCACGGCACTCGCCGAGCAGGTCGTCCACCTGGTGTTCGACCGGGCGGATTTCGGTGATCGGGTCCACGAGGCCGGTGGGGCGGATCACCTGTTCGGCGAAGGTGCCGCCGGTGCGTTCCAGTTCCCACGGGCCGGGGGTGGCGGAGACGAACATCGTGAGCGGGCGGTAGGTTTCCCACTCCTCGAACTTGAGCGGACGGTTGTCGATGCAGGAGGGCAGGCGGAAGCCGAAATCCGCGAGCACGGATTTGCGGTTGAAGTCGCCGCGATACATGCCGCCGATCTGCGGCACGGTGACGTGGCTTTCATCGACGATCAGCAGCGCGTCTTCCGGCAGGTATTCGAACAAGGTGGGCGGCGGTTCGCCGGGATTGCGGCCGGTCAGGTACCGGGAGTAATTCTCGATCCCCTTGCAGGAGCCGGTGGTTTCCATCATCTCGATGTCGAAGGTCGTGCGCTGTTGCAGGCGTTCGACTTCCAGCAGCTTGCCCTGGGCGGTGAGCTCGTCGAGGCGGAGTTTCAATTCGCGCTTGATGTCGATCACCGCCTGCGCGAGGGTCGGGCGCGGGGTGATGTAGTGGCTGTTGGCATAGACCGTGATCGCCGGCAGGGCGGCGGTCTTTTCGCCGGTCAGGGGGTCGAATTCGTGGATCGATTCGATCTCGTCGCCGAACAGGGTGATGCGCCAGGCGCGGTCTTCGTAGTGGCTGGGGAAGATGTCGACGATCTCGCCGCGCAGGCGAAAGGTGCCGCGCTGGAAGGCGGCGTCGTTGCGGCGGTATTGCAGTTCGGCCAGCGCCTTCGCCAGCTTGTCGCGGTCGATCTTGCCGCCCTGTTCCAGCTTCACGACCATGCGGGCGTAGGATTCGACCGAGCCGATGCCGTAGATGCAGGACACGGACGCGACGATCACCACGTCGTTGCGTTCCAGCAGCGCCTGGGTGGCGGCGTGGCGCATGCGGTCGATCTGTTCGTTGATCTGGGCGTCTTTTTCTATGTAGGTGTCGGTGCGGGGGACGTAGGCTTCGGGCTGGTAGTAGTCGTAGTAGGAGACGAAATATTCCACCGCGTTGTCGGGGAAGAAGCTCTTCATCTCGGCGTAGAGCTGGGCGGCGAGGGTCTTGTTGGGGGCGAGGATGAGGGTGGGTTTCTGCACCGCCTCGATCACCTTCGCCATGGTGAAGGTCTTGCCGGAGCCGGTGACGCCGAGCAGGACCTGGTCGCGCTCGCCGGCTTCGACGCCGTGGGTGAGGGTGGCGATGGCGGTGGGCTGGTCGCCGGCGGGTTCGTAGTCGGAGACCACGCGCAGGCGGTGGGTGCGCGGGCGCGGGGCTTGCTTGGCGGGGATGAACAGGACCGGCGCCTGGGGGCGGAGTGTGGTGGCGGACATGGGGGGAAGATGGGGCCGCGGGGGCGGGCTGGCCAGGGGGCGCGGGTCAGGGGGGCGGTAGGCGGATGCGCAGGCGACTGTCTTCGACCAGGACGATCGCGCCGGCGAGCAGTTCCGGACCGGCTTCGCGCAGGGGGTCAGGGGCCGCGGGTCATCCTTCGTCCCGGGTCAGCGAGGCGGCATAGGCAAGAGCCTGACGGACATCTTCGGCTTCGAGGGTCGGGTATTCCCGCAGGACATCCGCCACCGACCAGCCGTCGGCGAGCAGGGCGAGCACGGTGGCGACGGTGATCCGCAATCCGCGAATGACGGCGCGCCCGCCCGTCTTGCTGGGTTCGAAGGTAATGCGTCTGAAGGTCGGGGGGTGCTGATGTTGCATCGCGTCCGGGTGCGGGAACATGCGAGGCTCGGCACCAGCTGCACGGCGCGAGAGTCGCGACGAGGCGGCCTCGGTCACTTGTCGGGGCCGGCGCAACATAAGCGCCACCTTCAGCACCAAGGCCAGTGTGACCACGATGGACGGCACAATCGTGAACGAAAATGACACCGACATCGGGACCACCGGTTTGTCTGTCGCCAAGCGTGGTAAGGTGGCGAGCTATATAAACGTCAATGGTTAAGATCGTGCTAACGATCTTAACGGACGCACAGTTTTTCGTCATCGGCAGATCGGGCACCTGGCAACAAGTGCGGCCACCGGGTGCCAACAGCGGCCATTCTGCCAACGCGCCCCGCCTCGGTTGCCCGACCGGCCTGGCGCAGCGATATTTCCCGGGACGTTGCGACCGGCACGGCAACGATGGAGGTAAAGATGACGGCAAGACCCCCCACCGCCCGCCTCCTGCCAACCGCCATCGCGCTCCTCGCCGCGATCCTCCTCCCCGCCCGCCCCGCAATCGCCTGCGACCCGGCCGCGGCGCAGATGATCGGTATCGTCACGATGTACGAGGGCACGATCGGCCCCTACCCCATCCGCCTCGGCCTGCAATTCGAACCCGACGGCACGGTCGCCGGCCGCTACGCCTATCCCGCCTCCCCCACCACCCTCCGTCTCGCCGGCCGCCTGGCCGGAGGCCGCACGCTTACCCTCACCGAATTCGGCGCCCACGGCAGCCCCGCCGCGACCTTCGCCACCACCATCCCCGGCGCGAAGAAGACCGACTGCGACGTGATCCGCGGCACCTGGACCCAGGCCGCCACCGGCCACGCGCTCCCGGTCCGGCTGCGCATGTCGGACACCAGCATGCGCCCCCTGGCCTACTACCTCAGCCCCGCCACCCTGCGGATCGAGCGGGCAGCGGTCGCCTTCCGCGCCGCCGCCCTCGCCGGCAAGCCGGCCGAGGTCGCCGCCGCGCTCCACTATCCCGTATTCGTCTCGATCGGAACCAAGCGCATGCGCCTGCCCACCCCGGCCGCTCTGCGCTCCCATTACGATGCGATCTTCACCCCGGCCTATCTCGCCCACATCCGCGCCGACATCCCGCACCTGATGTTCGTGCGCGACCAGGGGATCATGCTCGGCGGCGGAGCGGTCTGGTTCAATCGCGCCGGGCAGGTGATCACGCTCAACAGCCCGGGACCGTAATCCGGATCACCGCGGCGGCAGGAAGCCCACCAGCCGCTCCGTCTCCGCCACGATCGGATCGGCGATCGCCCGCGCGCGCGCCGCCCCCGCGCGCAGGGTGGCGTCGATCTCCGCGGGGTCGGCGAGCAGCCGGTCGGTCTCGCGCGCGATCGGGTCCAGCACGCTCACCAGCAGGTCCGCGAGCAGCGGCTTGAAGGCGCCGAACCCCTTGCCGCCGTGCTCGGCCAGCACGGCGGACGGCGTGGTGCTGGTCAGCGCGGCGTAGATGCCGACCAGGTTGCGGGCTTCGGGGCGATTTGCCAGGCCCTCGGGCTCGGACGGCAGCGGGTCCGCGTCGGTCTTGGCGCGGCGGATTTTCAGCGCGATCGTGTCGGCGTCGTCGTTCAGGTTGATCCGGCTCTGGTCGGACGGATCGGACTTCGACATTTTCTTGGTCCCGTCGCGCAGGCTCATCACCCGCGCCGCGGGGCCGAGGATCAGCGGCTCGATCGGCGGGAAGAACGCCGCGTCGTAGTCGTGGTTGAATTTCTGCGCGATGTCGTTGGCGAGTTCCAGGTGCTGGCGCTGGTCGTCGCCGACCGGGACCTTGGTCGCGTGATAGGCCAGGATGTCGGCGGCCATCAGGTTGGGGTACACGTACAGGCCGGCCGACACGGCCTCCCGGTCCTTGCCGGCCTTGTCCTTGAACTGGGTCATCCGGTTCAACCAGCCCAGGCGCGCCACGCAGTTGAAGATCCATGCCAGTTGCGCGTGCGCGCGCACATGCGACTGCACGAACAGCACATGCCGCGCCGGATCGATGCCGCAGGCGAGCAGCACCGCCGCCATCTCCCGCGTCTGCCGCGCCAGCGCCGCCGGCTCCTGCCACACGGTGATCGCGTGCAGATCGACCACGCACCACAGGCACTCGTGCTCGTCCTGCAACGGCACCCAGTTGCGGATGGCGCCGAGGTAGTTGCCGAGGGTCGGGATGCCGGACGGCTGGATGCCGGAGAAGATGCGGGCCATGGGGGTGCCGTTTCAGGGATCGGAGGCGGCAGGCGTGATGGCCGATCCCCCGCCCGGGCGCAAGCGGCGGCGGGCGAGCAGGCGTAGCGCCTGGCGCGCGGAATAGGCGCCGAACAGCGGCAGCGCGCCGAAATAAGCGACTGCCCCCGAAGCGACCAGCCCGGCCAGCGCCCCCCAGCGCACCACGCCCCGCGTCGCCAGCGCGCCCCCCAGCAGATGCTGCACGCCCAGCAGCACCACCGCCATCGCCCCCGCCGCGGCCAGCATCCGCGGCGCTCGCCGGCGCAGCGCCGGGTCGAACCGCAACTGCCCGCGCCGCGCCAGGACCACGCCGAGCCCGCCCAGGTTGAACATCGCCGCCACGCTGGTCGCCAACGCCGGCCCCATCTGCTGCAACGGCCGCATGAACGCGAGATTGAGCGCCAGGTTCAGCGCCACCGCCGCCACCCCGATCTTCACCGGCGTCGCCATGTCGCCGCGCGCGAAGAACCCCGGCGCCAGCACCTTCACCAGCACGAAGGCCGGCAACCCCACCGCGTAGGCCGCCAGCGCATGCGCCGACAGCACCACGTCCGCGCCGCTGAACTGGCCACGGCCGAACAGCACGCCCACGATCGCGCCCGCCGTCACCAGCAAAGCGAGCGTCGCCGGCAGGGTCAGGAACAGCGCATACTCGATCGCCCGGTTCTGCGTGTCCGCCGCCGCGTCCGTCTGCCCGGTGCGCACCTGGCGCGACAGCAGCGGCAGCATCGCCGTGCCCACCGCCGAGCCGATCACGCCGAGCGGCAGTTGCTGGATCCGATCGGCGTAATACAGCACCGACACCGTGCCCGCCGGCAGCAGGCTGGCGATGATGACATCGACCGCGAGATTGAGCTGCGTCACCCCCGCCCCCACCAGCCCCGGCGCCATGCGCCGCAGCAGCCGGTGCATCTCCGGCGTGAAGCGCGGCCGACGCAGCCGCAACCGCATCCCCGCGCGCCGCACCGCCAGCAGCAGCACGCCGAGTTGCGCCACACCGGAGACCGTCACCCCCACTGCCAGCGCGTGCCCCGGCGTCGGCAGGAATGGCGTCAGCCACAGCAGCGCCGCGATCGTCACCACGTTGAACAGGATGTAGCTCGCCGACGCGGCGGTGAACCGATCGAGCCCGTTCAGCATCCCGGACACCAGGGCGGCCAGGCAGATCAGCAGCAGATAGGGAAACGTGATCCGCGAGAGGGTCACGGCCAGGGCGAACTTGGCCGGCACCGCGACGAAGCCGGGCGCCAGGCCGAGCATCACCTGCGGCATGAAGACCTCGCCGGCGATGGTGAGCAGGCCGAGGATGAGCAGCATGCCGGCGAACGCCTGCTCGGCGAGGTCGCGCGCCGCGGCATGACCGTCGGCGGCCAGGGTGCCGGAGAAGCTGGGGACGAAGGCGGCGTTGAACGCGCCCTCTCCGAACAGGCGGCGGAACAGGTTGGGCAGGCGAAGGGCGACGAAGAACGCATCCGCGATCGGGCCGGCGCCGAGGCGGGCGGCGATCAGCATGTCGCGCGCGAAGCCGAGGACGCGGCTCGCCAGGGTCCAGCCGCCGACAGTCAGGATGCCGCGTAGCATGGGCGGCACGGAAGGGACCGGGGCGGGGCTTTGTCAACCGCGGTGAGGGGCGGGTGGAATGGAGGCAGGTCTTACCGAGCGGCCGTCGCGCCCACGACTGCCAGCGCCAGGGCGGCGGCCTGCTGGCAGGGCTCGATCACCGGCACGCCGGCGGCGGCTTCCACGGCGGCGCGGTGATGCGCCATGCCGGTGCAGCCGAGGATCACGGTTTCCGCGCCGGCGTCCACGCAGGCCCGGGCAGCGGCGATCAGCGCGGCGCGCGCGGCGTCGGGGTCGAGCAGGGTGTCCATGCTCACGTTCAGCGCGTGCTCGGCGGCGAGGCGCGCCTCCAGCCCCATGGCGCGCAGGGCGGTGCGGTGGCGCGCCTTGGACGCCTCGACGATCGCGACCACCCCGAAGCGCTCGGCGCGCGCGACGGCCGCGGCGACAGCGGCGCGGAAGACGCCGAATACGGGGCGGACGGTAGCGGCGCGGGCGGCCTCGATCCCGGGGTCGGAGGCGCAGGCGATCACGTAGGCATCGGCCGGGTCGGCCGCGATGCGGCGCAGGATCGGGCCGACGGCGGCGTGCCAGTCGGCCCAGGTGTAGATCGCCTGCGGGCCGTCCGGCTGCGAAACGACGTCGAACCGCGGCGCTACGCCCGCGATCACCGGGGCAATCGCCGCCGCGATCCCGGCGCCGCAGGCGACCGAGCTGTTGGGGTTGATCACCAGTACGCGCGTCATGCGGCCGGTCAGGCGGGGCGGGCGCGGGCGATGCGTTCCACGGCGCGCAGCCACTCCTCCGGTTCGCGCTCCTGCGGCTCGACCAGCAGGTGCTGAATGCCGGCCGCGGCGTAGGTGGCGAAGGCGGCGTGCATGGCGGGCTCGTCGGCGCCGTCCCAGCGCACGCGCAACGACAGGGTGAAGCCGGGGTCGGGGCGGAGCGCGCGCAGGCGGGCGGCGATCGCAACGGCCTGGTCAGGCGCGACCCGGCTGCCGTGCCAGCCGTCGTGGCGCGCGGCGCGGGCGAGCGCCGGCTCCGAACTGCCGCCGATCCAGACGGGGATGGGCGCGCAGGGCAGCGGGAGCATGCGCATGTCGGCGACCGCGGCCTCGATATGGCGGGTGGGGAAGCTGACAGGGTCCTGGGTCCAGACCGCGCGCATGAGCGCCAGGCCCTCGTCCATGCGCTTGCCGCGTTCGTGGAATTTGGCGCCGAGGGCGGCGAATTCGGCCTCCATCCAACCGACGCCGGCGCCGAGGATCAGGCGGCCCTCTGACAGGTTCTGCAAGGTGGCGAGTTCCTTCGCCAGCGGCAGCGGGTGGCGCATCGGCAGGACCAGGACGGAGGTGCCGAGGCGGATCCGGCTGGTGACGGCGGCGGCCCAGGTGAGGGTCAGGACCGGCTCGTAGAACACGGGCGACGGCGGATAGGGCGCGCCGGCGGGGACGATGATGTGCTCGCTGACCCAAACGTCGTCGAAGGCGAGGGATTCTGCCTGCTCGGCGGCGCGGCGGATGAGGGTCGGGGTAGCCTTGCGGCCGATGTGGGGGAGATGGACGCCGAAGTGCATGGTGGGGGGTGCTCGGCTGGGGGAGTTGGGGGTGGGGAGGATGGACCGGGGAAGGTGGGGCGTCGAGCGGGGGGAGTGGCGGGATCACCCGACGGCAATCAATCGAACGGCCTCGGCCGGCGTGACGATGCGGACGCCCTGATGGTTGCCGAGCGCAAGCAGATGGCGGTCCCCGGAGACCAGGAACACGGCTTCGGCCGCGACCGCCGCCGCGATCACGTGATCATCTTCGGCATCACTGGGCACCACGCGCGGGACGGAAAGCGGCGACACAGCGATGGTCAGGGCGCCATAGAGCAATAGGGCCTCCTCCACCGAAGAGCGCCGCTGTTCAAGCCGCGAAGCCAGATGTCCGCGGGTCAGTACCTCGCGCAGCTCCGTCAGCAGCGCCGGGGAGGTGCATAGCACGAGATCGCCATCCACCGCCGCCTGCACCAGCTTGAAGGGCGTGCCACCCCAGACCAGGGCCGAGACGACCGCATTCGTGTCAAGAACGATCCGCAATGCCGCCCCGATCCTCCCGGGCGCGGCGTTCGGCGCGGACCGCCTTCACCTCCGCATCGATCTCCTCCATCGACATCGGCGGGACGCCGGCTGCTTGCAGGTCTCGGGCGACCGCAAGCAGCCGGCGTCCGGCGCGGCGGCGCATCGCGTCCTCCAGCAGGTCCTGGATCGCGCGATCGGAGAGCAGCCCGGCGCTTCTGGCGCGCCGTTCCAATTCGTCCGGCAGCTTGATCAGCACGTCTGTCATCCTCGGGGCTCCATGTAGCGCGGCGCTGTCGCTACCGTCCGCCGGCAGACAGCGCGGGGCACGATCCTCGATCTTTGCACGCATGGCCGGCGCGGGGCATACCCTGAGGCGCGACGTCTATCAGATGGGCTACGGTATCCACAACGCACAACCTGTGGATGTCGCTCTGGCGCGGGCCGGTGCGATGCGTTTTCCGGCTATCGCGCCGTTTCCCGGTTCGGTCACTTGGGGAAGTTCCCGTCGCGCCTACCCCCGCCCCACCAGCTCCGCCCCCTTCTCCCCGATCATGATCGTCGCCGCATTCGTATTGCCCGAAATCACCGTCGGCATCACCGACGCATCGATCACCCGCAGCCGCTCCACCCCGCGCACCCGCAGCTCCGGATTGACCACCGCCGTCGGATGCGTGCCCATCGTGCAGGTGCTGGTCTGGTGGTATGTTGTCCCGCCGGTCGCGCGCACATGCGCCAACCAATCCTCGTCCGCCTCCACCGCAGCACCAGGCAGGTATTCTTCCGTCACGAGCCGGCGCATCGCCGGGCTCTGAAACACGCGGCGCAGGATGCGCATTCCGGCCACCATCGTATCGCGATCCCCCTGCGTCGCCAGGTAGTTCGGCTGCATGGCCGGATACACGGTGGGATCGGGCGAGCGGAGGCGCAACCAACCCCGGCTTTCCGGCCGGCACGGGATCGTCACCGCCGAGCAGCCGGGAAACCGATGCATCGGTGCCCCCGCGCGATCGAGGCTGCCGGCCAGGAACTGGTATTGGATGTCAGGCGAGTCCAGTTCCGGCCGCGTGCGCACGAACATCCCGATCGGCCCCGCCCCCGTCATCAGCGGCCCGCCGGCGCCGACCACGTATTGCAGACCCGCAATCCCCTGCCGCACCCAGCTATGGGAAATCTCGTTGTAGGTGTTGGCGTGCCGCGCGCGGTAGGTGATGCGCCCGCCGATGTGATCCTGCAGGTTCTCCCCCACGCCCGCCAGGTCCTGGACCACCGGAATGCCGTGCTCCTGCAACAACGCGCCCGGCCCGACGCCCGACAATTGCAGCAAATGCGGCGAATTGATCGACCCGCCGGCCAGCAGCACCTCCGCGCGCGCGCGCACCTGGCGCACGCTGCCGCCCTGGGCGAATTCCACCCCGACCGCGCGGCGGCCTTCGAACAGCACGCGATGCGCCAGCGCGCCGGTCTCCACCCGCAGATTCGTCCGCTTCAGCGCCGGGCGCAGATAGGCGACGGCCGCGCTGGACCGGCGTCGCCCGCGCACGGTGACCTGCAACGGCCCGACCCCGTCCTGCTCCGCGCCGTTGAAATCGGGATTGAACGGAATGCCGCATTCGACCGCCCCGGCAACGAACGCATCGTTCAGCTCGTGGCGCGACCGCAGGTCCGACACCCCGAGCGGTCCGCCGGTGCCGTGGTAGTCGTCGGCACCGCGTTCCTGGTCCTCGGCGCGGCGGAAATACGGCAGCACGTCGTCGAACGACCAGCCGGTGCACCCGAGTTGCCGCCACAGGTCGAAATCCTGCTTCTGCCCGCGGATGTAGATCAGCCCGTTGATGGAGCTGGATCCGCCCAGCACCCGCCCGCGCGGCCAGGGCAGGCGCCGGTTGTCGAGGCTCGGGATCGGTTCGGTCTCGAACACCCAGGTGAGGTCGGGATGGAAGATGTTGCGGAAAAAACCGGCCGGGATGTGGATCCACAGATTGCGGTCCTGCCCGCCGGCTTCCAGCAGCAGCACCCGGGTCGCAGGGTTCGCGCTCAGCCGGTTGGCCAGCACGCAGCCGGCCGAGCCGGCGCCGACGATCACGTAGTCGCAGTCTGCCGCGGTCTGCATCGATCCGTTTCCCCCTCGATCCGCCGGCGATGCTCGGCCGGGAATGCGCCGGGCGCAAGCCCGCGGCGGGGTCCGCGGGAGATGCGCCCCCCGCCGGCACCGCCCGGCGATCAGCTCGGCCCGGCGATCGCGCCGGCGGGCGGCCGCGCGAGCAGGCGTGCGCTGATCGCCCCTGGGATCGCCCAGGTTTCGGCGATCGCTAGCACAACCCAGATCGAGAACCAGGGCACGTAGTTGTTGTGGAACGCCGCGCCGCCGCCGAGCAGGAGCAGGGTGATGACGGCGAACGCGACGCAAACCTGCCGCTCGCGGCGCAGGACCAGGCGCAGCCCCAGCCAGCCCAACCCGGCGGCCAGCACGATGCGCGCCGCCAGCACCAGGTCGGTCGGCGCGCCGAACACCCAGGAATCGGTGTCCGGTTTCATCAGCGCGCCCCAGAGCACGAAATTGTTCAGCAGCCCCCAGGGATCCCACAGCACGAACGGCAGGAACAGCGCCGTACTGGTGATGGCGCAGGCCCGCACCGCCCGCCACGAACGGGTCACCGGCAGCAACAGCAGGAACAGCGCCCCCGGCATGATCTTGCTGCTCGCGGCCAGCGCCAGCGCCGCCCCGAAACCGATGTCATTGCGGCGCAGCGCGCAAGCCAGGGCCGCGAAGCCGAACGCGAGCGGCCAGACGTCGGTCGCGGTATAGGAGAGGAAAAAGTAACTGATGAATGGATCGAGCATCAGCGCGACCACCGCAACGATGGCGCCGCCCGCGCCAGACCCCGCCGCAAGCAGCGCGAGACCCACCGCCGCGAACAGCCCGAGGCACGCCAGCCCGTCGGCCAGCGGCACCGCCGCGGACCCGACCAGCGGCGCCAGCGCCGCCGTGACGAGCAGCGGCGGCGGGCCGTATTTGTAGCCCATGAGCGCCACTTCCCGTCGTGCCGCCAGGGACGCCCCGGCCGCCGGGCGCGGCAGCAGCAGACGGCGCAGCCGCGGGTCCGGTCGGGCGAGATAGCGTTGCAGCGCGGGTTCCACCGCGGCGGCCGGCAGGTGCGGCCCCACGCCCAAGGCCTCCCGGATCGCCAGCCGGTGGCGGAAGGCGGTGCTGTCGATCAGCACGCCGCTGCCGTACGGGTCCTCGCCCCGCCGCAGCGCCTGCACGGCGCGCCAGGTGGTGCGCCCCTCGTCCAGCCGCATCCGGTCGGTGCGGGTCGCGGCGGCCATCGCCCAGACGATCGTCTGCACCGATTGGAGCGCGAGCAGGACCAGCACCATCGCCGCCAGATGCTGCCAGACCCGCCCCTCTCGCAGCCGCCGCGCCGCACGCCCGGCGCGCCAGAGTGCCAGCGCGAAGGCCCCGACCAGCGCCGCCATCCCGACCCGGACCACGCCGTGCCCCCACGGAAAGTCGCCCGCGAGCGAAACGACGGCCACGAACGACAGCAGCAGGAGAGCGGGCAGCCATGCGGGTCCGGGCGGTCGCAGCATCGACCGTCGGGGACGCCGCGCCGGCACGGGCCGCATCATACCGGACTGCCGAATGGCCAGGACGAAGGCCAGCATCGCCGCCAGCAGCCCGAGGCGGATGAGGCCGTGCCCCCAGTAGAACCGCCGAAACAGGAACAGCGACGCCTCGAACAGCGCGAGGCAGGCCATATACCGGAGGAGGCTCGCCGGTCGTTGTGCCGCCATCAAGGTCCATCCGGGAGGTACCGCGCGTCGCCGGTCGGCGCGGAACGTACAGGGGTTCGCGGCGCGCCGCCAGCCTCAAGGTCGTTCCGGGGTCACGCGGTGCTATTTCCGATCGTTCAGATAGCGCCGCGCGATCGCCATGCGGTGCACCTCGCTCGGCCCCTCGTAGACCCGCATCACCCGCACCTGCTGGGCGAGCAGTTGCAGCGGCAGTTCCTTCGTCATGCCCATGGCGCCGAAGGTCTGCATGGCGTGATCGGTCACCGATCCGGCCATTTCGGTCGCGAACACCTTGATCATCGATGCCTCGGTGCGCACGTCCACGCCGGCATCGTGCTTGGCGGCGGCGTCCATCACCATCAGCCGGCAGGCGTGGATCTGGGTCGCGGCCTCGGCGACCCACCACTGGATCGCCTGGCGGTCCGCCAGCCGGGCGCCGAACGTCACCCGGTTGCGCGCCTGCTCGCACAGCATCTCCAGCGCGCGCCGCGCGATGCCGAGGCACCAGGCGCCCATCTGCAACCGCCGCACGGTCAGCCGCAACTGCATCGGCGCGAAGCCGCGGCCGAGCTGGCCGAGCACCTGGCTCGCGGGGACGCGGCAGTCCTCGAACACCAGTTCGTAGGTCCGCCTGCCGCCGATCATGGCGATCTCGCGCTCGATGATGAAGCCCTTCGTGCCGCGCTCGACGATGAAGGCGCTGATGCCGTCATGGCGCTTGCCGTCGCCGGTGCGCGCCATGACGATGACGAAATCCGCCTGCGGCACGCGCGAGACCCAGATCTTGCGCCCGTTGATGACCCAGTCGGAGCCGTCGGCCACCGCGCGCGTGGTCATTCCGGCCGGATCGCCGCCAGCGCCGGGCTCGGAGATGGCGATGCAGGAGGTCGCGCGGCCTTCCGCGTAGGGCTTCAGGTATTTCTCTCGCTGCTCCGGACTGGCGACCGCGAGCAGCATGTGCAGGTTCGGGCTGTCGGGCGGGAAGGTGAAGGGCACGACGGTGCGGCCCAGTTCCTCGTTGATCGCCATCAGCGCGACGGTGGGCAGGTTGGCCCCACCCAGCTCCTCCGGCACGTCGAGCGCCCAGAGGCCAAGTTCGCGGCATTTCGCGAGCAGGGGCGCCTCCTCCTCCGGCGTCAGGCCGTATTTCTGCCCGGCGGCCTCGCGCGCCAGCACGGATTTTTCCAGCGGCATCAGCTCGCGGTCGACGAATTTGGCGACCATGTCCGCCAGCATGCGGTGTTCTTCGGCGAGCTCGCTCGGCATTCCTGCTGTCTCCTCTGACCGCGCAGGAAGCTACGGGAGGTACCGGGAAGCGTCCATCGCCGGCGCGCTCGGGCCTGGGTTGCCGGCCGCGCTGCCGCGTGCCGGTGCACGGTTTGATCGAAATCAATGATGTGGCCGACGCCCGGGACCAGATAGAGCGCAGGCGCGACAACGGTCGCGCCCAGCAGCGAAGGAGACCGAACAATGGCCTTTGCCATGGGCAATTCCGGCGCGATCCGGCGGCGCAGCGTGCTAACCGGGGTCGGCGGCCTGCTCGGTCTGGCCGGCGGCCTTACCCTGTTTGGCGCGTCGGCGCGGGCGCAGGACCGCGATCAGACCCAGGATCGCGACCTGACGCACGATCGCGACCAGTTGCGCGACCCCGACCATTTGCGCGACCGCGACCTGACGCATGATCGTACGGGCACCAGCCGCGGCTCCGGTCGCGGGAGCGGCGGGCTCGGCGGTGGCGGTGCTGGCGGTGGCGGTGCTGGCGGCGGCGGCGGTGGCGGCCGCGGCCGCTGACGGCCGGGCGGAGCTCCCGCCGCTGCCATCACGGGTATCCTGGCTTGCCGCGCGGAGGGGTTCCGCGCGGCGACGGCCGGCGTCGGCCCAGCGGGCCTAATGGTCCCGCCGGGCGGCCTCAACGTGCGTCGCCAGTGCGCGCGAAGCCGGCGGAACGACCGCTTTGAGGCTGGGCCGGGGATGGGCTGGGCCCGCCGGCCAGGGCCGGCACCGCGGAATCGACCACCACCAGCTTGTCACCGGCGAGCGGCGTCGGCTGGCGGTCGGCTGCCAGCACCGCCGCATAGGCGGGGTCGAGCCGCGCCAGCGCCTCATACTCGCGGTCGAGCACGCCGTAGTGGTCGAGGAAGCGGTTCATCGCCGCCGGGATACGCACGCACCCTTCGGAGGCGGGCCGACCCAGCCGCGGCTCCAGGTAGTCGGGATCGGTGGCGTGCAGCGCCAGGCGCATGGGGCCGGTGTCGCCGTCCGGGTCCCAGCCCTTCGCGGCGGTCTGCCAGCCGAAATCCCAAACCCGCATGTCCTTCAGGCCGAGGCCGCGGATATGGTTCTCGTTGAAGGTGCCGAGCGCCCGGTAGTCGCGGATGTCACCGTCGTGCACGAACACGCCGGTAGGGGTGATGAAGTAGCCGCGCCGCCCGGCCTGCCCGGTGGAGACCTTGCTGTCGCCGATGACCTGCCACGCGCCGTGCGGATCGGCGAGCATGACCGCCAGCCGCTGCACCGCCGGATTGCGATCCACCACCACCAGCAATTGCGGCCGGTGCAGCCGCAGCCCGGCCTGCGCCAATGCGGCGCGCGTGCGCGCGATCCACGCCGCGGCGCCCCCGGCCGCGAGCGTCGGCTCCTGCGGCACTGCGGCGTCCAGCGCGCGGCGCAACTGCGCCGCCTGGGCCGCGAGCGCCGCCGGCGACGGGCAGCCGGGGCAGGCGACGGCGGCGGGCGGTGGCGGTGGCGGTGGCGGCACGGCGACGCAGGCGGCCGTCAGCAGCACGCCGCCGGCGGCGACCATCGTGCGGAGGTGCATCGGAACGATCCTGCGGGCGGATGTACGTGCAGCCTCGCCCACGCGCGACGGCGCGGCAATGATGCAGGTCAACGCAAGCGCAATGCGGGGCGAGGCCGCGCGCACGGAGGCTTCCGACCGGCGGGACAGACCGGCGCGCAGGGGATACGGGATTGCCGTTCCGGAGACGGCGGGCCGAAGCTGGCGGCGCAACGGGGGAGGAACCGCGATGCGAATCCATAATCTTTACGCCGACGCGGCTGGGGAAAGTCATTTCCGCGATGTGGAGGTGGAATGGGTGGAGCAGCGGAACGCGAGCCGGCTGTCGGCGCGTCTTCCCGCGTGCGGGATCATCTTCCGCGAAACGGGCGGCGAATACGACCTGAGTTGGCATCCGGCGCCGCGGCGCCAGTACATCATCAACCTCGACGGCGGCGTGCGGATCACGGCAAGCGACGGCGAAAGCCGGGTGATCGGGGCCGGGGAGGTGATCCTGGTCGAGGACACGACGGGCAAAGGACATCTCTCCCAATCGGTGGCCGGACAGATGCGGCGATCCATCTTCGTTCCGCTGGAATGATCGGCGCCGCGACCCGGGCGATTCTTCACGAAGTGACGATGACGGCTGTCTCCTATGGCGCATTGCTGCCGCCGGAGGGCACTATGGGCGGGCCATGCGACGGTGGAGGCTACGGGCGGCTGTGACACGGATCGGGATCTTCGGCCCTTCGATGCCCGAAACCCCGCCCGCGCGGTGTCGGCGCAGGCCGGTAGAGGCGGAAGCGATCGTCCGCGCCGCCGGCCGCCAAGGGGAATGATCATGGACCATACGGCGCTGGCGGGACGACGCGTGCTCGTCGTCGAGGACGAGATGCTGGTGTCCCTTCTGATCGAGGACATGCTCGCCGACGAGAACTGCACGATCGTCGGTCCCTACAGCCAGTTCGCGGCCGCGCTGGACGCCGCCCGGACCGAGGCGGTCGATCTCGCGATTCTGGACGTGAACATCGGCGGAACCGAGGTCTACCCGATCGCCGAGCTGCTGGCCGCGCGGCAGATCCCGTTCCTGTTCCTGTCGGGTTACGGCCGCAGCGCCATCCCCGCGGGTCATCCGGAGTGGCAGGTATGCAGCAAGCCGTTCCGGCTCGAGGAGCTGATCGGCATGCTGGTCGCGCAGCTCGGAACCCAGGACGCGGCGTGACGTCAGCGCGCGTGCATCGTCATTCGGTCGGGCCGCCCGATCGGTCCGGCGGCAGGTTGGCCTGCGCCTCGCGCGGCGGATCGTCGCCGGGTCCATAGTAGAGTGCGGCGCAGTCCGCAGCCAGTACGCCGCCCGTCACCTGCATGTCGTCGCGGAACGCGTCGCGGATGAAGTCCATCGTTTCGAAATGCCGGTCCTCGAAATACATCTGGTGGACCTGGTTCCGTTCTGCGCCATAGACGATCCGCCGCACGCCGGCCCAGATCGAGGCCATCGTGCACATCCCGCACGGCTGCAGGGTGGAATAGAGGGTGGCACCGGCGAAGCGCGGCTGGCGGGTGCGCTGGCCGGCGGCGCGCATCGCCACGATCTCGGCATGCGCCGACGGGTCGCATAATTCGCCCACCCGGTTGTGGCCTTCCCCGATCACCGTGCCGTCGGACACCAGCACGGCGCCGATCGGGGCGGCGCCGTCCGCGCGTTCGCCCGCTTCCGCGAGCGCGATCGCGCGGCGCATGAAGGCCTCGTCCGCAGACCGTTGCTTATCCATGTCCAATGTAGTCCATCCTGCCGCCGTCCACGACCAGGGTCTGCCCGGTCACGAAGCCGGAGTCGGGCGCGGCCAGGAAGGCGACCGCATTGGCGATATCCTCCGGGGCGCCGGCCCGACCCACCATCGTGCGCGCGGCCATCCCGCGCACCCGCGCGGCGAATTCGGGCTCGGGGGTCGCCCCGCGGGTCATGTCGGTCACGATCCATCCCGGCGCCACCGCGTTCACCGTGATCCCCTTGCTGCCGAGTTCCAGCGCGAAGCGGCGCGTGAGCGCCAGGACCTCTGCCTTGGTCGCGGCATAGAACGTCGTGCCCGCGAGCGCCGTGCCGATCGCGGCGTTGGAGGCGATGGTGACGATCCGCCCATAGCCCGCCGCCGCCATGGCCGGCGCCACCGCCCGCACGCAATGGATCATCCCGTCGGCGTTCACCCGCCGCATCCGCGCCATCGCTTCGGGCTCGAAGCTTTCCAAGGTTCCCGGCACCGAGATGCCGGCGTTGGTGACAAGCACCGTGATCGGCCCGAGCGCGGCGGTGACGGTCTCGACCATGCGGGCCACGGCGGCGGGATCGCCCACGTCGGCGCCCACGGCGATGGCGCGCCGCCCGAGTTCCGCCGCCAGCGCCTCTGCCGTCGCGGCCTGGGTCGCGTAGTTCACCGCCACCGACGCGCCCCTGCGCGCGAGTTCCCGCGCGATCGCCCGCCCGATCCCCCGGGCCGCCCCGGTCACCAGCGCCACCTGCCCACTCCAGCCCATCGCTTGTCCCTTTGCCCGCCGCCTTGTCGTGGCCAGAGTACCCGCGGCCCGGCCGGCGCCCACCGCACAATCCGGTGTGCGGTCGCATGATCGCGCTTCGCCGCCCCGGTGCCACGATCGGCGGCGGCCCCGCCGGGAATGGGCGATCGGGATGGCAGGCCGCGTCCCCCGCCCAGAGGGCGCGGGAGGGTGATTGAGGAAGCCGGCGGACGTTGCGCTCCGGCATTCGATCCCGGAGCGCGCCCTGCCCCCACAGCCTCCCCAAGCCTGCGCGGCGTCCCCATGTGGCCACGCAGATAGGCGGGAGGCAGGCGGGTGGCGGCAGGCAACGGGATGGTTCGGCGCTATGGGCGCGTGGCACTCGTGCTGCTCGCCGGCCTCGCGCCTGGCGCCGCGCGCGCGGCCGATCATTTCCCGCTCGACCCGCGCTATGGCCGCATCGCCGTCACCGTGCGCGACCTGGGTCTGTTCCACACGACAGCGACCTTCGCGCGCTTCGCCGGCCGGCTGACCCTCGACCTCGACCATCCGGGGGCGACCCGGATCGCCGTCACTGTCGCGGCGGACTCGTTGCACATGTCCTGGGCGCGCGGCGCGGCGCTGATGCGCTCGGCCGCGTTCCTGGACGTGGCGCGGCACAAGGCGATCCGGTTCGCGAGCCAGGCGGTGACCCCGGACGGTCCGGGGCGTTACCTGGTGCGTGGGCAGCTTGAGCTGCGCGGCGTCACCCGCCCGATCGTCTTCGCCGCCCGGCTCCGGGAGGTGTCGCGGGATCCTGCGACCGGGCGGCGGGTCGAGAGGTTCACCCTGACCGGGCACCTGGACCGGCGCGATTTCGGCATGACCGCCGATCCGCTGATCATCGCCAACCGGGTGGCGCTCGCGATCGAGGCCCGCGTCACCCTGGGTCCCGCTCTGCCCGGCGGATAGACAGCATCCCCCGCGCGCCGCATCGTGGTCGGGTTGCGGAGGGAGTCGGCCATGAAGATCGCGCGTATCGAAACTTTCCTGTTCGACCCCGGCACGGCGAAGAACCTGCTGTTCTGCCGGGTCGAGACCGATAGCGGCCTGCACGGCTGGGGCGAGGCCTATGTGACCCCGGGCAAGGAGCAGCCGGTCGCCGACATCCTGGCCGCCATGGCCGGCGTGGTGATCGGCCGCAGCGCGTATTCGATCCGCCACACCGCGCAGGTGATCTTCGAGGATTTCGCCATGCGCCGTGCGTCCCTGGAGTTGGGCTCGGCCTGGAGCGCAATCGAAATCGCAATGTGGGACATCGTCGCCAAGCAGGCGGGGATGCCGCTCTACAACCTGCTCGGCGGGGCCTCGCGCGCGGCGGTGAAGGTCTACGCGAACGGCTGGTCGCGCGGGTCGGACTCGATCGAAGCCAATGTGCAACGGGCGCTGGCGGTGAAGGAAGCCGGCTACGGCGCGCTGAAATGGGACCCGTTCCCCGGCCCCTGGCGCAGCTTCATCCATCGCGAGGACGAAGATCACGTGGTCCGCTACGTGCGCGCGATGCGCGACGCGCTGGGGCCGGAGTTCGGGCTGCTGGTCGAGGTGCACCGTCGCCTGGCACCGATGCACGCGATCCGGCTCGGCCGGCGGCTGGCAGAATTCGATATCGGCTGGTACGAGGAACCCTGCCTGTGCGACAACATCGAGCTGGTGGCGGAGGTCCGCCGCGCGCTGCCGATGCCGATCGTCACCGGTGAAGCGATGTATTCGAAGGAGGCGTTCTTCCACTGCCTGGAACGCCGCGCCGCCGATATCCTCAATCCGGACGTCTGCAACTGCGGCGGGATTTCCGCCCTGATGGACATCGCCGCGATGGCGGCGCCGCAGGCGGTGGCGGTCGCGCCGCACAACTACAACTCGACGTTGGTCGGTCTGGCGGCGACGGTTGCGGTGTCAGCCGTGATTCCGAATTTCTGGATCGCCGAGTGTTTCGTGAACCTGAAGCCGGCGTGCGATGCGATCGCGATGACCCCGCTCACTGTGCGCGACGGGTTCGTGGAGCTGCCGACGGTGCCGGGACACGGGATCGATCTGGATGTGGAAGCGCTGCGCAAGCGGCCGTATCGGGACATGGGCGGCAAGGGGCTGCGGCAGTACTGGGAGGAGTTCCCGCGCAAGGGCTACGTGGTGGCGGACACGCGCACGGGGTTCTGACCCCGCGATCGCGCCGGCTCAGGTCGCAAGGCCGAACGCCGAGGCGTCTTCCGCCAGCAGCAGCCCGTCCTGCACCAGGGCCGCGGCCGCTGCCGCGCGGGCGGCGGCACCGGGACGTTCCGCCAGTGACAGGCGCGGATCGCCTACCGCTTCCCGCTCCGCCCTGGTGGAAGCGAACGCCAGGAAGCTGCCGTCGCGATCCGCGATTTCCCCCTCCGGATACGGCGGCGCGTAGCAGTTCCAGCCGGTGTGCGTGCCCGCCGGCACCGCGATGTCCGGCAGCCGCAGGCCGGCGATCTCGTTGCCGTCCGCATCGACCTGCGGCACCAGCGCCACCCAGGCTTGCGGCGGCACCACGGGATCCACCCAATCGGCGAGCGGCGCCACGTCGTTCGGCGGCGGTGGCGGCGCCGCGCCCGGGATGGCGGGAAACGCGAGGGATTCCGGCGGCACCAGGGTGCCGTCGTCGATGCGCGGCAGGCGGGACGGCGGCGGCGGCACGCCGTCGGCCACCCAGGCGTCCAGCGCCACCAGCAGCGCGCGCACCGCGCCCATCGGATCGTGCCAGTTGCGCGGATTGGCGCAGGGACCGCGGTCGCGCGGCATGCCCGCCTTGCCCGCGTGCTGCGTGCCGGCCAGGAAGTAGCCGCGCACACCTTCCGGCAGTGCCACGTCGCGCATCCCGTCCGGCGAGGTGTGCAGCAGGCTCGCGCCCTTCTGCCAGTATTCGGTGGCGGTGTTGGTCTCGATCAGCAACGGATCGCTGGCGTCCCCGGCCAGCAGCGCGCCGGTCGCGCCGGAGATCGGGTCGGTCAGCGCCGTCGCCGAGAACGGAAACGCGACCTCCGGGAAGTCGTGGTCCTCGTGCCAGGTGCGGGTGCGCGCGGGCTGGGCGAACAGCGCGTTGTGGAACAGCCGGCCGATGCCGGCGACATGGGTGAAGACGCCGTCGAACACGCGCGCCCCGTCCTCGGCGCGGTTGAAACCGAGCGCGATGTGGTCGCGCAGATACCGCCCCGCCTGGGAAATGCCGAACCCGAGCGCGTGCGCCACGGTCCCGCCCGCGAGCGCCGCGCCGGGTCCGCGCAGGTAGGCCACAAAATCCCTTGTTGCCGCGAAGCCGAGCCCGAGCACGCGCGGGCCGGTCGCGACGTAGTGGAATTCGTAGATCGACCCCGGCTCGGGCAAGCTGCCTTCGGGCAGCAGGCGGATCGTGCGCGCGTCGACGAAGGCGAAGGGAATGTTCTGCCGCGGCGCGGTCTGCGTGCGGCGCACGGTCAGCCGCGCGCCCTGCCGCTCCGTCGCTTCATACGCAAGCCGGAACGTCTCCAGCACGCCGAGGCGGGTGCCGGAGATGAATTCCTCCCGGATGCGCCGGGTCACCGGGGCGCCGTCCCGCAGGGCGACCGGGGCGTCCAGCGCCAGCCCGCCGTTCGCCCGCGGTGCGCCGGCATCCCAGCCGGACCAGGCGAGGGTGAAGCCGCGCCGCAGGACGAAGGCGTTGCCCAGGTCGGCCTCGGTCCGCGGCACATTGCCGGCGGCGCCGGCGCAGACATTGGCGAAGATCATCTTACGGCCGCGGTTGTTCACCTCGTACAGCAGCCGCCCGGGACGGTCCGCCGCATCCGCCGGGCGCAGCACTACGAAATCGGTGCGGTATGTCACCATTCCGGCCGGATCGCGGGGTGCCAGGTCGATCCCCGCGATGCCCGCATTGGCCGGATGGGCGGGATCGACCGCGCCGGACGCCACCCCTTCGACCCACACATACGCGCCCGCGGCGCCGAAGCGCGCCCCGTCCAGGAACGGGCGGGTGGCGCGAATCTCCAGATCCGTGATCATCGCTTCAGGCCCGCGCCAGCGGTGCGTCGGTGCGCGCGGCGAGCGATTCGAACGACAGGCCGGGGATGATGTCGCGCACCACGAAGCCCTGCGGCGTCACGTCCAGCACCGCGAGGTTGGTGTAGACCCGCTTCACCGCGCCCTTCGCGGTCAGCGGATAGGTACAAGTCCGGCGCAGCCGCGGCGCGCCCTCCTTGGTCGTGTGCTCCATGATCACCCACAGCCGCTTGGCGCCGATCGCGAGGTCCATTGCGCCGCCGATCTGCTTCACCGGCTCATGTGCCGCGCGCGCCCAGTTCGCCAGATCGCCGTTTTCCGACACTTCGAACGCGCCCAGCACCGTAAGATCGAGATGCCCGCCGCGGGCGATCGCGAAACTGTCCGCGTGGTGCACGTAGGACCCGCCGGTGCGCAAGGTGATCGGCTGGGTCCCCGCATTCACCAGGAACGGATTGATCCGGTCGGGCGCCGGCGCGGGCCCGGCGCCGATCACGCCGTTTTCCGAATGGATGATCACCTCGCGGTCGGCGGGGATGAAATTGCCCACCTCGGTCGGGATGCCGATGCCGAGGTTGACCACCCAGCCTTCGGGAATGTCGTGCGCCGCCCGCGCCGCCATGCCGTCGCGATCGAGCGGAGTGAAACCGTCTGCCATCGTCTGTCCTTTCTGCTCCGCCGGGGCCGGCTCAGCCGGACACGTGCAGCACGCGGTTGACGAAAATCCCCGGGGTCATCACGTGCTCCGGCGCCAGCGCGCCGAGGTCGACCACGTGCCGCGTCTGCGCGACCGTCAGCTTCGCCGCCATCGCCATCACCGGGTTGAAGTTCCGTTGCGTCTCACGATACGTCAGGTTACCCCAGCGGTCGGCCTGCCAGGCATCGATCAGCGCGACGTCGCCGGCCAGCGGATATTCCAGCAGGCAGGGCCGGCCCGCGATCTCCCGCACCTCGCGCCCTTCGGCCAGCACGGTGTCGGCGCCGGTCGGCGTGTAGAAGGCGGGGATGCCGGCGCCGGCGGCGCGCATGCGTTCGGCGAGCGTGCCTTGCGGCACGACCTCCACCTCCAGCCTGCCGGCGAGCAGCAGCCGGCCGGCGTCGCTCGCCGCGCGGACGAAGGAGCAGATCAGCTTGCGCACCCGCCCCAGGGTCAGCAGCCGCGCCACCGCGCTGCCGTCGCGTCCGCCGGAGTTGCAGACCAGCACGAGGTCCTTCGCCCCCTGTTCGATCAGCCCTTCGAGCAGCGCAGTCGCCATGCCCACATCGCCGAACCCGGCCAGCAGTACCGTGGCGCCGTCGGGCACGCCGTCCAGGGCCTCGGCGGTGGAGCGCACGAATTTGTCGATCATGCCGGCGTTTTCACCCCCTCGGTTTTGCGGCAGGCTAACCGAGGCAACAGCGCCGGTCCATGCCGCCGGCGGGACGAGCCGGTGGGACGGGGCGAATGGATGATGCTGTCGCGGCGCTGCGGCGCCTGATCGAAGACGCGCACCGGGTGGTGGTGTTCACCGGCGCCGGCATCAGCACGGAGTCCGGGATCCCGGACTTCCGCAGTCCCGGCGGCATCTGGACCCGGCAGAACCCGATCTATTTCGACAAGTTCCTGGCCTCGGAGGACGCCCGCCGCGAGACCTGGCGCCGCCGGTTCGAGATGGAACCGGTCCTGCGCACCGCGCGGCCCAATCGCGGCCACGTCGCTGTCGCGGCGCTGGTGGCGACGGGCAGGGTGGACGCGGTGATCACGCAGAACATCGACGGTCTGCACCAGGCATCCGGGATCCCCGCGCGCCAGGTGATCGAGTTGCACGGCAACACGACCTACGCCACCTGCCTCGACTGCACCGCGCGCTACGAGATTGCCGATCTGGCCGCCGCGTTCGCCGCCGACGGGCGGGCGCCGCGCTGCGCGCACTGCGCCGGGCTGGTGAAGACCGCGACCGTGTCCTTCGGCCAGGCGATGCCGGCGGCGGCGATGGTGCGGGCGGAGGAGGCGGTGCTGGAAGCGGATCTATGCCTCGCGATCGGGTCCTCGCTTGTGGTCTATCCGGCGGCCGGGTTTCCGCGCCTGGCGAAGCGGAACGGGGCGCGGCTCGTGATCCTGAACCGGGAGGAGACGGAGCTGGATCCGTTGGCCGATCTGGTGTTGCACCGGTCGATCGGTGAGACGCTGGGGGCCGCCGTCGGGGTGCAGTAGGGCCTTGGTTCGGCCCGGCAGGAAGATAACCACGGAGACACGGAGACACGGAGGTGCGCCGGGAGACCGGCAAGAGGAGAGGGTGCAAGTCCTTCACGATGAAAGGTA
>JABBNW010000235.1 GCA_019352115.1 Pseudomonadota bacterium
GTCCGCGCTCACTTGTTCACCTTCCTCGATTACCCCGAGGTCGCTCCCGACAATAACAGCAGTGAACGCGAACTGCGGCCGACCGCCACCTACCGCAAGGTCACCGGCGGGTTCCGCTCCGACTGGGGACCCGACCTGTTCGCCGGATTCCGTTCCGTCGTCGGGACCGCCGCGCGGCGGGGCATCCACGCCTATCAGGCCATCAAAATGACCCTGCAGGGGGAATCCGTGCTCGCACCGGGTTGAGCAGATACAGCAGCGAAGCACGCGACGGACTGCAGCGGGCGGTGTTGTAGAATTGCGAATAGCGGATGCCGTTGGCGGCGAGCCGGTCGAGGTTCGGCGTGTCGATCTCGCCCCCGTAGCAGCCGATATCTGAGAAGCCCATGTCATCGTTGAGAATCAGCAGAATGTTCGGGCGTTGTCTGCCCTTGGGGTACGCCATGATGATCCTCCAGTTCAGTCCGTCGCGGCCGTGCCGCTCAAGGTTTGTATCACCGCCGATTGCCACCCGGCGTAGCGCCACGCCCGTTCCTCCGCCGCCATCTTTGGTGTAAAGTAGCATTCGATTGGTGTGAGCGTCGGCATCTCGGCCGGCTCGGGCAGCAGCCCGGCGCCCAGGCCGGCGAGATAAGCGGCCCCGACTGCGGTGGTCTCCAAGCATTGCGGCCGGCACACCACCATGTCCAGCATGTCGGCGAGAAACTGCATCGCCCAATTGTTCGCCGCCATGCCGCCGTCCACGCGCAGACTGTCCTGTATCGACACCCCACCGGCCGCGCCGTCGGCGCGCATGGCGCCGAGCAGGTCGCGCGTCTGGTAGGCGATGCTTTCCAGCGTGGCCCGCGCCAGCTCGCGATGCGTGGTGCCGCGGGTGATGCCCAGCACCGCGGCACGCGCACGGCTGTTCCAGTGCGGCACGCCCAGTCCAGTGAACGCCGGCACGAGATATACCGGCTGCTGCGGATCGGCCTGCCCTGCCAGAGTCTCGGTCTCGGCCGCACTGTCAATGATCCGCAGCCCGTCGCGCAGCCATTGCACGCTGGCGCCGGCGGAGAAGATCGCGCCTTCCAGCGCATAGGTGCGGCAGCCACTGCGCTGCCAAGCGATGGTGGTGAGCAGCCGGTGCGGCGAGGGCAGGCAGGCGCTGCCGGTGTTCAGCAGGACGAAGCCACCGGTGCCGTAGGTTGCTTTCACGCTACCGGGCGTCAGGCAGCCCTGGCCGATCAGCGCCGCCTGCTGGTCGCCGGCGATGCCGGCGATGTGGATGCCGCCACCCAGCAGGTCGGGATCGACGGTGCCCAGCGCCCCGGCGCTGTCGCTGATCCGCGGCAACAGGGCGCGCGGGATACGGAAAAGGTCCAGCATCGCGTCGTCCCAATTACCGCTGCGGATGTCACACAGCAGGGTGCGCGAGGCGTTGGTGGCGTCGATCGCGTGCACCGCGCCGCGCGTCAGCCGCCACAGCAGGAAACTGTCCACCGTACCGAAGGCGAGTCGGCCTTGCTCCGCAGCGGTGCGCGCATCGGGCAGGTTGTCCAGCATCCAGGCGATCTTGGTGGCCGAGAAATACGGGTCGAGGCACAGCCCGGTGCGCGCGGTGACCAGTTCAGCGGAGTGGTGCAGCGCCTCGCAGGCGGCGGTGGTGCGGCGATCCTGCCAGACGATGGCGTCGTGCAGCGCGCGTCCGGTCTGACGGTCCCACAGCAGCGTTGTCTCGCGCTGATTGGCGATGCCAACCGCGGCAATGTTCGCAGCCTGCAGTCCGCGCTGCGTCAACGCCGCGCGCGCGGTGCGTAGCACGCTGTTCCAGATCGTCTCCGGGTCCTGCTCGACCCAGCCTGGCTGCGGATACAGCGCGGGGATCTCCTCTTGCGCAGCCACTAGCGGCACGAGTCGGGCGTCGAAGACGATGGCGCGGGTGGAGGTGGTGCCTTGGTCGATGACAAGGAAATGCGCAGTCATGCGGCGCGGTCCTGGTGCAGTATAGACTGGATGCCCTGCTCGATCGCCGTGATCTGCGCGGCGGTAAGCCGGAGCCCAAGCTTCGAGCGGCGCCACACGACATCATCGGCTGTGCGTGCCCATTCCGCTTGGACCAAGTATTTCAGTTCGGCCTCGCTGAGGCCTGCGCCGAATTGCCGGCCGAGCGCTGCGGTGGTGGTGGCTCCGTCCAGGATGTATTCGGCGCGCGTGCCATAGCTGGTGACCAAGCGTCGTGCCTCGGCTTCGCTAAGGAAGGCATGGCGAGAGCGCAGCTGGGCGGTCTGCTCGACCAATTGCTCCGCCGGAAAGTCGCCCCCGGGAAGGGATTGCCGTGCCGTCCAGCCGGCGGCGCGGCCAGTGGCCGGCGGCAAATATGGCGCCAGGATCCGCAGCGCAGCCTCCGCCAGTCGGCGGAACGTGGTGATCTTACCGCCGTACACGGTCAGCAGGGGCGGCACGTCGTCCGGGTGTTCCAACTGCAACACGTAGTCGCGTTTCGCTGCCTGCGCTGCGCGCGCGCCGTCGTCATACAGTGGTCGCACGCCGGAATAGTGCCACACCACCATCTCGGGGGTCACGACGCTGCGGAAGTAGCCGTTCACCGCAGCGCAGAGATAGGCGATCTCCGCCGGCGTCGCCTGCACCGCGGAGGGATTGCCGTGATAGTCCAGGTCCGTCGTACCGATCAGGGTGAAGTCCTGCTCGTACGGAATGGCGAACAGGATGCGCCGGTCGGCATTCTGGAACACATAGCAGGCGTCGTGGTCGTACAGCTTCGGTACGATGATATGGCTACCTTGTACCAGCCGGACCGGCGATGGCTTCGACCCATGCACAACCTTGCCTGCCACTTCGGACACCCACGGGCCGGCCGCGTTCACCAGCACGCGCGCGCGCTCGTTGCGCACCGCGCCGTTGGTGCTGTCACGCAACGATAACTCCCAGAGGCCCTGCACCCGCTTCGCGGCGATGCACTCGGTGCGGGTGCGGATGTCGGCACCCAACTCCGCCGCGCCCTGCGCGTTCAGCACGACGAGGCGGGAATCCTGCACCCAGCAATCGGAGTATTCGAAGGCGCGGTGCAGCTCTGGCCGCAGCGGCGCGCCCGCACGGTCGCGTGTAAGATCCAGCGACCGCGTCGGCGGCAGCTTCCGCCGGCCGCCGATATGGTCGTATAGGAACAGGCCTAGACGAAGCAGCCAGCGTGGCCGCATGCCCGGCTGGATTGGCAGCACGAAACGCAGCGGCCAGATGATATGCGGCGCGATCTGCCACAGCACTTCTCGCTCGGCCAATGCCTCGCGCACCAGCCGGAACTCGGAGTACTCCAGATAGCGCAGGCCGCCATGAATCAACTTGGTGGACACAGAGGAAGTGCCGGCGGCCAAGTCGTCCTTCTCGCACAGCAGCACGCGCCAGCCGCGCCCGGCCGCGTCGCGGGCTATGCCGCAGCCGTTGATGCCACCGCCGATAATCGCCAGGTCGAACATCGCCGCCGCCTGCACCGTCATTCACGTCTCCCGCGACGGATCCGCGGCATCGCCTCGGGCCGCATCCGCATCCTCTTCCGGCATGCCACGTTCCTCCGGCGCCACTTCCTCGGGAGCGCCTACCTGCACGATCTCGACGCCAAACTGCTGCGTCAGTGCCGCGGCCTGGCTAGCAGGCAGGTAGTCGGTTACCATTACGTCCACCTCGTCCAACCGGCCGATGCGCACCGGTGCGTGCCGGCGGAACTTGCTGCTGTCGGCGACCAGTAGCACGCGGCGCGCATTCTCGATGATGGCACGAGAAACCTCGACTTCGCGGATGTCATAGTCGAGCAGCGTCCCGTCCTCACCGATCGCCGAAGTGCCGATCACCGCCACGTCCACCTGGAAGCGCTGGATCTGCTCTACCGCGGTGTGGCCGACGATGCCGCCGTCACTACTGCGAATGCTGCCGCCGGTGATCACCACGTCGACCGCACGGTTGCGGTACAGCGCGGTGGCAACATTCAGGTTGTTGGTCACCACCAGCAAGCTGCTGCTGCGTGCGGCGAGCGCACGCGCCACTTCTTCGGTCGTGGTGCCCAAGTTGATGAAGATTGCGGATTGATCCGGTATCAGCCGCGCCGCCGCCTCGCCGATGCGCCGCTTTTGCTCGTGCGACACCAGCTTGCGCGCCTCGTAGGCGAGGTTTTCGATCGAGGAAGCGATGATCGCGCCACCATGCACCCGGGTCAGGCGCTTCGCGTCGCACAGTTCGTTCAGGTCGCGGCGGATGGTCTGCGGCGTGACGGCGAAGCGCAGCGCCAACTCCTCCACCGAGACGCGACCGATCTCGCGGGCCAGGGTCACGATCTCGGCCTGCCGTCGCGCGCTAGGTTGCTGCATTGCTGCTACCTTACTCGGCTGCGTTTAGGCTTCGCTGGCGCTGTCGACCGCACCCAGCACCACCGCATGGCGTATCGGCTCCTTCGCCAGCCAGACGATCAGTGATGCGGCGAGCAGCGACAGCGGCAACACGTCAATCGCAGTCTGAAGGCCAAAGGTTTGTGCCAGAAAGCCGCCGGTGATCGGCCCCAGTACGGCGCCGATCTCGCCGCCAAACAGTGCGATGCCGAAGGCGGTGCCGGCGATTTCCGGGCTGGTAGTGTCGGTGACGAGAGCGATCGCGGAGGAGATGTAGGCGCCGAGCACCCCCCCCAGTCCCATTAGCACGAACAGCAGCACCGGGCTCTGCACGCGGGTGAACAGCGCCAGCGCCAGCGCCGCCAGGAAGGTGAGGAAGCTGACCGCACGCACTCGACCGAAGCGGTCGGCGACGAAGCCGTTCAGCACGAGGCCGACCGAAACGCCAGCGAACAGGATGGCGGAAAGCAGGCCGCCGCCCACCATCGACATGTGCCGCGTCTTGATGACGTAGAGCGGGATCCAGGCGCCGGCCATCCAAAAGGTGAAATTGTACAAACCATGCAGCACGAACACGACCCAGACGTTGCGGATGCCGAGCGCATCGCGCCAGGACAACTGGCTGGCGGTGCCGGCATGGGCCTGCGCCTCGTCATAGCCCGGGGTTTCCCGACGCGAGCGCTCCGGGGCGAAGCGGGCGAACAGCACGGCGAGGCAAAGCGTCAGGCCGCCCCCCACCGGCCAAGCGGCGCGCCAGCCGAAATGTGCCCCGAGGAATGTGGCGAGCACGATGCCCAGCAGGGTCCCCAGGCTGTAGCCCGTCTCCCATATCGCCAAGGCGCGGGCACGCTGGAGAAACGGGAAGCTCTCGCTGACCCAGGCGGCCGCGGCAGGATATTGCAGGCCTTCGAAGATGCCCGTGACCACGCGGGCCAGCGACAACGTGCCAACCCCAGTTGCGAGGCTGGTCGCACAGGTGGTTAATCCGAAACCGAAAAGCGAAACCGTGCAGAGCTTCTTGCGCCCCAGCCGGTCAGAGAGCAGGCCTCCGAAGAAGGTCGACAGATAGCCGACAAAGAAGAGCGACACGATGCTGCCAGCGGTCGCGTAGGAAATTCCCAGCTGCGCGATGATCAGCGGCAGAAGTGGGCCGATCATGCCACGGTCAGTAAAGTTTAGCAGCCAAGCGAGCCAGTTCCAGATCAGAACGCGGCGGGCATAGGGGGGCCAGTCGGCGCCCTGGCGATAGGTCACCGGGCGCATGTCACGATCGCTTCCATTGGAACACATCCTCCTCACCAAGCGTGGCGCCCGTCCGCGACCGGATTAGGGTACGGCGAAACCGCCTTTCGTTATGTTCGCCTGTGGACGGAAGCACGAAAGAACTAATCGTGCAAGTGACCTCTCTAACGGTTCCAGGGCTATCGCACTGCCCTGGGCGAATTTTGCTCAAACAGAAGGCTCGCCGCGCCCAAAATTCGTCCGGAGCCGCCCAAATCTGCGCCCCGCAGCAGCTTCTGGCCGGACTAAAACCGTAATGCTAGCGCAGCGGATCGATCTGAAGCCGACCGAGCAGCCCGTGGACACCACGACCGCCGCCGGGGAAGAACGCCGGACGAAGGAGGAGGAGAATCTCGGCCCCCGCAGTGAACGCGCGACGGCTCGATATTTAGACCGGGCCTCGGTCTATCGGGGGCTGGGCAAGGCCGGGCGATCCCTGGCTGGAGTCACGATCCGCGGCGAGCTTGGCCCCCTCTACCCGCCGCATTGGAAGGAAATCACCCGGCGCGGGTGGTTCGTGCGCGCCCGCGGCCTGTGCAAACGCTGCGGCTTGGCCGCACGGCGGCATCGGATGGTCCCGCAGTCCGGGAAGCACCCTTTGCGGACGGAATGCCCCTGGCACCCACCCCACGACCTCCGCTATCATGCGCTAGGACCGCCCCGAGGCGCCCATGCCCAGCCTGCTCATCCGCGACGTCGACCCGCTCCTGCACGCCAAGCTCAAAGCCCGCGCCGCCACCCATCACCGCTCGCTCGCCGAAGAAGTCCGCAGCTTGCTGCGCACCAGCCTCGCCCGCCAGGAGGCCGCACCGCGCCCGCGCGACCTGCTCGCGCTGGTCACCCGCCTGTTCGGCCCGGACCACGGCGCCAACCTCGACCTGCGGCCCCGCGATCGCACCCAGGACCGGCCGCCGCCGGATTTTTCCGCGCCATGATCCTGCTCGACACCGACGTGATCTCCGAGCTCATGCGCCCCGCCATCGCTCCCGCGGTCACCATCTACCTGCAGCCCCACGACCCCGAAACCCTGTTCCTCACCAGCCTCAGCGAAGCGGAGATCCGGTATGGCATCGCCAGCCTGCCGCGCGGCCGGCGGCGCGACACCTTGGCGACGAACTTCCAGACCTTGCTGGTAGAGGGATTCACCGATCGGGTGATCGCCTTCAACAGGGCCTGCGCCACCGCCTACGCCACGGTCCGTACCCGCCGCGAGAGCGCCGGCCTGCCGATCAGCATCCCCGACGCCATGATCGCCGCCACTTCCCTCGCCCATGGGGCCACGGTGGCCACCCGCAACGTGACGTATTTTACCCAGTGCGGCATCGCCGTCGCCAACCCCTGGGACGGCGCATGACCGCCACTTTGGCAGCCGCGGCTGCCGACGCGCCCGAACCTGCGGCGGCCGCCTTCGTGCTCGACACCGACCTGCTCGGCCCGCTCGTCGTACCGGACGGCGCCTGGCGCGCGGCCGGACTCGAGGCCCTCGCCCAGAGGGTCACTCTCTACGCCAGCCGCGCCCGCAGCGACGGCACCCGCCGCACCTACCGCTCTGCTTGGCGGCACTACACCGCCTGGCGCCATGCGCTCGGCCGCGAACCGCTCGCCGCCGATCCCGACACCATCGCCATGTGCGGCCGCGCCGTCAGGCCGCCCCGGCCGTCCCCGACATCCTGCGCCGGCTGCTCGCCACCCGCCCGG
>JABBNW010000236.1 GCA_019352115.1 Pseudomonadota bacterium
CCGCCCCACCCCCTACGCATCCCCACCCAGAACCTCCGCGATCTCCCCCGCCCCGAACCCCGCCTCCCGCAACACCTCCACCCCATGCTCCCCCAGCCGCGGCCACAGCCGCCGCACGCCCGCCGGGCTCGCCGAGAACCGCGCCGGGATCGCCGGCACCCGCACCCGCCCTTCGCTCGGATGCTCCGCCAGCGCGAAGAACCCGGTCTCGCGCAGATACGCATTCTCCAGCAGCGCCGGCAGGGTCGATGCCTCCCCGCACGGAATATCCAGCGGGCGCAGGATCGCGAGCCATTCCGTCGTGGTCCGCGCCGTCAGCCCTTCGGCCAGCACCGCCAACAGCGCATCGACATGTGCGGACCGCGCGGCGATGGTCGCGAAGCGCGGATCGGCGACCAGCGCCTCCCGCCCGATGGCGCGCAGCACGCGCGCCCATTGTGCATCGCTCACGCAGATGACCGAGATGAACCCGTCGCGCGTCGCATAGGGCCGCCGGTGCGGGCTCAGCATGCGCGGATAGCCCATGCCCTGCTCCGGCTCGTCGATCGTGGCGCCCCACATGTGCTCGACCAGCAGGAACGACAGCATCGATTCCAGCATCGGCACGTGCACCGCCTGGCCCTGCCCGGTGCGCTCGCGGTGGAACAGCGCCATGCCGATCATCGACGCCAGCAACTGCCCGGTGAGCTTGTCGACCATCACGGTCGGGAAATAGCGCGGCGCGCCGTCGGGATCGGCGTTCAGCGCCGCCGCCCCGCTCATGCCCTGGATCAGATCGTCGAACGCGGGGTATTCGCTCATCGAGCTGCCGGCCCGGAACCCGGTCGCCGCGGCATGGATCAGCCGCGGATGGCGCGCCCGCAGGGTCGCGTCATCGAGCCCGAGCCGCGCCGCCGCCCCGAGCCGCATGTTGTGCACGAACACATCCGCGCCGCCGATCAGCCGATCGAGCGCCGCGCGCGCCGCCGGAAGTTTCAAATCCAGCACGATGCTGCGCTTGTTGCGGTTGAGGTTGGCGAAATAGGACCCCATGCCCGGCCCGCGCGACGGCCCGATCTGGCGGGTGGGATCGCCCTCGGGCGGTTCGATCTTCACGATATCGGCACCCATGTCGCCCAGGGTCTGGGTCGCGAACGGGCCCAGCACCACGGCGGTCAGGTCGATCACCCGCACGCCGGCCAGCGGCCCGCCCGTTGCCTCGCCTGGCTCGGCCATGCGCTGTTCTCCCTGTGTTGCTGCCGGGGCGCAGAGTGCGATGGCGGCAGGATCGTGGCAATCTGCCCGCGCAGGGGGAGGGGCGGCCATGCCGGGTAAGCGTTTGGCGGAGCGGGGGGAATCGGGCGAGTCTCCGGCCATGTCCGAACCCTCGCCCGATCTTCCGCCCCGGTTGCGCGCGCCGCGCGTCATCAGCACGCGCACGGTGGCGCTGATCGTCGCCAGTTCGATGCTGATGGAGCAGCTCGACGGCACCGTGCTGGCGACCGCGCTGCCCGCCATGGCGCACAGCTTCCATGTGCCGCCGCTGCGCATGAACATCGCGCTCACGTGCTACCTGCTGACCTTGGCGATGTTCATTCCCGCCAGCGGCAAGATGGCCGACCGCTATGGCTCGCGGACCGTGTTCCGCGCCGCGATCGCGCTGTTCGTCACCGGGTCGATCCTGTGCGCGCTGTCGCAGACCCTGCCGGAGCTGGTGGCGGCGCGGATGCTGCAGGGCACCGGCGGGGCGATGATGTCCCCGGTCGGGCGGCTGGTGCTGCTGCGCACGGCGTCGAAGTCGGAGCTGGTCTCGGCGATGGCCTGGCTCATGATCCCGGCGACGATCGGGCCGATCCTGGGGCCGCCGCTCGGCGGGTTCATCGTGACGTATTTCGACTGGCGCTGGATCTTCGTCATCAACGTGCCGATCGGCGTGGTCGGCATCCTGCTCGTGACCCTGTTCATCGAGGAGATGCGCGAACCGGTGAAAACCCCGATCGACCTGGTCGGTCTCGCGCTGTCGGGCACCGCGCTCGCCTGCGTGATGTTCGGGATCGAGATGGCGGCGCGCGGCGCGGCAGGGAACCCCGTCACCTGGGCGCTGGTGGCGGCGGGGGTCGCGGCGGGCGCGCTCTATGGCCGGCACGCGCGCCGGCATCCGCATCCGATCCTCGATTTCCGGCTGTTGCGCTATACGACGTTCCGGTTTTCCGTGATCTCGGGCGCGTTCTCGCGCATCGGCGCCGGCGCGACGCCGTTCCTGCTGCCGATGATGATGCAGTTGGGGTTCGGCTATTCGGCGGCGCGCAGCGGGGTGATCACGTTCGCAGGCTCGCTCGGCTCGTTGGCGATGCGCGCGGTGGCGCCGGGGATCCTGCGCAAGCTGGGGTTCCGGCCGGTGATGGTGTGGATCGGGTTCCTGGCGACGGGGCTGTTGATGGCGATGGCGGGGTTCCGCCCGTCGTGGCCGATGCCGGCCATCTACCTGGTGCTGATCGCGGGCGGGTTTTTCCAGTCGTTGATGTTCATGGCCTACAACACGATCGCCTATGCCGAGATCCCCCGCCCCGACATGAGCGCGGCGACCAGTTTCTACACGACGCAGCAGCAGATGATGCTGTCGCTCGGGATCGCGATCTCGGCGGCGGCGCTCGGGGCGTCGATGGCGGTGGCCGGGCACACGGTGCCGAAGCTGGGGGATTTCTCGGTGGCGTTCCTGGTGGTGGGGGGGCTCGCGATGCTGGCGCCGGTCGTGTCGACCCGGTTGGACCCGGCGGCCGGGGAGGAACTGAGCGGACACGCGACCCGGACGGTGGGCGAGCAGAAGGGCGCGACGGCGGTGAAGATCGCGTCCTGACGACCCGCGCGCGGGCGCCATGACGCGCGGCCTGGTCGGCGCCACGCCGCAAGCCGGCGCTGCTCTTGGTCCGCCGCGCCGATTGGCGGCTGCTCAAGGCTTCGGTCTCGTCTGGTTCAGGCGCCGCCAGCTACTTGCCGAGGGAGACGGCGTGTCCTCCCGATCCGTCGGGCGGGCAGCGATCCCCCTCAGGCGTTCGCCCGTTCCAGCTCCGCCTCGGTGATCCCGAGCTTGCCTGCCGCCTCGCGGATCTGTTCCCAGGTCCGATCGTCCACCGGGATTCCCCCCGCCCGCCGCGCCGCGGCCGACCGCCGCTCCGGCTCGCCCGGCAGCAGGATCGCCTCGAACCCGGGGGCGACCGCCGAAGACCGGATATGCGCCTTCGTCGCCTCCACCCCGACCAGCACCTGCGCCGCGTCGCCGCCGATGCGCGCGAGGTCGATCACCACCGCGAACAGCGAGTTCAGGATGCCGCCCTTGTTCGGCTCCCCGGCGCGCTGCCCGCCCGCGACTGCGCCGGCCATGATCTCGCACATCACCGCGAGGCCGGAGCCCTTATGGCGGCCGAACGCGGTCAGCGCGCCGATGTGGTCGTCGATGAACGGGGTCGGATCGTTGGTCGGGTGGCCGGCCGCGTCGATCAGGCAGCCGTCCGGCACCGGGACGCCCTTGTTGCGCGCGACCCGGGCCTTGCCCGCCGCGATCGTGGTGGTCGCCATGTCCAGCAGCACCGGACCGTCCGCCCCCGGCACCGCGGTGACGAACGGATTGGTGCCGAGCCGCGCCTCGGCGCAGCCCCACGGGGCGGCGATATCGTGGTGGTCGGCGACGTTCACGTAGCCGATGAACGCCATCCCCGCCGCCACCGCCTGCTCCCCATACGTACCCACCCGGCCGATATGCGACGAATTGCGCATCCCCAGCACGCAGGCCCCGGTCTGGCGCGCGCGTTCGATCGCGCGCCGCACCGATTCCGCCGCCATGTGCTGGCCGTAGCCGCGGCGCGCGTCCAGCACCAGCAGGGCGCCGAAATCGAGCACCGTCTCGGGCTCCTGGTTGGGCACCAGCAGCCCGTCCTGCAGCAGACGCACGTAGGCGGGCAGCATGCCGACGCCGTGGCTGTCGTGGCCGGCGAGGTTGGCGCGGACCAGGTGGTCGGCGACGAGCGCGGTTTCCTCCGCATCGCTGCCCATGCGGCGGACGATCAGGGCGGTGACGGCGCGAAGGCGGTCTTCGGTGAACATCGGCATCGGGGCGTTTCCTGTGGCCGTTCGGGGACGAGCGTTGGTCTTTGCAAGGCCGCGCTCATTCATAAAGCTTCCGCGTCGGGGCGAAAGGGGCACGCCGGGCGCAGGGGGCCGGACGTATGGTTGACGTAACAGGGCCAAGCCGGGCATCCAGCACATCCAAGTTCGTCCTGCGTCGGAGTTTTGATCATGCGCCGCCCGAGTTTCCTGGTCCTGCTCTGCCTGCTGTCACTGCCGGTGTCCTTGCCGGCGTCCCTGGCGGCGCACGCGGCGGTGCCGGCGCGCAACTTCGTCGTGTTCTTCCAGGAGTGGTCCGCCGCGCTCGATCCGTCGGCGCAGCGTGTCATCTCCCGCGCGGCGGCGTGGTCGAAGGCGCATTCGGATGCGGCGCTGACCGTGTCCGGGGCGGCCGACCGCAGCGGCTCCGGCAAGGCCAACCAGTTGTTGTCGGAACTGCGGGCGCAGGTGGTGACGGACCGACTGGCGGCGGATGGGGTGCCGGCGAGCGGGGTGCGGCAGCTCGGGCTCGGCGCGGTCGGCTACGCGCTGACGTCGCAAATGAGCCGGCGGGTCGTCATCTCCGTCGCGCAGCCCTGAGAATTTGCGAAAGAGTGCCCGTCAGCCGGCGGAATCACCCGAAAACCCGAGCGGGTATTCCGGCGCAGGTGCGACGCACGCCCTGAGCGCGCGTCGCCGTCACCGCGCGCTCGTGGTCGGCGCGATGGGGCCGTAGCGACCTCCGCTTCCCCGGTTCGTGCGATGCTGCATTGCAGCACAATCCGGCCGGCGCCCCCATATCGGGGGCATGACGCACGCACCGACACCCCCCATCGCTGCCCGGATCCCGCCCACCGGCTTCTCCCCGGCCGACCCCTCGCCGTACGGCGGGTTCGCCGGCGGCCCGCTGGCCCTGGCGCTGCAAGGGGGCGGGTCGTTCGGCGCCTTCACCTGGGGCGTGCTCGACCGGCTCCTGGAGCAGGACGGCATCGACTGGGACACGATCAGCGGGGCCAGCGCCGGCGCGGTGAACGCGGTGCTGCTGGCCGACGGGCTTGCCGAGGGCGGCCCGGGCGCGGCCGGGCGCGCTGCGGCGCGGCGCAAGCTCGCCTGGTTCTGGGAACAGGTCAGCCGGCGGTCCCCGAGCGGGACGGCGGTGCTGGCGGCGGCGGCGCTGGGCGCGTCCCTGCGCTGGGTCTCGCCCTTCGCGCTCGACCCGCCCGACCTCACGCCGCTGCGCGGCCTGCTGGAGGAGGCGGTGGATTTCGACCGGCTGCGTACCCAGGCGGCCGGATCGCCGCGGCTGCTGATCGCCGCGACCCGGGTGCGCGACGGCCGGGCGGTGCTGTTCCGCTCGCCGGACGTGACAGTGGATGCGGTGCTGGCCTCGGCCTGCCTGCCGCTGCTGGGCCAGTCCGTCGTGATCGATGGCGAGCCCTGCTGGGACGGCGGCTTCAGCGCCAACCCGCCGCTGCGCGCGCTGGTGGAGGAGAGCGAGGCCCCCGACCTGCTGCTGGTGCGCCTGCTCCCGACCTCGCGCGCCGGCGTGCCGCACGGCAGCCACGAGATCGCGCGGCGGATGCAGGAACTGACGTTCAACGCCCCGTTGCAGCGGGAGGAGGACGAGGTGGCGGCGCTGCGGCAGGACTGCGCCGGGCGGCTGCTGTTCCGCTCGTCCCTGTGCCGGCGGGTGGAGCGGCTGCGGCTGCACCGGATCGCCGCGCCGGATGCGGTGGCGGGGCTGGACCGCGAGAGCGCGCTGGATACCGGGTGGGGCTTGTTGCAGCGGCTGATGCTGGCCGGGCGCGCGGCGGCGGAGGCGTGGCTGACGGGCGCGTAGTGTCCTGACCCTGAAATGCCTTCCCATTTCAGGACCAGCAGGCCACTGAAAACAAAGAGCCAGTGTCCCGACGCATGACGACGACAGACCCCGCTCACGCCGGGATCCGAAAATCCTTGGGTGAGATGACGCGGAAGTTGTCGGATACGTCGTCGCAATGGACGTGCCACTTTCTCGGCACCTCCTCGCGCAGGAACCTCAGGATGGCATTGCGGAAGTCGGCGAACGTCGCAGGGCGGCGGTTGTGAGTGATGTGCTTGTGCATCAACCCCCGCAGTCGCTCGATCGGTTCGAGGTGTGGGCAATAGGCGGGGATGAAGTGCAGCTTGATCCGACGGCCCGGCTACGCCAGCCAGGCTTGCACCAGCTTCGCGTGATGGTACCTCGCATTGTCCACAAACAGGCGGATCATCCGTTTGCCCGGATACATCGCCTGGATCGCCATCAACAACATGATCGTGCTGGCCGCCTCCACCGTTGCCGCCTCCAGCATACGGGTCCGGCCGGTCTCAGGATCACTCGCGCCGCGAAGGTTCAGGCGTTGCCGCCCGCTGGTCTGCGCCACCGCGATCCTGGTACTCGATGCCGCATTCCCGCTCGATCCAGGCGCCGCCCTCGCGCGTCGTCCGCGGCAGCGTCGCGGCGATCCAGGCCTTCAGCTTGTCCTGCTGCGCCTCGCTCAGGCGGCACGTGCCGCCCTCGTAGCCGAAGCTCGCCAGGCCCTCGGTCCCGTCTTCCTCGTACAGCCGGCCCTAGTGTCCCGACTTGCAAATATCGTCATCCTGCGTCGGGATACTGGCTCTTTGTTTTCAGTGGCCTGCTGGTCCCTGAAATGAGAAGGCATTTCAGGGGCAGGACACCAGTTCGGACCGTATCGTCGTCGAGCAACAATACCTTGGCGATGGCTTCGCAGATCATCCCGTCGTCCCGTCGCACCAACGTGTTGGCGCGCCGGGCCAGCCGATGGGCGGCCGACCCGTCCCTGGCCAGTTCGGTCAGGTCCTTGCGCGATCCGCTGTCCAGGAAGCCGCGGCGGATCATCCACCCGGCAGAATCCGCCTCGTGGCCCTTGGCAAGGGGAATTCACGGGTTCTCCGGGAGTCGGAGTATATGATGATGCGTACTTCGCGATCGGGCCGGTCGAAGCCATATCGTGTTTCTGCCATGTTAGCCAAACATCGTCCAAGGAAGGCAATGACATTGTTCGCAGCGCTCCTCAAGACCGTCATCCGCAGCGGCAGCCTTGCCATCGTCGATCAGGCCGGCCGGCGGCGGGTGATCGGTGACGGATCGCCGCCTTCGGTAGTCGTTCGGATTGCCTCACGACGGACCGATTTGCGGCTGGCGTTCAACCCGGCCCTGGTGATCGGCGAGGCGTACATGGACGGGACGCTCACGATCGA
>JABBNW010000237.1:0-4396 GCA_019352115.1 Pseudomonadota bacterium
GCACAACCGCAATCCCAAACCATTCGTCTGGACCAAGCCAGCCGACGTCATCCTCGCCAAACTCGACCGTCTGCCTGGAGCTTCCGTTTGAGTCAGAGCACTAGTGTCCTGCCCCTGAAATGCCTTCCCATTTCAGGGACCAGCAGGCCACTGAAAACAAAGAGCCAGTGTCCCGACGCATGATGACGGTATTTGCAAGTCGGGACACTAGGGCCCGAGCCGCTGCAGGATCGCCTTCATCTGCAACTGGTCGCCCTTGTAGCTGCCGGTGAGCGCGTACATGACAAGGTTGACGCCGAAGCGGTCGGCGAGCACCCGCTGGTCCTCCCCGCCCGGGATCGTCGCGTAGGGCGGTTGCCCGTCGGGACCGATCGCCCAGGCCGCCGCCCAGTCCGCGCTGCCGATCACCACCGGGCTCACGTCGTCGTTGCCGCGATCGGCTGCCTGCGCGACCCAGACGGGGCCCCCGGCGTAGCGGCCGGGATAGGCGCGCAGCAGGTAGAACGTGCGCGCCAGCACATGGTGGATGGACAGCGGCGTGAGCGGCGGGATCAGCAGCCCACCCGCCGCCCGGCGCAAGGCCGCGACCGCCCCCGGCGCCGGCGCGCCGCCCGCCGCCGCCGCGCCGGTGTCGATCACCAGGATGCCGCCGCGATCCATGAACCGGTCGAGCGCCCTCGCCCCCGCCGGCGACAGCGCCGGCGCGTCCGGGGTGATCGGCCAGTAGAGCAGCGGGTAGTAGCTGAGGTCGGTGCGCCCCGGCACCACCGGGTCCGGCGCGTCCAGGGTGGCCGCGGTGTGCGCGTTGACGAAGGCCGACAGCCCGGCAAGCCCCTCGCGCGACACCCGATCCACCGCCGCCGATCCGGTGACGACGTAGCCGAGGCGGGTGCCGAGCGCCGGGTTCGCAACCCGCGCCAGGCCGTCCTCCGCCCGCGCCGGCCCGGCCGCCAGCAGCGCCAGCCCGGCCAGCACCCAAAGCCCCCGTTGCGCTTGCGTCCCCGCCCCTTGCGCGGGGGGAAGCGACGTCCGACCCGGCCGCGATCCGCCGCGCAACACGCCGCGCAGCCCGAACGAGACCAGCAGGTCGACCAGCAGCAGCGCCGCCGCCAGCGCGATCAGCGGCGGTCCCAGCGCCACGCCGGCGGCGACGCCCGCGAATCCGCTCACCACCGCCCCCGGCGGGGCCGGCGCCGCCACCGGCAAGGTCAGGCTCGCCGCGAGGTTGAGCGCCCGCCGCGCCCCCTCCGGCCCGTAAATCCCCGGGGGATGGCGCGGCGAGACCGGGGTATGCGCGAACCGGTCCGCCGCCAGCCCGGTCGCGGCCGCCGGTGGCCGGCCCGCCACCCCTTGCCCGTCCAGGGTCCGCCACGGCGCCAGCACGGTGTGGCCGGGTGGGCTCGCCACCCCGGCCGACAGCGCCACCAGCCGGCGCAGCATGGCGACGAACAGGCCCGACAGCGGCAGGTTCGACCACGCATCGTTGGCGGTGACGTGGAACAGCACGACCCTTCCGCGCCCGAGCGCCGCTGCGGTCACAAGCGGCGTGCCGTCGGCAAGCGCCGCCCAGGTCCGCGCCGGCAGGGAAGCCGAGGGCTGCGCCAGCACCTGGCTGCGCACGGTCACATCCGCCGGCACCGCCAGTCCGGCAAAGGGCGAGCCGGCCGGGAACGGCGCCAGATGTTCCGGCTGGCTCCAGGACATCGCGCCGCCCAGCGCGCGATCGCCGGCGAGCAGCGGCACCGGCAGCAGCGGATCGGCCGTGTCATGCGGGGCGGCCGCGGTGCGCGGGCCGGCGAAGCGGATCAGCTCGCCGCCGCGGCGCACCCATGTGGCGAGCGCTGTGCGCTCCGGCCCGGCGGGCAGCGGGTCGTCGGCCAGTACGATCGCGGCCATCCGCGCATGCAGCAATGTATCCAGCCCCGCCTCGTGCAGCGCCGCATAGGGCTGCAGGGCGCGGTCGACGTAATAGAGCGCACCGACGAACGGCGTGTTCGCCGCCGCGGGATCGGCGCTCGCGAGCCCGACCGGGCGGCGGCGCCAGCGCTCGTCGAGCTGCACCACCGCCCCGGCCGAGGCGATGCCGGGGATGACGAGCCGCGCCACCTGGTTGCGCAGCACCCCGGGCAGCCGCAGCGGCGCGGTCCCGATCGCCGCACCGGCGGGGATGGTGAGCCGCGTTTCGGCCATCGGCTGGTCGGCGGCGGTTTCCGCCAGCACCGTGACGGTGGTCGGCAGCGGGCGCGGCGGTTGCGCGACCCGCAGGATGAGCGCGGCCGCGCGATTGCCCGGCGGCAGCAACAGTTGCGGCAGGGCGGCCGGACGCAGCGCGCGCACCGGCCCGAAGGCGGCGAGCGCGCGGGCGAAGCCGGCATAGCCGGGTCCGTCGGTGAGCCCGTCGGCGATGTAGATCACGGCCCCCGGGCAGCCCGCCCCCGGCGCGGATGTCGCCGCGGACCTGCCGGCCTTGGCTGGGCCGGCCGATCCGCCCACGGCCGGTCCCGCCCCGGCTGACCCGCCCACGGCTGACCCTGTCTGCGCCGCTCTGCCCGGCGCCCCGGCGGGCCGCGCCGGGGGCGCCACGCCCGCGGTCGATCCCGCCCGATCGGCCGACACACCGCGCCCCTCCCCGCCGCGCCCCGTCTCGCACCGCGCGGCCAATGCGGCCAGCGCCGCCGTGTCGGCAGGGCGATCGGAGGGCCAGGGCTGCGGGCGCAGCGCCGCCAGCCGCGCCCGCTGCACCGCGGCCGGCAGCACCGGGGAGACCGCCGGAGCCGCGCCGTCGCCGGCAGCCGCAGTGGCGAACAACGCCACGCCGCGCCCGGCCCGCGCCGCCTGCGCCAGCACTGCCGCCGCCGCCCGTTCCCGCGCCGCCCAATCGCCCGCCGCGGCCCAGCCGGTATCGATCGCCAGCAGCACCGGCCCGCGCCCCGGCAGCGCCGCGCCGGGACGCAGCAGCGGCCCGGCGAGCCCCAGGATCACGAGCGCCGCCGCCGCCAGCCGCAACGCCAGCAGCCACCAGGGGGTCCGCGCCGGCGTCTCCTCCGGCGCCGCCAGGTCCGCGAGCAGGCGCACCGCCGGAAACCGTTCCCGCCGTGGTGCCGGCGGCGTGACCCGGAGCAGCCACCACAGCACCGGCAAAGCGGCCAGCGCGACGAGCACGAGGGGGGCGGCGAACAGCACCGCGGCTCAGCCCGGGGCCGCGGGGGCAGCCGCCAGCGCGGCAAACAGCGCCAGCAGCGCCGTCTCCGGCGGGTGGTCGGTGCGATGGCAGGCGAAGCGGAAGCCGCCGGTCCGGCACAGCGCCGCGATCCCCGCACGCTGCGCCGCCAGCCGGCGGACGTAGGCGGTGCGTAGGTCCTCAGCCCGGGCGGCCAGGAACGAGGCCTCGCCCTCCAGCCCGTCGAAGCGGACGCGCCCGGTGTAGGGCAGGGTCTCCTCCGCCGGATCGAGCACCTGCAACAGCACCCCGCCCGCGGCCCGTCCCGCATAACCCGCGAGCACCGCCTCCAGTTCGGACAGCGGGCCGAGGAAGTCGCCGATCAGCACCACCTTGGCGTGGCGCGGGATCGCCTCGGGCGCGGGCGGCACGCCGCTCGCGGGACCGGCCGCGGACCCGCCGAGCAGGGCCGCGCCCAGCCGCTCCAGCGCGCCCCGCCCGGTGGCCGGGCGTGGATCGACGTCCGGCAGCGCCACCCGCTCTCCCCCGCGCAGCAGCAGCGCGGCGAGGGCCAGCAGGAGTAGGACCGCCCGATGATACTTCGTCGTTGCGTTCGATACGGATTGCCCGAACACTGCCTGCGCCGCGGACGCCGCCACCGAGGCTCCGGAGCGGCCCGGCTGGCCCGGAACGACAGGGCCCGGAACGGCATGGCCGGGAAGCGCCTGGCCGGCGATGGCGCCGACCGCCGCCGGCCACGGTGTCGAGTGCCACGCCATGCTGGGCGAGGCGTCGGCCCACAGGCACACGGTCTCCGCCGCCTCCCACTCCGTCTCCCGCACGTGCCAGCCGAGCGGCGCGGCGCGGCCCGACCGAGCCGCCTGGCGCCAGTCGATGCGCGCCACCGGATCGCCGGTCACATAAGGGCGGAACTGCCAAAAGCTGTCGCCGGCGCCGACCCGGCGGCGCCCGTGCACCCCTTGCGCCACCGTCGCCGCGACCCGCTCGGCCGCCACCAGCAACGGCGGCAGCCGGGCCGCCAAGCTGGCCGCGTCCAGCGCGATCGCCTGCGCCGCGGGACGGGACCGCCCGCTCATCCGCGCAGGCCCGCCGCCCTTCCCCGTCTCCCCCCGCGCTTGCGGGGCGAGAGGGAGGCGAAAGGGGGTCGCTTACGACAGACCGCACGGCTCGGGGGGCGAGCTTCCCCCCTCACCCCGACCCTCTCCCCCCGCAAGC
>JABBNW010000237.1:4406-7269 GCA_019352115.1 Pseudomonadota bacterium
GGGGGGAGAGGGAGCGCGCGCTGCGCCCCTCCCCGCGGCAGGGCGGCCAACGCTGCCCGCCTAGCCGACACGTTCCACCAACCGATCGATCACCGCCTCCGCCGTGATCCCCTCCGCCCGCGCGGCGAAGCTCACCGCCATCCGATGCCGCAGCGCCGGGCGTGCCAGCGCCGCAACGTCGTCGAGGCTCGGCGCCAGCCGTCCGTCCAGCAACGCGCGCGCCCGGCAGGCCAGCATCAGCGCCTGCGCCGCGCGCGGCCCCGGTCCCCAGGCGACGTGCCGGGACACGACCTCATCGGCCGGCGTCTCCGGCCGCGCGCCCCGCACCAGCGCCAGGATCGCGTCCAGCACCGCCTCCCCCACCGGCACCAGCCGCAGCAGGCGCTGCGCCGCGAGCAGGCCAGCGGGGTCGAGCACCGGCTCGGCCACCGCCTCCACCGCCCCGGTGGTCGCGAGCAGCATCGCGCGTTCGGCCCCCAGCGCCGGATAGCCGACGTCGATCTGCAACAGGAACCGGTCGAGCTGCGCCTCCGGCAGCGGATACGTGCCCTCCTGCTCGATCGGGTTCTGCGTCGCCAGCACATGGAAGGGGGCCGGCAGGACGTGATCGGTGCCGCCGACGCTGACCCGGCGTTCCTGCATCGCCTGCAGCAGCGCCGATTGCGTGCGCGGGCTGGCGCGGTTGATCTCGTCGGCCATCAGCAGCTGGCAGAACACCGGGCCGGGCACGAAACGGAAAGCGCGCCGCCCGGCCGCCTCGTCGAGAATCTCGCTGCCGGTGATGTCGGGCGGCATCAGATCGGGGGTGAACTGGATCCGCCGCGCAGCGAGTCCCAGCACCACCGACAGGGTCTCCACCAGCCGGCTCTTGCCGAGGCCCGGCAGGCCTACCAGCAGCGCATGGCCGCCCGACAGCAGGGTGATCAGGGTCTGATCGACCACCGCCTCCTGCCCCAGGATCACCCGCCCGACGGCGGCGCGGGCGGCGGCCAGGCGGTCGGCCAGCACTTCGATATCGGCGAGCACGGGGGATGCCGCAGGCCCGGCGGGGTGGGTCCCGGCTGGATCGGCAACTGCGGGATCGGCCGGCATCATGCGCTCCGTTGCGTGGGTTTTGCCATGAGGGACATATTGGCACTTTCCCGGGCCGGGGGAGGCTCCCTATATGGCGAGCGGGAGCGGAACGCGCAGCAGCCGGAAAACGGCGGCGCGATGGTCGCTTCGGCACGGCAAGGTCAAAACGGCAGGACGGGGCTGCCCGTTCCGCCAGGGTTGCAGGCGCGGGTCCCCCAAGGCCCGCCAAGGAGACGCAGACGTGACCCACGCAAGCTCGCCCGCGACGGGCATCGTCGCCAAGGCCCGCGATCTCCCGCCGGCCGTACGCACCGACCCAGTGGGCCGCTCTTGCGTGCCGCATGCCGAGCCCCCGCATGCGACGCATGCCGAATCCGTCCATGCGACGCATGCCGAATCCGTCCATGCGGCGCATGCCGAATCCGTCCACGCAGCGCGTGCCGACTCCCTCCACGCCGATACGTTGCGCACGGCGCGCGCCGAGCCCTCCGGCGCGACGCACGCCGAAGTCCCGCGCGCACCCCGGCGCACCAAAACAAGCCGCAGCGCGCCCCCGGCCGCCGGCAATCGACCCCGCCGCGCGCCCGCCGAATGCGGCGACCTGCCCTTCATCATCCGCCGCGACGGCACCTGGCTCTACCGCGGCAGCCCGATCGGGCGGAAAGAACTCGTCTGCCTGTTCGCCTCCGTCCTGCAACGCGAGGAAGACGGCAGCTTCTGGCTGCAAACCCCGGCCGAACGCGGCCGCATCGACGTCGAAGACGCCCCCTTCGTCGCCGTCGAACTCGACTGGAGCGGGCACGGCCGCAACCAGGTGCTCTCGTTCCGAACCAATGTCGACCAGATCGTCACCGCCGGGCCGGACCACCCGATCCGGATCGCGCACGACCTGCTCACCTGCGAGCCAACGCCCTACATCATGATCCGCCCCGGCGCCGGCGTGCCAGCCGTGGAAGCGCGCATCGGCCGCGCCGTCTATTACGAGCTCGTCGCGCTCGGCGTGCCGGAATTATACCGTGGCCGCCACATGCTGGGCGTCTGGAGCTGCGGACAGTTCTTCCCGCTGGGCGAACTGCCGCCCGGCAACGACTGACAGGGAACCAGCGTGGACGCCGACGCGTTGCGCCGACAGCTTGCGCGCATCGCGCAGGCCGAACGCCCCGGCCTGCTGGTCCGCGGCTCATGGCCGCTGCCCACCGACGGCAAACCCCCCATCCCCGCCGCCGTCCTGGTCGGCATCGTCACCGGCGCCGAGCCCGCCATCCTGCTGACCAAGCGAAACGAACGCCTGAAGCGCCACGCCGGCCAGGTGAGCTTCCCCGGCGGGCGCATCGATCCCGCCGACGCCGACGCCATCGCCGCCGCCCTGCGCGAAACCCAGGAAGAAGTCGGCATCGATCCCACCGCCATCGACGTGCTCGGCCCGCTCGGCGACTTCCTCACCGGCACCGGCTTCCGCATCACCCCGGTGCTCGCCACCCTGCCGCCAGGCCTCGCCTACACACCCGCCCCGGACGAAGTCGAAGCGGTGTTCCACTACCCGCTCAGCACCCTGCTCAACCCCGAAGCCCCCAAACGCGAACGCCAGGAACGCAACGGCGCCACCCGCGACGTGTGGATCTGGCCGCACACCGAACACATCATCTGGGGCGCCACCGCCGCCATCCTCGCCCACCTCGCAGCGGGCCTGCGGGCCGCATGAGAGGCGACCAAGGGGAAGGAAGGCCAGGGGCGCTGCCCCTGGACCCCGCCAAGGGCTCGCCCTTGGAACCCTTCCGTTGGTTCCTCG
>JABBNW010000238.1 GCA_019352115.1 Pseudomonadota bacterium
TTTCCCGGCAAAAAAGACGCTTCATTAAACCCCAAAGATAGAGCGAAAAACAAAGTGATTGACGCATGGAAAATCGGCGTTTTACTCAAGCTAGAGACCAACGCATTAGGCGTGCTCGGCCTGCTCGGCGCGAAGCTCGGCGCTACTGACAAAGAGGTTAAGCACCTCACGTCTTCTTTCGGAAATATGGGCGCTGCCGCTACGGTTGCCGGCCTCGCCGCTGGTGCAGCTTCGATCAAGCTGACTGAGGTTCTTCTTCGCAACGGCGACAAGATCATCAAGCAGCGCGCCCTTATGAGTGCTGCCGGTGTTTCGCCTGCGGGCATCGCCGCGATGACGTCTTCTTCCAAGAGCATCGCAAATACAACGCCTGGCACTACGCCTAGCGAGATAATGCACCTGGAACAAGAGCTGCGTTCCAACCTCGGCACGTCGGCGCTGGCGATCAAAGCGGCGGGGCAGATCGCCAAGGATCACGTCGCACTTGTCGCACTGTTTCCGCAATTCAAAGGCGCTGGTCTCGATATCTTCAAGACGATCGACTTGATGGGCGGCGCCATGAAGAACGGGCACTTGTCCGCATCTGCGATGGCAAGCTCGTATCTCAAAATCCTTCAGTTTGAGGCTGCGACGTCGGGCCAGGTGTCTGCCAGCACGTTGCGCCGTGTTGCGCAGACCGGCGGGTTTGCGTTGCAAGGCGTGCCGCTAGGATCATCGCTTTCTGGTCTGGCCGCGACGATCTTGGAACTTGGCAGCCGTGCGGGCACTGGTATCGGCGCAGCCGCGATGCAGTTGGAAGGCGGCAACGCCTCTCTGAAAACCGTAACCGGCATGGAACGCTATGGCCTGATCGGCAAAGGCGGATATACGCATAAAGACGGACACTACGCAGTAAAAGCCGGCGCACTCTACGGATACCACGATCTGGTTACGAAGGGGATTGCTGACTGGATCACGAAGGACTTGGTTCCGAAGCTCAAGTCTGAGGGCGTGCATACAGCGCCGCAGATGATTGCAGCCTTGTCGCAAATCCTTGGTAGCGTTCGGGCTGCGCGGTTCCTTATGACGCTTTCCACCCCGACCGGGCAGGAACAGGCTGCGCGAGATAAGGCGCTTGTGCACAAGGCATTCGGTTCCGATCCCAGCGTCGCCGCGCAGACCACGCTGGCGCAGAACCTCAAGAATGTAGATGCTGCTTTCGAGACCTTGTGGCAAACGCTTGGCGAGCCGAAAGTCGCAACGGCCGTTTCTGTGCTACGCGGCGTTACCGATGGTATCTTGTATTTCGACAAAACGGCAACGGCGCATTCGCACATCGCGAATGACTTGACCGACGTTGCAATCGCCTTTGGCGCATGGGCTGGATTCAAGGCCACGTCGTCCATTATCGTGCGCGGGCTTACGATCTTGGGCGGCGACGCTGCGATTGTCGGTTCCTTCGCTAGTTTCGCCAGCGGGATAGGTGAGGTGGTGGTTGCCAGTATCGCGCTTGATAAGGCGATGAAACTGGTAGGTAGAACGCTTGGCGATCTGTTGCCTGATTGGTTCTCCACCAAGCAATTCGGTGGTCGCCATATCGCGAAGCAGCACGGATATCTTATGCCGGGCGAGGCGCCGTTCGGTGGTGTCGGCAACGGGTTGAAATGGCATCACGGGGATTGGAACCTCAATCACTACGCACCCGGCCATAGATACGGCGCAGACCCGCAAGATGGCGATATCCATAACCAAAGCTGGATACCCTCGCAGCCCGGCGGCGTCCGCGTTCAACACGTAACGTATGTGCAACTCGATCGGAAAACGATTGCCAAGGCGGTGTCTGAAGATATGGCGCACGATATGAGCTTGCCGAGCAGCGGGCCAACCCGTTTCGATTCACGTATGACGCCTTCGTTTCCCCAGCATACGATCGGTATATGACCACGACGAAACGACTTGGCAGGCCAAAAGGATCGCATGTCCGCACCGACCTGACCGCGGCGGAGGCGCGCAGGTGGTGGGAGCTTTCTCCCACTACCGGCAGGCTCCGGTGGCGGGAAAGTCCGGGTGGCAACCGCCGCGCTGGCGATCCCGCCGGCCGGACCGTTACGGTTGAAGGGCGAAAATACCGCAGCAACCGGATCGCGGTTTTGATCCGCACGGGAGCCTGGCCGGAGCCTGGCCGCATAGTGCCCGACCCGGCCGCAGCGGTGCGCGGCAAGCCGATCAGGCATCGCTCCCCGTCGCCAAGGAAAGGCGTCCCGGCGGCGCAGTGGCGGCGGCTGGGCATCTGAGCCGGGCGCCACGGGAGGCGCCTGGAAATCAAAAAAAACGAGGCATTTTTATCAATCGGGGACCGGTCTGGGTTGATATCCGGGCCGGTCCCGCACCCCCAAGGATCGCCATGACCGCTACCCCTACCCCCCCCCGCCGATCCGGTTCTTCCGGCTACGCCCGCCGATCCGGTTCGTGACCTTTGTGTGCCCCCGCGGCGGCAAGGGCGACGGTCCGCCCATGCGCCGGCCGGGCCAGCCGTGAACCTGCCGGACCTAACCCCCCCCTGAGAGACGAACATGAGTAAGGCATCTACTGGCCAGCGGCGCTGGCGCGAATATCTCAAAACCGTCAGGTCCGCCCGTGCGGCACCACGCCCATCGGCGTCGATGGCGAGGCGCGAGAAATGGTTTGCCGAAAATCGGGAGGCCAGCACCGGAGCCGAGCCGCTGTTGTTGCGCCGAGGCGGGTGACGAGGTTTCCCCCGCCGGCTCCGTCGCCTTTAGGGCGCGCTGTAGCGTGCTGCGGGGAACGCCTAGCTTGCGGGCGGCTTCGGCGGTGCCCGACGCCTGGTGCTGTGGGCCAGCCTTTCGCCCATCCGACAAGACTGCCTGCCCAGATTGGGCAGGCAGTCCCTTACTCGTCGCCTTCGCCGCGGCCTTCTCCGCCGCCAGCACGCGCCGGGCTTTCGCGGCTAGGACGCGATCGCGCTCGAGCTTCGTCATGTGCTGGCGGACGATGCGGCCTGCCGGCCATCCGGTTGCTTTCATCCCGACCAGACTGGTGAAAGCGGAAAACTCCGCACGTATCCACCCAAAGCCGCAGACTATGGCTTAAACTCTCGATCGGTCGAAGACGGTCCCTTTGCCCAAGCGGATTTTTCCGCTCCGCGCGGAATTTTCCGCTTGGCATCTGGCACGTCGGAACGGGACAGCATTGCTGCCAGAAAAATATGCCTTGCAGCGGCGCGCGGTCCATGGCATTCACGGAATCGCGAGGCCGGGCGCATCCCCAGCAGATGGCCCGGCCGGTGTTCGCGCACCGAACCGGGCCGGCCGACCCAAACGGAGTAAGCCGAATGGACCAGCATGCCCATCTTACCACGCCCGCCGCCCAAGCCGTCCTGCCGGGCTATCACAACCCGGTGGACGCGCCGGCCGGCGACGACGGCACGCTTCTCGCGCTGGTGGCCGAGTGGCACGCCCTGGACGAACGCCTGGACCGTTTCTGGACCAAGCGGCGCAAGGCGCGCGGGGAGGCGGCCAAGGCCGCGGTGCGAGCTGAGGCGCAGAAAACCGACGATCGAGAGACCGTCGTGATGGAAGCGATCGCCGCCACCCCTTCGCAGACCCCGGGCGGCGTGCTGGCGAAACTCGTGATGGTGTCCACTTTCTCGGAGGAAGCCATCGGCGGCTCGCCCATTACCGACGTGCTCATGTCCGCCCTGCGGGATGCCCGGCGGCTGGCCGGGCTGCCCGATGAGCCGGCGCCCCGGCAGTGCCCACGCCCGCACTGATCCCGCCGGACTGATCGGCAAGGGGCCGCTCCTTCGGGGGCGGCCCCTTGTGCGTCGGGACGGCGGCTGTGGTGCGGTTAGAGGCGGGCCGAGGGTGCTGCGGGCGGTAGCGGGGCGGCATAGACCTGTGGCATCGCCGCATTGACGATGCCACAGCGCGGTCGTAAGCGATTTGGACACGCTTCTGTGATAACCAGCCAGCGGTTGAATCGGAATAGGGATGCCGGTCTTACACCTTGTCCTAGCGACACCTGATAACGGATTGATGGCGAAGGTTATCGCTGATTGGGATAAGCAGTTGGCCGCTCAGAAGCTGCCGAAATCGGCACTGGATGCTGTGCGAAATTATGAAGTTCAACTGAAACCGGACAAATCCTATGGGGTTTACGTTCTCTGCGAACCGGATGGCAACGGGGGTGGAAAAGCGCCATTTGACGCTTTCGTGCACGCCAACCACCAATTTCCGCGGAGCCCAAACCCCACCTTGCGATTAGTCTGGAATCGCTTAGCTCCGCGGTATGAAGGGGTGTCAGACCAGATTCACGATCATGCGCGCATACTTTCAACGATCGTTGGCGACGCCCTACATCTCTCACAGAATGCACTCAAGGCTGCCGAGGTTAAGATGTATCTGTATAACTATGCGGATCGAGCATGGGGACGTCGCTTTGCAGAAGCCTTGACGGGCCTACCGGTCCCGTTCAACGTCTCAGTCAAGGGTGGTTGGCTACACCTGCGCTGGAAAGCACAAGGAACCTGAGGATGAACAAGACAATCGAAAATATGCTCTACGAAGCAGCGCTAACGGCGTCTCAAGAAATGGGCTCTGATCTAAAGAATATGTCGTGTTTCATCTCTAATTGGGGTGACCTGACCTGCCGTCACGACGAGAACGAGATGCAAGAAGATTTGGTGGCGGCGTAAGTGGCTTCGCCAGATTCGAGAAACGGCCGCCTCCGGGTGGCCGTTTTTATTTGGTCGATGCCCTATAATACCGGCTCGCGCCCAACACGAAGCTATGCCCTGGGTGGCCACACGCAGTCGATGGTGGTGGTGCCCGGAGAGGGTGAACCATAATCGTTTTCTGAGACTCAAATCTCACTCCCCCACCAGCGCGACACGCCGCCCCGGCGGCGCCGTCGGCCCCACCATCTGCCCTGCCGCATCCGCCACAACGGCGACGCTGGCGGGCCGCTGGTGGCACTGTCCATCGCCCGGGTGTAGCGTGCCGGCAGGCGCACCATCGCATCCCGAGTGCGCCCCTTCCCAAGCTCAGGCCGGTCTCTCGTGGGGCAGGCCCTTCTTTTGTTCTCCCGCCCGTGGCCTGTCACGCTGGCATCACGGGAGGATGGCGCCCGGGTCACGCTGCGGGCCGGGGATGTTCCTGGCACCCGCCTGGCCGGCCATGGGGGCCGGGTGCCACGCGGATCGGTGCAGACAGTCCATATCTGAGCGCGCCCGGTTCTCCCCAAGCGCAGCGGAGGTGTAGGATAAAGTGTAGGATATCTGGGCTGCGGATCTGAAAACCTCAGCAATTTCAACGCTTTATGGGCGATATCTGGCGGAGGGAGTGGGATTCGAACCCACGGTACGCTTTCACGCACACACGCTTTCCAAGCGTGCGCCTTAAGCCGCTCGGCCATCCCTCCGCGCGGCGCGCACCATACCGGTTCGCGCGACCCGGGCAAGCCACATCCCGCCCCCAAAACCAGGCGGCGCCGCAACCCGCTTGTTACCGCGCCCGTGCCAGCTTCCTCTTCCGCCGCTCCTGTCCCCCCGGCCCAAAGGCCCGCGCATGCGCCCCGCCCCGCCCGCCGCCTGCCCCGTCGCGCCGCCCACCTGGTCGTGGCGCGCGGGCCTCGCCTGGCTTCTCCACTGGCCGGCCCGCGCACCTCGCACCGGGCGCCTCGCTGCCGTCGCGCTCGTGCTGCCGACGATGCTGGCCATCCAGTTCTACGTCCACCTGGGTCGGGGTCCGTGGACCGGCTATCGGCCGTTCGGGGACTTCTTCGCCTTCTGGTCGTGGTCGGCGATGACCCACATGCTGGTGCACCCGCTCGCCCTCTACACCCCGGCGACGGTGCAGGCCTTCCTCCAGGGCGAGCAGCCGCTGTTCCACGGCCATTATCCGTTCGCCTACCCGCCCTCCTTCCTGCTGGTGATCTGGCCGCTCGCGCTCGCGCCGCGGCTGCTCGCCTATGTGGTCTGGTCGGCCGTGGGCCTCGGCGCCTACCTGGCGGCCACGATGGAGGCCCCGTGGCGACGGCCGATCGCGGTGCTGCTGGTGCTCGCCCCGGCCACCGGGCTCACGCTCCAGACCGGGCAGGATGGGTTGCTCCTGGCGGCCCTGCTGATCGGCGGCTGCCGGCTGCTGGGGCGCCGGCCGGTGCTCGCCGGCGTGCTGCTCGGCCTGGCCGCGTGCAAACCGCAATTCGGGCTGCTGGTCCCGCTCGCCCTGCTCGCCGCGTGCCAATGGCGGGCCATTGCGGCGGCGACGGCGACGGTACTGGCCAGCGTGCTCGCCAGCGCGGCGGCGTTCGGCTGGGCGATGTGGGGACGCTGGATCACCGCGCTGTGGGGGTTGTCCGGCTTTGTCGCCGGGAACAAGCGGCTCCATACGCTGATGCCGACCGTGACCGGCAGCCTGCACCTGATGGGCGCCGGCCCGGTCGCGCGCACGCTCGCGCAAATCGCGGTGGGGCTGATCGCCGCCATTTGCGTCTGGCTCTGTTGGCGGCGCGGTCCCGGCCGCCTGGCCTCCGCCGCCCTGCTGGCGGGCTGCTTCCTGGCGACGCCCTACGCGTTCTGCTTCGACCTGCCGATCCTGAACGGCGCCCTGCTCGCCATCGTGCTGGAACGGATCGAGGCGGACGCCGCTTTCGGCCTGTGGGAGTTCCCGCTGCTGTTCGCCGCCGCCGTGTTGCCATGGCTGATGGCCGACTCCCACACCAACGTGCCCTGGGCCGCGTTCGTCCTGCCGCCGCTGTTCGCCCTGATCGTGACCCGCGCCCTGCGCCGCGGGCCGCCCGGCGCGGTCGCGTGCGCGCCGGGCGATCGGACGCCCGAGCCGCGCGCGCGCCGCGATCAGCCGGCGATCCGGCGCCCCGAGCCCGGGCGCAGTCCGAACACCCCGTCGCCGAATCTGGCCAGCGCCCCCGGCGCCACCGCCCGCAACGCCGGATATTCGTAACCGCCGTCCGGATCGGTGAAGCAGAAGCCGTTCGTCGACCGCTCCCGGCAGGACGGGTCGATCTCCTGCCTGCTATGGAAACTCCTGGCGCGGGGGGGCCGGCGGCGTCCTTCCCCCTCTCCACCCGCGCTTGCGGGGGGAGACGGAGGGATGAGGGGGGCCAGTTCGCCCCCCGATCCCCATCTCGTGCCGTGCCCCCCCTCACCCCGCCCCTCTCCCCCCGCAAGCGCGGGTGGAGAGGGGG
>JABBNW010000239.1 GCA_019352115.1 Pseudomonadota bacterium
CCACGCTTGCCGCCCTCATCGAGGCCCCCGACGACCCCATCGCCCGCCAGTTCGTCCCGCACGCCGACGAACTGCACACCGCCGCGCACGAACGCGCCGACCCGATCGGCGACGACGCCCTGTCCCCCGTCAAAGGCATCGTGCACCGCTACCCCGACCGCGCCCTGCTCAAGCCGCTGCTGATCTGCCCGGTCTATTGCCGCTTCTGCTTCCGCCGCGAACACGTGGGCCCCGACGGCGGCGTGCTGACCGACGCCGAACTCGCCGCCGCCTGCGCCTGGATCGCCGCCCATCCCGCGATCCGCGAAATCATCCTGACCGGCGGCGACCCGCTGATGCTGTCGCCGCGCCGGCTGGGCGCCTTGCTGCGCACCCTCGCGGCCATCCCGCATGTCGAGACGGTGCGCATCCACACCCGCGTGCCGGTGGCCGAGCCGGAGCGGATCACGCCGGCGCTGCTGGCCGCGCTCGATGTCGCGACGCCGCTCTGGGTCGTGCTGCACGCCAACCACGCGCGCGAATTCACCGCCCCCGCCCTCGCCGCGCTGGCAAGCCTGCGGCGCGCGGGGATCCCGCTGCTCGGCCAATCCGTGCTGCTGCGCGGGGTGAACGACACGGTCGCGGCGCTGGAGGCGCTGTTGCGCGCCATGCTGGCCGCGCGGGTGAAACCCTATTATCTGCACCAGCTCGACCCCGCCCCCGGCACCGCGCGCTTTTACGTGCCGATCGCCGAGGGCCAACGCCTGCTCGCCGCCCTGCGCGGGCGGGTGACGGGGCTGGCATGGCCCACCTATGTGCTCGATATCCCGGGCGGGGCCGGGAAAGTGCCGATCGGGCCCGAGTATCTGGCGGCGGACGGGACGGTGCGCGACCCCTGGGGCGGGCGCCACGCCCTGCCGCGTCCCCACCCGCGTGAGGAGAGCAAGGCAGATGGACCGAGCGGCACCTGACCCCGGGGCTCCCCCCGGCACACCTGCGAGCGGGGACCGCTTCGCCCCCGCCGGCGTGCACGCCGCGCGGCTGCGCCGGCTGCTGCGCGATGAGGTGCTGGCGCGCCGGATCGCGCTCGGTGCCCTGCTGATCCTGCCGCCGATGCTGCTCGCCAGCCGCGCCTTCTCCGACGCGCTGATGTCGCTGATCGGCGTGCTGTTCCTGCTCACCCGCGCGACGGTGCCCGGACTGGCGCGGCCGTGGGGCTGGACGTTGCGGCCCTGGCATGCGCTCGCGCTGGCGTTCTGGGTCTGGCAGGTTTGCGTGTCGGTGGCGCTCGGCGACGGCCACCAGATCGCGGAATCGATCGTGCTGGTGCGGCTGTTCGTCTTCCTCGCCGCGCTGGAGGACTGGGTGCTGGTCGAGCCCCGCGCGCGCCGCTGGTTCGGCTGGATGGTGCTGGCGACCGCGCTCTGGGTCGGCATCGAGTGCTGGCAGCAATACCTGACAGGCACCGACATCTTCGGCTACCAGCGCTGGGGCGACGGCTCGCTGACCGGGCCGATGTACGGGCCGCGCGCCGGGTCCACCTTCCTGCTGCTGGCGTTCCCGGCGTTCCTGCCCGTTCTGGCCCCGCTGTTGGCCGGGCGCAGCAGCGCGGCGCGGATCGCGGGCGGGGCCGGGGTGGTGGCGATGCTCGCGACCCAGGTGCTGATCGGCCAGCGCATGCCGGTCGTGCTGATGGTCTTCGGCCTATGCGTGGCCGCGCTGTTCCTGCCGCGGCTGCGCCTGCCGGTGCTGGTGGCGGCGGTCGCGGGCGCGATACTGGCGGCGCTGACGCCGATCATCTCCCCGCCCACCTACGCCAAGCTGGTGGTGCATTTCTCCCAGCAGCTGGAGCATTTCTGGAGCACCCAGTACGCGCAACTGTTCGAGCGCGCGGCGGCGATGACGGCGGCGCACCCCTGGACCGGCCTCGGCTTCGACGGCTTCCGCGACCACTGCATGGATCGTATCTACTGGCACAACCTGTCGTGGTTCGCGGTCGACGATCCGGCGAGCCCGCTCGGTTGCAGCATCCATCCGCACAACTACTACCTGCAGGTGGCGTCCGGGGCCGGCGTGCCGGGGCTGGCGCTGTTCGTGCTGCTGGGCCTCGCCTGGCTGTGGCGCATGGGCCGCGGCGCCGGGCGCACGGGCGGGCGGGAAGCCGGCGTGCGGGTCGGGCTGTTCGTGGTGGCGGCGATGACCTTGTGGCCGATCGCCTCGGCGACGTCGCTGTTCACCCTGCCGAATGCGGGGTGGGTGTTCATGGGGCTCGGCTGGGGGCTGGCGGAAGCGCGCGCCGCCGCCTTGCGGGGCTGAACGATGGCGGTGCTCGCGATCTCGGGCGCGGTGATCCGGCTGGGGGGGCGCACCCTGCTGGACGGGGCGGACCTGTCGGTCGATGCCGGGCGGCGCATCGGTCTGGTGGGGCGCAACGGGGCCGGGAAATCGACCCTGCTGCGCGCGATTTCCGGGGAGATCGCGCTGGACGGCGGGGACTTGCGGCTGGCCGCGCGCACCAGGCTCGCGTCGGTGCGCCAGGAAGCGCCGGAGGGGCCGTTGAGCCTGCTCGACACCGTGCTGGCGGCCGATCCGGAACGCCTGGCCTTGCTGGCTGAGGCGGGGGATGCGGCGCCGGAGCGGCTGGCCGATCTGCATGAGCGGCTGCGCGCGATCGATGCGGATTCCGCGCCGGCGCGGGCGGGGGCGATCCTGGCCGGACTCGGGTTCGATACGGCGGCGCAGGCGCGGCCGGTGGCGGAATTCTCCGGCGGCTGGCGGATGCGGGTGGCGCTGGCGGCGGCCCTGTTCGCAGCCCCCGATCTGCTGCTGCTGGACGAGCCGACCAACCATCTCGACCTCGAAGCGACGTTGTGGCTGGAGGGATGGCTGGCGCGGTTTCCCGGCGCGGCGCTGATCGTGTCGCACGACCGGTTCCTGCTCGACCGCGCGGTGCACGCGATCGCGCATCTCGATCGCGGCAAGATTTCGCTGACGCCGGGCGGGTTCGACGAATTCGTGCGCATCCGCACTGAACGCGCCGCCCAGCAGGCGCGCGCGGCGGAGCGGGTGGCGGCGGAGCGGGCGCATATCCAGAGCTTCGTCGATCGCTTCCGCGCCAAGGCCACCAAGGCGCGCCAGGCGCAGTCGCGCCTGAAGGCGCTGGCCCGGCTGCCGGCGATCGAGGCGGTGATCGAGGATGCGCCGACCCGGTTCTCGTTTCCCGAACCGGCGCGCATCGCGCCGCCGATCCTGGTGCTGGAGCAGGTGGCGGCGGGTTACGACGGCGTGGCGGTGCTGCGCGGCCTGTCGCTCGCGATCGACACCGACGACCGGATTGCGCTGCTGGGGGCGAACGGCAACGGCAAATCGACCTTCGCCAAGCTGCTCGCCGGGCGGCTCGATCCGCTGTCGGGCGAGGTGCGGCGCGGGCCGAAGCTGCGCGTGGGGTATTTCGCGCAGCACCAGACCGAGGAACTGGTGGCCGCCGAAACCCCCATCGCGCACATGGCGCGCGCGCTGGGCGGCGTGCGGGAGACGATCGTGCGGGCGCAACTGGCGCGGTTCGGGCTGGACGCGGACCGGGCGGGCACGCCGGTCGCCAATCTGTCGGGCGGCGAGAAGGCGCGGCTGCTGCTGGCCCTCGCGACCCGCGAGGCGCCGCATCTGCTGATCCTGGACGAGCCCACCAACCATCTGGATATCGACGCGCGCGAGGCGCTGGTGAAGGCGCTGGCCGATTTCCAGGGCGCGGTGCTGCTGATCACGCACGATCCGCACCTGGTGGAGCTGGTGGCGGAACGGTTGTGGCTGGTCGCCGATGGCTCGGTGCGCCCGTTCGACGGCGATCTGGAGGACTACCGCGCGCTGCTCGCCGAACGCGCCCGACCGCGCGCGGCGGAGGCGGCGGCGGGGCGGCGCGACGATCGGCGCGATCGGGCGGAGGCGCGGGCGGCCCTGGCGCCGCTGCGCCAGCGGGCGAAGGCGGCCGAGGCGGCGCTGGCGAAGCTGGCAACGGAACGCAAGCGGATCGAGGCGAAGCTCGCGGACCCGGCGCTGTACGCGCCCGGTCGGGGGACCGAAATCGTGGCGGCGAACGCGCGGCTGGCCGAGATCGCGCGGGCGGCGGAGACGGCGGAGGCTGCGTGGCTGGAAGCGGCGGAGGCGTTGGAGGCGGCGGGGTGAGACCCGCGCACCAGGGCGCTGGGTGAGTGGAACGGCCGTCCTGCGGTGCGCCGTTCGGTCGATCGCTACCCCAGACGCGGCGGGACGGCCGGGTCAGCCACGCATCGACGTTTCGCGTGCGGGGTCGGCGGCGGCGGGCGGCACCGTCTTCAAGACAGAGGTCGCTGAGGAAGGCCGAGGCCACAGAGCGCCCCGTGCCGCCGGTGCATCCCGAGCCTCCGCCGATCGCCGCATCCCCCATTCGCCGCCAGGGACCCGGGAAGGCCACGCCCGACGACGCCCCCTCTGCGATCTCAGTCTTCCTCGGCGCCCTCTGTATTGAATCCCCAGCCGCCCGCGCGAACCGTCCCCGCGGCAATCCCGAAGCCGGCCCGGCGCCGAACCGACAGCCCCCGCCGCCCCCGAACGCCCGACCCGCCCCCCCCGCGCCGCAATGTTCGACACCACGCCCCCCACGCGCTAACTCAGGCCCATAGCGCGGTGTGTGCATGACCCATGCGATCGGCATCGACATCGGCGGGACCTTCACCGACGTCGTGGTGGCGGTCCCGGACGGGGCGATCACCCTCGCCAAGGCGCCGGCTGATCCGCCGGCCGGCGTGCTGGACGGCATTGCCCGCGCCGCCCTGGCACCAGGGCAGGCGCTGGCGGGGCCGGCGATCGTCGAGTCCGACACCACCACCATCCTGCCGCCCCCCGGCGAGCGCGCGCCCGTCGTCCCGCAGTGCCGGCTGGATATCACGCTCGCCACGGCGTCGTGGTGACCGCGGTCGGGCTCGTGCTGGCGGGCGGCGGGGCGCGGCGGATGGGCGGCGGCGACAAGCCGCTGCTGGACGTGGGGGGGCGCAGCCTGCTCGCCCACGTGCTCGCGCGGCTGCGGGCGGAGCCGGTGGACGCAATCGCGCTCAGCGCCAACGGCGATCCGGGGCGGTTCGCCGCGTTCGGGCTGCCGGTGCTGGACGATGGGGATTTCGTCGGGGCGGGGCCGCTGGCGGGGGTGCTGGCAGGCCTCGACTGGGCGGCAGGCCAACGGGCGGCAGGGCAGGGGGGGGCAGCCCAAAGGGCGGACGTGCTGCTGAGCCTGCCCGGCGATACGCCCTTCCTGCCCGCCGGCCTGCTCGCCGCACTGGCGCCGGCGCCAGCCTGCGCGGCAAGCGTCGGGGCAGGGGGGACAACGCGGGCGCACGTCCTGGTGGCGCTGTGGCCAGTGGCGGCCCGAGGGGCCCTCCGCGCGTGGCTCGCCGCCGGCCGATCGCGCAAGGTCGGCGCGTTCGCGGCCGAGATCGGCATGCGGGAAGTGCGGTTTGCCGCCGAAGACGCATTCCTGAACGTCAATACGCCTGCCGAGCTGGCAGCGGCGCGCGCGCTGGGGCGGCGGGAGACATGACGCCGCTGGACGCCCCCGCCGCCCGCGTGTACGCCCCCGCGCCATGAGCCCCCGCCTCGTCGCCACCTACCGTGTCCGCGCCGAACCCGGATCGATCGAGGCCCGGGCGCAGGCGATCGCGGTGGAACAAAGCGTCGAGATGCCGCCCGCCGCGATCGACACCGCGCGCATCCTCGCCGAGGTCGTGGGCACGGTCGAGGCATGCATCGACCGCGGCGGCGGCCTGTTCGACATCCGCATCGGCCTGGCCACGGAAACCATCGGCACGGACGCGGGCCAGCTGCTGAACATGCTGTTCGGCAACACCTCCCTGCATCCCGACGTGACCCTGATCGGCGTCGACCTGCCGGTCACGCTGGCGGCAGCATTCCCCGGACCGCGGATCGGGCTCGCCGGACTGCGCGCGCGGCTCGGCGTGCCGGACCGCGCGCTCACCGGCTCGGCGCTGAAGCCGCAAGGGCTGGACGCCGAGGCGCTCGCCGCGCTGGCGGGGCGGTTCGCCGCCGGCGGGATCGACCTCGTGAAGGACGACCACGGGCTGGCAGACCAGGCCACCGCACCGTTCGCCGCCCGCGTCCCCGCCTGCGCCGAGGCCGTGCGCCGCGCCGCGCGCGCCACCGGCCACCCGACCCGCTACGCCCCCAGCCTGTCCGGCCCGCACGGCGTGATGCGCGCGCAAATCCGCCTCGCGCGGGAGGCCGGGGTGGATACCGTCCTGGTCGCGCCGATGATCGCCGGCTTCGCCACCGTCCAGGCGCTGGCCGCAGAATTCCCCGACATCGCCCTGCTCGCCCACCCCGCCCTCGGGGGCGCCGCGCGCATCGCGCCGGAGGTGCTGATCGGCACCCTGTTCCCGCTGATCGGCGCCGACGCCGCGATCTTCCCCGCGCACGGCGGCCGCTTCGGCTACTCCCCCACCACCTGCCGGCGCATCGCCGCCGCCGCGCGCCACCCGCCGCACGGCCACCCACCGCACCGGCACCGGCCCGCGCTGCCGGTGCCCGCTGGCGGAATGACCCTGGCGCGCGTGCCCGAACTGCTTGACTTCTATGGCCCGGACACAATGCTCCTGATCGGCGGCAACCTGCTCGCGGCCGGCGCCGAGCTGACCGCGGCCACCGCCCGCTTCGTCCGCGCCGTCGCGGACCATCGGCCGCCCCCGACATGAAGGCGATCCCATGACCAACCCCGAAACCCTGCTGCGCCGCTTCCACACGCCGTTCCGCTGGGACAACGTGGAACGCCGACCCTACAAGGACGACGACAGCGCCCCGTTCAAGGCCATCGCGCGCCAGGTGCTGTTCGCCGAGCCGGAACTCGGCTGCGAACTGCGCTACTTCGAAATGGACGCCGGCGGGCACTCCACCCTGGAACGCCACGAACACGTCCACGCCGTGATGATCCTGCGCGGGTCAGGCCACTGCCTGCTCGGCGAAAACGTGCGCGCCGTGCAACAGTTCGACCTGGTCAGCATCCCCGCCTGGACCTGGCACCAGTTCCGCGCAACCGCAGGAACACCCCTCGGCTTCCTCTGCATGGTCAACACCAGCCGCGACAGACCCCAACTCCCCGACGCCGCTACCTTGGCGCACCTGCGCACGATCCCCGACGTGGCGGCATTCTTGGACTGACATACCGCTTGGCGGCAAAG
>JABBNW010000240.1 GCA_019352115.1 Pseudomonadota bacterium
CATCGTGCTGGATCACGTGGGCGGCCCGCTCGGCATCGGCCGCTACGCCGGCATGCAGAAGGAGGTGTTCGCCGCCTGGGAGCGGTCGATCAGCGAACTGGCGACCTGCGCCAATGTGGCCGTGAAGCTCGGTGGGCTGGGCATGCGCATCAACGGCTACGACTTCGACGCGCAGGCCGAGCCGCCGGGGTCGGCGGCGCTGGCCGCGGCGTGGAAACCGTATATCGAAACGACCATCGCCGCGTTCGGCGCCCGCCGCTGCATGTTCGAAAGCAATTTCCCGGTGGACAAGGGGTCGTACAGCTACGCGGTCGGCTGGAACGCGTTCAAGCGCCTGGCCGCCGGCGCCTCAGCCGAGGAGAAGGCGGCGCTGTTCTCCGACACGGCGCGCGGCTTCTACCGGCTGGGGAGCTAGTCCCATGCCGCATCCGTTCGATCTTTCGGGCAAGGTTGCGCTGGTCACCGGCGGCAATTCGGGCATCGGCCTCGGCATGGCGCGCTCCCTGGCCGAGGCCGGCGCCGATGTCGCCATCTGGGGCACCAATGCGGCCAAGAACGCGACCGCGCGCGCCGAGCTGGAACGCACCGGCCGGCGCGTGCTGGCGCTTACCTGCGACGTCGGCGACGAAGCCGCCGTCGCGGCCGCGTTCGCCGAGACGGTGGCAACCCTCGGCCGGGTGGACGGCTGCTTTGCCAATGCCGGGGTGAGCGGGCGCGGGCTGGCGTCCTTCCTCGACATGACGACCGAGGAATGGAACCGGGTGCTGCGGGTCAACCTGAACGGCGCGTTCTACACCTTCCGCGCCGCGGCGAAGCACATGGTGCACCGGGGGGAGGGCGGCGTGCTGGTCGGCACCGCCTCGCTCGCCGCGATCGAGGCGGCGCCGCGGTCGGAACATTACGCCGCCAGCAAGGGGGCGATGGTGTCGATGGTGCGCGCGATGGCGGTGGAGTTCGCCCGCCACCGCATCCGCGCGCACGCGATCCTGCCGGGATGGATCGAGACCGACATGACCGCGAACGCCGTCGGCAACCCGAAGTTCCACGGCAACGTGATGCCGCGCATCCCGATGCGGCGTTGGGGCACGGGAGCCGATTTCGGCGGCATCGCGGTCTATCTCATGAGCGATGCGTCGGCCTACCACACCGGGGACAGTTTCGTGATCGACGGCGGGTATTCGCTGTTCTGACGGGCCTCGGGGGGCGATGAACAAACCGTAGGCTCCCCGCCGATCCGTCCCCATCCGCCAGCCGCGATGGTGTCGGTGGCGCCGCGACGATGCGGTGCCGCCAACAGCGGAGAACGAAGCATGACGACCCATCAATCCAAGGCCCGGGCGCGCGTGCTGCCCTGGCTGCTGGCCGGCGCCCTCGCCGTCGGCCTGGCCGGCACCGCCCGCGCCGCAAGCCACGAGGACCGGAGCGACGCGGCGGTGATGGCCGCGGCGAAAATCTCCCTCGGCCAGGCGATCGGCATCGCCGAGCACAGCGCCGGCGGTCGGGCGATCGGAGCGGAAGTGGACAACGGCAACGGCGCCGCGCGCATCGCCGTGGAGGTGGCGAGCAACCAGGGCGTGCGCACGGTGCTGATCGATCCGCAGACCGGCACCGTGCTCGCCACCCGCGCGACCGGGTCCGGGCATCACGACCCGGCCGGCGCGGATACCGACTGAGAGTTCGCGAAGGAATGCGCGCGCGCCGCCGAAATTGCCCGCAACCCGAGTGATTTCGGCGAGTGGTCTTGCGCGCGTTCGATGACTTTTCGCGCTCTGATCGGTCGGCGGACGTGCCGACGGCGCGGCCTCGTCCCAGGGCCGCGCCGCGCCCATATCCCTCTCCATCGGCCCATCTCCCCACCGGCCGGGGCGACCGTCATCCCGGCCGCCCCGGCCCCGATCCCCCACGAGGCAGGCGACGATGCGACTGCTGGTCATCGAGGACGACGAAGCGACCGCCGGCTACATCCTGCGCGGCCTGTCCCAGCACGGCCACGTCGCCGACCACGCCGCCACCGGCCGCGACGGCCTGTTCCTGGCCGACGACACCGGCTACGACGCGCTGGTCGTGGATCGCCGCCTGCCGGGCCTGGACGGGCTGTCGGTGGTGCGCACCCTGCGCGCCGCCGGGGTGAAGACGCCGGTGCTGTTCCTGACGACCCTCGCCGGGCTCGAAGACCGGGTGGAGGGGCTGGAGGCCGGCGGCGACGACTACCTGGTGAAGCCGTTCGCCTTCGCCGAACTGCTCGCCCGGCTACAGGCGCTCGCCCGCCGCCCGCCGCTGCGGGAGGCGCCGGCGACCTTGCGGGTGGCCGATCTCGAAATGAACCTGGGCCAGCGCATTGTCACCCGCGGCGGCGCCCGAATCCCGTTGCAGCCGCGCGAATTCCAGTTGCTGGAAGTGCTGCTGCGCCACGCCGGCCAGGTCGTCACCCGCACCATGCTGCTGGAACAGGTGTGGGATTTCCATTTCGACCCGATCACCAACGTGGTCGATACGCATATCTGCCGCCTGCGCGCCCGGCTCGATCGCGGCGGCGATCCCGAACTGATCCACACCGTGCGCGGCGCGGGCTACCTCCTTCGTGCGCCCGATCCCGTGGCCTGACCCGCGCCTCTGGCGCAGCGCGAGCTTCAAGCTGCTCGCGTTCTATGTGCTGTTGTTCGCGCTGTCCTCGGTGCTGCTCGGCGGCGTGGTGTTCTGGATCGCGCAGGCGGCGCTCGACCGGCAGATGCGGGTGCGCATTCGCGCCGAAACCGCCTCCCTTGTGGCCGAGGCGCGGGTGGACGGCCTTGCCCGCGTCATCGACGACGTGCGGCTGAGCGAGCGCGGCGCCGGCACCCTGGCCTACCGGGTGCAGGCGGCGGACGGGCGTCGCCTCGCCGGCGCGCTGCCGCGGCTTGCCGCGCGGCCGGGCTGGATCGACCTCGCCCTTGGCAAGGGCCGCGGCGAGGCGGAGCAGGAAGGCGAAAGCCCCGAACGGGTGCGGGCGCTGGTGACCGCGCTCGGCGGCGGCGTGCTGCTCGCGGTGGGCGACGATCTGGGCCGGGCGGCGGATGCGGAGACGGCGATCCTAGGCGCCTTCGCCTGGGCCACCGGGCTTGTGGTGCTGCTCGGCATCGGCGGCGGGCTGCTGCTGAGCCGCGGCTTCCTGCAACGGGTGGACGCGATCGGGCGCACCGCGGAGGCGATCATCCAGGGCGACCTGCGCCGGCGCATCCCGGTAAGCGGGGTGGGCGACGATCTCGACCGGCTGGCCGGCACGCTCAACCACATGCTGGACCGCATCGCGGCGCTGATGGAGAGCCTGCGCCAGGTGTCCTCCGACGTGGCGCACGATCTGCGCACGCCGCTGTCGCGGCTGTTGCAGCAGCTCGATACCGCGCGCAGCGAGGCGACCACGGTGGCCGACTACCGCGCCGCGCTGGATGCCGCGGCGGCGGAGGCGGAGACCCTGCTTGCGACCTTCGCCGCCGTGCTGCGCATCGCCCAGGTGGAGGCGGGCGGGTCGCGGGCGCGCTTCCGCCCGGTCGATCTGTCGGCGCTGGTCCTCGCGGTCGCCGAGGCCTACGCGCCTGCGATCGAGGCGGCGGGCCACCACCTGGCCTGCGTGGCGGCGCCGGGGATCGCGATCGTCGGCGACCGCGAATTGCTGGCGCAGGCGCTGGCGAACCTGATCGAGAACGCGCTGCGCCATTGCCCGATCGGCTGCACCATCCGGCTGACCCTGGAGCGCACCGCCGGGCGCATCGCGCTCGCCGTCGCCGACGACGGACCGGGCGTGCCGGCGGCCGAGCGCGGGCGGATTTTCGAGCGCTTCTTCCGCGCCGAACACAGCCGCACGACGCCGGGCAGCGGCCTCGGTCTCGCAATGGTCGCGGCGGTGGCGGAACTGCACGGCGCCACGGCGACGGCCGAGGACGCCGCGCCGGGGCTACGGGTGCGGATCGATTTTCCCGCCGCGGGCTGAGGCGGCGGCTACGTGCCCGGCGGACGGGCCTCGCGCGCCATCGCCGCCTCGATCACCGCGCGGTCCAGCACGCCGCAGGCGTTGTCGGCGCCGGGCAGGAAGCGGCGGAACACGGCGGAGCGTTCCAGGCTGATCCGGTGCAGCCGGCGCAGTTCGGCCAGCGGATCGGGATGGTCGTCGGCGCGCAGATCGAGGTCCGGATACGGATCGCGCGAGCAGATTTTCAGCGCCGCCGCCTGCTTGCCGCGCTTGTCGCCGCCGGCGGCTTCCCCGGCCTCCATCGCGCTCAGCAGCCGCTCGGCGAGGGAGCCGGTCGCGCCGGCGAACGCATCCAACGTGGCTGAAACGACCGCGGGGCCGGCCAGCATGTTGCCGGCGACGGAGATGTCCGTCCCGCGCACCGATCCCGCCCAGGCGATGCAGCCGGCGCCGGTGTGCTGCGCGATCCGCCCCTGCGCGTCGAGGATGTGGAACTGCCGCTGGTCCGCCCCCGCATCGGCGCCGACCAGCGCGGCCAGCACCGCGGCCGGGTCCTCCCCGGCGCGCAGCCGCGGCAGGGCGTGCACCGTGTACATCGGGTTCACCAGCGCCTGGGTGGAGAGCGCGGCGACGCCGCCCTCCACCGCGATCGTCAGCGCACCGACGGCGAAGAAACGGGAGGCGACGGCGGCACCGAGCGCGCCGGTCGCAGGATCGCGTACCAGAATGGACCAGGTCATGGCCCGATGATCCCGCCGCGCGGCCGCCGCGGCAAGAGGGGCCGGCGCTGCCACCGATCCGAAACGCGTCCCGCGGCCAGGACAACGGTTCCGGGCCGACCGGCGGTCCGGTTGCATTGCCGCACGCCAGACGTATTCTTATACGTATAGGAGGCCGCCCATGTTGAAGAAGCTCACCATCACGATCGACGCCGAGGTCTATGACGGCCTGCACCACGTCATCGGCCGCCGGCGCATCAGCCGCTTCCTCAACGACCTCGCCCGCCCGCATGTCGTCGGCCGGGATCTCGCCGCCGGCTACGCGGCCATGGCCGCCGACGAGGGCCGCGAGGCAGCGGCCGAGGCCTGGACGGACGGTCTGATCGGGGACGTCGCCGACGAGCCATCCCGTCGTGGCGCCTGACCCCGCGCCGCAGCGCGGCGAGGTCTGGCTGGTCTCCTTCGATCCCGCGCTCGGCGGGGAAATCCGGAAAACCCGCCCGGCGGTCGTGGTGAGCAACGACACGGTGAACGCCCTGCTCAACCGGGTCCAGGTGGTCCCGGTCTCCAGCCAGGTCGGCCGCCTCTACCCGGCCGAAGCCCTCATCATGCTCGATGGCGAGCGCCGGAAGGCGATGGCCGACCAGATCACCACCGCCAGCAAGCATCGGTTGCGGCGGCGCCTGGGGGCGCTGGGACCGGACGATCTGGAGGCCGTGTGCCGCGTCGTCCGGCTGCAACTCGGGCTTTGACCGGCGCGGTGCGAACCTGGCCTACGCGCCGCGTTCGCCTGCCTTCACCGCCTGCCAGCCGGCTTCCATCTCCGCCAGGGTGTGCTCGGCGAGGGTCCGCCCGCCGCGCTCGGCCGCCTGTTCCATCTGCCCGAAGCGGCGGGCGAATTTGCGGTTGGCGCCGCGCAGGCATTCCTCCGGGTCGAGCCCGAGCTTGCGGCCCAGATTGGCCAGCACGAACAGCAGGTCGCCCAGTTCGTCGGCCAGCCGCGCCGGATCGGCGCCCGGCAGCTCGGCGCGCAATTCCCCCGCTTCCTCCTCCAGCTTGTCGAGCACCGCCGCCGGGTCGGGCCAGTCGAAGCCGACCCGGGCGGCGCGCTTCGTGAGCTTCTCGGCGCGGGTGAGGGCGGGCAGGGCGGCGGGGACGCCGGCGAGCATGCCGATCTCCGCCCGGGCCTGCCGCTCCTGCGCCTTCTGCGTCTCCCACGCCGAGGTGTGCGCGGCGGCCTCCCGCGTGGCTTCGTCACCGAAGACGTGGGGGTGGCGGCGGATCATCTTGTCGGCGATCGCGCGGGCGACGTCGGCGAAGGCGAAGCGGCCTTCTTCCTCGGCCAGGCGCGCGTGATAGACGACCTGGAACAGCAGGTCGCCGAGTTCGTCTTCCAGCGCGGGGAAGTCGCGGCGGGCGATGGCGTCGGCGACCTCGTAGGCTTCCTCGATCGTGTAGGGGGCGATGGTGGCGAAGTCCTGCACCTTGTCCCAGGGGCAGCCGGTTTCCGGGTGGCGCAGGGCGGCCATCACGTCGAGCAGGCGGCGGAGTTCGGCTTCGGGGGAGGGGTGGGTCATGTCGGGGCCATAGGACGGCGCGGCGGGGCGGGCAACCTTGGCGGTCGATGCGGGCAAGATCCGCCGGCGTCAGCCCCTCGCCATGGCGGGCGGGGCCAGCGCGATACGATCGGGCGCGATCGCTTGGCGGAAACCTGGATCGATCGCCTGCCAGTCGAGCACATCGACCCGGAACGGCAGGTCGCTCTCGGTGAACGCTTCCCGCAGGCGTGCGATCGCATCGACACTGAGCGGCCGGCCGGCGTCGATCGCCAGATCGAGGTCGGAGAACCGGCCGGCCCGACCGGTGGTGCGGGACCCGTAGGCCCAGACCGTGGCCGATGGCGGCAGGATGGCGCGCAGGATGGCGAGCACCAGGCGGTCCTGATCGGGCGAGAGGGCGATCGTTCCGGGCGGGTTCATGCATGCGGCCGGGACAGGGCGGCGTGCAGGTGGTCCGCTTCGGCCAGGAATTCCGGGATGGCGGCGATGACGGGAAGCGCCACCTTGGTATCGTAGGTGTGGCTGGTGCGGGCGCGCAGGTCGCGGAAGCGGCGCCAGGTGGACCAATCGCCGCGCAGCAGGCCCCGCGCGGTGCCGGCGCGGATCAGGTCGGCGAAGGCGAGGGCTTCGATCTCGTCCGGGTCGGCCGCGGTTTCCTTCAGGCGGCGCTTGAGGGTGCGGTGGGCCCGTTCGTAGGTGAGCTCGAAACGGTGGATCAGGCCGTCGCGGATCTGCTCGTCCGCGCGGTCCTGCTCGTAGCGATGCAGCCCTTCGCGGAGGCGGGCGATGGCGTTGGCGAGCGGGGTGGGGTCGAGGGTCACGGGGTCGCTGTCTCGCGGTTGGGGGCGGCGGGGCTGGTCGCGCGGCCCGGTCGGCGGCGTCACGCCTGTCGAGGTGGGCGGACTGTGGCATA